>NZ_SCOK01000001.1:0-382080 GCF_005502555.1 Pseudomonas sp. D(2018)
GTCGTCGGCGAGGACGAGGCCCGCCTGATGCGCACCCACCAAGGGGCCAAGGTGGCCTTCAACGTGCAGAGCGCGGTGGATGGTGAGCATGGCCTGATCCTGCACCATGCGGTCACTCAGGATGGCAGCGACAATCAGCAGCTGGAGCCGATGGCCAAGGCTGCCCAGGCGGTCTTGGGGCAGGCGCAATTGACGGTCACCGCGGATGCCGGCTACTCCAATGGCGAGCAGTTCCAGGCCTGCGACGATGCCGGAATCACCGCCTATGTGCCGGAGAATCGAGGGATCAACAACCAAGGGGGTGACACACCGCTGTTCGACCGCAGTGCCTTTAGCTACGACGCGGAAACCGACCAGTACCAGTGTCCGGCGGGCCAGTGGCTACCGCTCAAACAGGTCAGGGGCACCCAGCGCACCTATGCCGTACGCAGCGACTGCAGTGACTGCCCGTTGAAGCCGCAGTGCACCAATGCCCGGCGCCGACACGTGACCCGGCATGCCCATGAAGCGGCGTTTGCGCGGATGCAGCAGCGGATGCAGGCGCATCCGGAGATGATGGTCAGGCGCCGATCCATCGTCGAACACCCCTTCGGCAACCTGAAGCAGTGGATCCTGGGCAACGGCCGCTTCCTGCTCCGCCAGTTGCAGGGCGCACGCACGGAAATGGCCCTGGCGGTAAACGCCTACAACCTGAAACGGGCCCTCAACGTGCTGGGCGCCCGTCGGTTGATCGAGCTGATGGGATAAATCCCGCTCCTCGCTTTCGATTACCCAGAAACGCCAACGCCCCGAACCAGTCGGGGCGTTTGCTTGGCCTGCACTCAGGGAGTTTTCACACAGCCTGCATTGGCCTCCCTTCCTCCTATCACCGTCCCTTACAGGGCAGCGATAGCAGCCGCGTAGTTCGGCTCATCGGCGATCTCGCCGACCAGTTCGCTGTGCAGCACCTTGTCGTTCTCATCCAGTACCACGACAGCACGGGCGGCGATGCCGGCCAGCGGGCCGTTGGCGATGGCCACGCCGTAGTCCTTGAGGAAGTTGGCGCCGCGCATGGTGGACAGGTTGATCACGTTGTCCAGGCCTTCGGCACCGCAGAAACGCTTCTGGGCGAACGGCAGGTCAGCGGAGATGCACAGCACCACGGTATTGGCCAGCTTGCTGGCCTCGACGTTGAACTTGCGCACGGAGGTGGCGCAGGTCGGGGTGTCGACGCTCGGGAAGATGTTCAGCACCTTGCGCTTGCCGCTCAGGCTGGCCAGGGTCACGTCGGACAGGTCGCCGCCGACCAGGCTGAAGGCCGGGGCTTGCTGGCCTTGTTGCGGCAGCTGGCCGTCGACGGTGATCGGATTGCCCTTGAGGGTTACTTGAGCCATTGCATGGATCCTTGTTTCAGGTGTGGTTGTACGAAGACGCCAAGTTAAGCACGGCGCGCGGCAAAAGTCCTGACCCAGAAGTCAGGACGCATTCGCCACCAGACGATCCCTGGCGAAGTACTCACGGGTCAGCTTCACCACGACGGGGCTCAGCAGGAGCAGCGAGAGCAGGTTCGGCAGGGCCATCAGGCCGTTCAGCGTATCGGCCACCAGCCATGCGAAATCCAGCTGCGCCACGGCGCCGAAGGGAATCGCCAGCACCCAGAGGATGCGGAACGGCAGGATCGCCTTGGTGCCGACCAGGAACTCCCAGCAACGCTCGCCGTAGTAACTCCAGCCCAGGATGGTGGTATAGGCGAAGATCACCAGGGCGATGCTCAGGATGATCGCGCCGAAGCCGGGCAGCGCCGATTCGAAGGCCGCCGCGGACAGGGCCGCACCGCTCTGCCCACTGGTCCAGACGCCGGAGCAGATGATCACCAGGCCGGTCATGGTGCAGATGATCAGGGTGTCGATGAAGGTACCGAGCATGCCGATCAGGCCGGAACGCACCGGGCTGTTGGTGGTGCCGGCGGCCTGGGCGATACCGGCGGTGCCGAGGCCCGCCTCGTTGGAGAAGATGCCCCGGGCGACACCGAAGCGAATGGCCGCCATCACTGCCGCGCCGGCAAAGCCACCGGTGGCTGCGGCCGGGCTGAAGGCATGGGTGAAGATCAGCGAGAAGGCGCCGGGAATGGCGTCGATATTGATCGCCAGCACCACCAGCGAAGCGATGATGTAGGTGACGCACATGAAGGGCACCAGCGCCTCGGCCACCTTACCGATGCGGCGGATGCCGCCCAGGATCACCAGGCCGGTGATCACCATAGTGGCAACGCCGGTCGCCCAGAGCGGGATGTCGAAGGTGGTTTCCAGCGCATGGGCCATGCTGTTGACCTGCACCATGTTGCCGATGCCGAAGCCGGCCAGGCCGCCGAAGATCGCGAAGGCGGTGCCCAGCCAGAGCCACTTCTTGCCCAGGCCATTCTTGATGGCGTACATCGGGCCGCCGACATGCTCGTTGCGCTCGTCCTTCTCGCGGTAGTGCACCGCCAGTACGACTTCCGAATACTTGGTGGCCATGCCGACCAGCGCGGTGCACCACATCCAGAACAGCGCACCCGGCCCGCCGAGGAAGATGGCGGTAGCGACGCCGGCGATGTTGCCGGTACCGACCGTGGCGGCCAGGCAGGTCATCAGCGCCTGGAACGGACTGATCTCACCGCTTTCGTCGTCACCCTTGGCACGTCCCCGCCACAGCAGGCGGAAACCGGTACCGATCCGCAACAGCGGCATGAAACGCAGGAAAACCATGAGGAACAGGCCGGTACCGAGGATGGCCACCAGCATGGGTGGGCCCCAGACGAGGCCGTTGATCTGATTCACCAGATTGTGGATGGATTCCATAGAGGGCTCCTTTCTTCTTGTTCGAAGGAGCGGCTGTAGCCGGCTCCAGGTTCGGAATCCCGTTACCGGTAGGCATCGGGATCATTCCATGACGCAGTGGCAACGGGTGACGTCGCCAACCAGGACATAAGGACTGCAGGACGGGCACTGGAAAGGCCTGAGGCAGACCGCGGCGCGGATGCTAGCACGATCCCAGGCGATTTCCGCCAGCCAGAAAGGCCGTCTCCTACCTCAGAAATCCTTCTTGTAGAACAGGTCAAGCGAGCTGGCCAGACCACTGGCGGCTTCCAGGTAGAGCCGCTTGGTCAGCTCGTAGCGCAGCGCCACGACACTGGTGGAATCCACCACGCCGAGGCCGTAGCGGATGCTCAGGCGGTCGGTGATCTGCCCCAGGGCGCCGTCGTCATCGAGCTGCAGATCCTTGAGGCCGAGGCGCTGGGCCAGTTCGCTGGTCAGCGGCGCACTGCCGGACAGGCCCATGGCCAGGGCGGCCCGGCCCACTGCGTTGCCGTCGCCCTCGCTGGTGTTCAATGGCCGGCCAAGAATCAGGTAGGACAGCGCCTGTTCCTGGCTCATGGCTGGATTGGAGAAGACTTCGGTGCTGGGCTCATCGGCACGGCCATTCAGGCGCAGGCCAGCGGTGACGTCACCCACCGTGCGGACGGCTTCAACATCCAGATAGGGCTGGTCCAGCGGACCGGCGAAAAGCAGGCGCGCACGGCGCAGGTCAAGGCGTTGGCCGTAGGCACGATAACGACCGTTCTTCAATACCAGCTCCCCGTTCCCCGTGAGGTTGTCGCCGACCTTGAGGTGGCCCTGGAGGTCCGCGGTCAGGCCGAAGCCAGAGAACTGCAGGCGATCCTGGCCGACTTCCACGTCCACGTTCATGGCCATTTCCAGCGGCTGCTGCTCGGCGTCTTGCTCGCCCACCAGGCGCGCATCCGGTGAGACCTTAACTGCCTGGGGCGGTAGCTCGCGCACCTTGATCTTGCCGCGCGGCACCAGCACCTTGCCGGTCAGCGCCAGACGGCCGCTGGCGAGCCCGATGCGAAGGTCGGGTTCCACTTCCAGGTTCGCGTACGGTTCCACCACCAGCGGCAGGCGCGAACCACGTAGCGCCAGGTCGAGGTCCAGGCCACGTGCCCAGGCCAGGTTGCCCGACAGGCTGCCCTGCCCCTGTTCGCCGCTGCGCCACTGCCCGCTCAGCTCGAGGCTTTCGCCAGCGATACGCGCATCGAGGCCGAGGGACTCGAAGCTCATGGGCAGGTCGCCACCGCCGATGCGGCCATCGGCCAGCCGCAAGTTGCCCAGTACATAGGGCGCCTGCAGGGTGCCGCTCAGGCTGCCGGCCCCTTGCAAGCGGCCTTCCAGCGTTTCCACCTTGGGCACGAACGGGCGCAGCACGGCGAGGTCCAGCCCATCCAGACGGAACTGACCGGACAATGGTTTGTTCGCCGGGCGCGGATCGATCAGTGCGTCCAGTTGCAATTCACCAAGGCCCTGGCCCTGGAAGCTCAGCTGGCTGTCGATACGTTGCGGGCGCAGGGTGCTGTCCAGCAGCAGGCGCTGGTAGGGGAAGTCGACCCAGCGATCCTCCTCCTTCAATCGCAGCACCCCGCTGCCGGCGTCCAGGGTAATGCGACCGCTGGGGCCGCTGGCGGGCAAGTCGAGCTTGAGATCAGCATTCAGCTCGCCCTGCCAGGCGAAGTCTTCAGGCAGCCAGCGCGCCAGGCTGGCCAGGGGGAAGTCGCGCAGGCGGTAGTCCAGCTTCGGCTCAGGCATCAGGCGCTGCTCGCCGCCGCACAGGCTCGCCGGCCCGGAGCGCCAACAATGCGCGCCGAAGTTCAGCTTGCCGTCGGCCAGCCGTTCCAGCCGCGCCGGTGCTTCCAGGCGCCAGTCCTGTCCACTGGCCTGGACCTCGCCCCGCGCCAGCCGCCCGCGCCAGTTGCCGCCCTCCAGCTTGCCGTCCAGGGCCAGCAACAGGTCGAGCAAGGGCCCCTTGAGGTTGAGTTCCAGTTGCTGACGAACACGATCACCTGAGCCTTCGGCTGTCAGGGTCCCGAACTCGTTGTCACCAGAGGCCAACCCGTCCGCTTGCAGTTGCACTCGACCACGCTGGGCAGCGTCCAACTGGGCATCCAGCTTGAAACTGTCGAGGCGGTTGTCACCCTGCCCCACGCGTTCGCCGGTCAGCGCCAGCTTGCCTTGCGGCGCCTGCAGCGTGCCGGCCAGGTCGAGGCGCCCCTGGACCTTGCCGAAGAGTTTTGGCCAAAGCTGGCCAAGGCGACTCAGGGCCAGGTCGAGGCGGCCGCTGAGCGTCTGGTCCAACTGGCCCCGGCCTTCGATCCTGTTGTCGCCCAGGCGCACCTGCAGCGCATGGAGCTGCCATCGTTCGCCCGCACCTTCAGCCTTGGCCTGGAGCAGTGCAGGCTGGCCCCGCAGCTGGCCCTTGAGGTCGAGATCGGCATTCAGGTCCAGGCGTTGGTCACGCCAGGCGCCCCTGGATTGCAGATTGCCGGCCAGCTTGCCCGGCAGTTCGGCCAGCCAATAGGAAGGGTCGAGCTCGCTCAAGGCCAACTGGCTGTCCCAGCCGACGCCACTGGCGAAGTCGATTCTCACCCGACCCTGGGCACGGCCCTGCCCGGCCTTGAGTTGCAGATCGGCCAAGGTGACGCTGGCCAGGTCACCCGTCACCGGGCCGCCGACGCTGAAGTCACCGGCCGGCCCCTTGAGGCGGGCGTCGAACTTGCCGTCATAGCGACTGCCGGCGTAACGCACCTCGGCGTCCAACTGGTGCAACTCCACGGGCGGCGGCTGTTCCTGGGGGAACAGACGTTGCCAGGGGAAGTCGCGCCATTGCAGGCGGCTGTCGATGGCGAGTTCCCGCTGCCAGTCGACCCGCCCCTGCAATGCCAGGGTCTGTTGCGGTTCGCCCGTGAGCAGAAGCTGCCGGATATCCGCCCCCTGGGCATCGACCCGGCCATCCAGGCCGAGTGCCACCGCGCCGCCTTCACCCGGCAGGCTGGCCTTCCCCTGTACGACGTAGCCGTCCTTGAGATCGCCTTTTGCGGTCAGTTCCACCTGATTGAGGGCCAGGGTATCCGGCAAGCCGGCGCTGGCCTTGAAGCCATCGGCCCGCAACGTAGCACTGGCCGGCAGGTTGTCTGCCAGCGGGCGGAGCTCGCCGTCCAGGCGGCCGTTGAGGTAACCGCTGCTGTCAGCCTGGAGCGTGAGCACGCCCTGCAGATCGCCCTTCGCCTTCAGCGCCAGCCTCCAGGGCCCCTCGCCCGGCGCGGGCAACTGCAGGCTACCCTGCACCGTCATGGGCCAATCGCCTTCGGGGCGCAGGGAACCTTGCAGTTCCAGCGCGAGATCATCGCGACGCACGCTGAGGCGCTCCAACTGAAGACCATCAGCCTGCCAGCGCGCCACCAGGTCCAGTTGCTGGAACTGATCGCCGCCATCGAGGACGAAGCGACCGACGCGCACGTGCCCGACCTCCAGCGCCAGCGGCAGGCGCAACTCCGGCAGGCTGATCGGGCCAGTCGCTTCGTCGGATTGCGACGGCGGCAGATCGAGCTGGATGCTGTCGCTGGCCAGTTCGTTGATGCAGAGGGTGCGACGCATCAGGCAGGCGAGCGACCAATCCAGCCGTGGCGCATCCAGCTTCAGGACGGTGCCATCCTGCTGCCAGGACAGGCGCGTCGCGCTCCACCGGCTACCGAGCGTGCCGCTGAAGCCGTCCACTTCGAGCCCGGGTACATGGCCCAGCAACCAGCGCCCGCCGACCTCCGTGAACAGCAGCACGGCCGGAATCGCCACGATGCCTGCCAGGATGGCGGCCAGCCCTGCGAGGCCAAATTTCAGCGCGCGCCTCACAGTTCCGGCCCCATGGAGAAGTGGAGTCGATAGCCGCCCGGGTCATCCAGCGCCTTCGCCACGTCCAGGCGAATCGGCCCCACCGGCGAGACCCAGCGCACGCCCAGGCCGGCGCCCGTCTTCATGGCCGCGTTGAGAGAGTCCATGGCGTTGCCGCGGTCGACGAAGGCTGCCAGGCGCCATTTTTCTGTGAGGGGGAATTGGTATTCGGCACTCCCCACCAGCAGGTAGCGACCGCCCACCTTCTTGCCATTGTTGTCTTCCGGCGAGAGGGTCTGGTAGTCGTAACCCCTCACGCTCTGGTCACCACCGGCGAAGAAGCGCAGGGACGGCGGAATGGCATCGAAGTCGGTCGTGGCAATCCCACCGGCCTGCACACGGCCCAGCACGCGATGGCCGCCAGGCAGGGTGTAGAGTCCCTTGGCCATGGCGCTGGCGTAGGTGAAATCGGTGTCGGAGAGGATGCCCTCCTTGGCGCCACGCACATCGAACTGCAGCGAATAGCCGCGATTGGGATCGAGTTTGTTGTCGCTGCGGGTCACGCCGTAACTGATGCCGGGAATCAGGAAGCTGCTGCGACCATCGTCGCTGCCATCACCGAAGTCGAACGTCTCCTGCTCCCAGCGCAGGGACACCACCCGCTGCCAGTCATTGGGCAGCTTCGACTGCCACTGGCCACCGAGGGTGAAGCGGCGGCTTTCCACATCCACCAGGTCCTCGCGCTGCAGACCGGTGGAAAAACGCAGGGTGTCGGTGAGGGGCGGGTCCAGGGGAATCTCGTACCAGGTGCCGACGTTCTGTCGTACCGGGGAAACTTCGGTCTCCGCACCCAGACGATGGCCCTGGGGGTTGATCCAGTGGCGAGTCCAGTTGGCTCGGGCGCGAGGTCCCACGTCGGTGGAAATGCCGACCCCCAGCCCCACGGTGCGCGGCTTCACCGCTGCCAGCCTGACCTTGACCGGTATCAGCCGGCCGGCGCCCTTCACCGGGCTGGCATCCACCCGCACTTCATCGAAATAGCCGCTGGCCTGGAGGTTCTGGCTGAGCTTGGCGACCTGGTCGGAGTCGTAGGGCGTGTTGGCCGCAAACGGCACCAGTCGCGCCAGCAGGTCCGGGTCGAAAGGCGTGTCACCGTCGAAACTGACCGCGCCCAGGCTGTAGCGTGGGCCGCTTTCATAGACCAGCTCGATATCGGCGACGCCAGCGCGCGGGTCGACGTCCAGCCGCTGCCGGGTGAAGCGTCCGTCGAAGAAGCCGTAGCGCAGGGCCTGGTTCTGGATCAGCTTCTTGGCATCCTCATAGGCGCCGTGATTGAGCTGGGCGCCCTGCTTCAGCGCCTTGCTTTCGGGGACGCGAAAGACCACGAGGGCGCTGGCCTCGCCATCAATCCTCACCACGACGTTGCGCAGGCGTACCGGCTCGCCAGGCACCACCAGCACATGCAGAGAAGGGTCCTTGCCACCGTCGACACGGCTGTCGATCTCGGACTGGTAATAGCCAAGTGCCTGGGCGGCCTGATGCGCCTGCTCCTCGGCGGAACGCCGGAAACGTCGCAAGGCTTCTTCATTGCGATCGCCAAGGGCGCCGATGTAGGCCTCGATATTGGCCTTCAGCGCCGCATTGGCAGGTTCGACCTTCACGTCCAGCGTGGCCTTGGCCAGCGCCAGACTACTTGTGCAAAGCAGGCCTAGCAGCAGCGGCCCGCGCAATCCTTGGCGGTAATTCATGCGCGGCATGCTAGCACGGCATTCCGGCCTTTCCGTGCCCAAGTTCTGTCAGACGTTGGCGCGCATCAGCGGTCGTGGATTGGGGTGGAAGAACACATGCTCGACCACCGGCCCAAGGGCCACCTCCCCCACCTCTTCGTAGCCCTGGCGCTTGTAGAACTCCAGATAGCGAACGTTGCCGGTGTCCAGCACAACGCCCTGGGAGCCATCATCCTCGGCGCACCAGTTGTGCAGGGCCTCCAGCAACTGTTCACCCAGGTGACGCCCCTGGAACTCAGGGTGGATACCCAACAGCGGCAGCACGTGGTACGGCCCCGGCGGCAGGCAAGCGAGCACAGCGTCGTGGTAGTCGAGGTAGCGGCGCGTGCAGCGGAAGCCGGTGGTGAGCAGCATGCGCAGGCGCCAGCCCCAACTCTCGGTGATATCCATGCGGCGCTGCGGCGGTGCGATCAGGGCGACCCCCACCAGGCGCTCTTCGATCAGCAGGCCAATGGCTGGCAGGTCCTCCAGGAAATGCTGCTGGACCAGTTCCCGCACCGTGGCGCGTACCCGCTGCTCATAGCCCGGGCGCTCCGCCTCGAACAGATAGGCGAATGTGGGTTCATGACGATAGGCGTGGAACAGCAGGGAGCGAGCCTCGCGGGCATAGCCACCGTCCAGCATGCGCACTTCGACCGGCGCAGTAGGGATGTAACCGGGCATTCACGGCACCTCATTTGTTATGGGTTCTATCGGGCCATGAGGGAAATTAGCACCAGTTCCCCAGCCCGGCCATGCGACTGGCCGGGGTCGTTGCCTTCGGCTAGCATCGCCTTTTTGCCAGGATGCCTTCGCGATGAAGATCGTTTCTTTCAATATCAATGGCCTGCGGGCACGTCCTCACCAGCTTGAAGCACTGATCGCCAAGCACCAGCCCGACGTGATCGGCCTGCAGGAAACCAAGGTCTCCGACGAGCAGTTCCCCGAAGCCGAAATCCGCCAGCTCGGCTACCACGTGCACTACCACGGGCAGAAGGGCCATTACGGCGTCGCCCTGCTCTCCCGCCAGGAACCGCTGTCCCTTTCCAAGGGCTTCCCCGGCGACGCCGAGGACGCCCAGCGTCGCTTCATCTATGGCACCTTCGCCGACGCCCAGGGCAACCCGGTGACCGTGATGAACGGCTACTTCCCCCAGGGCGAAAGCCGCGATCACCCGGTCAAGTTCCCGGCCAAGGAGCGCTTCTACGCCGACCTGCAGGTTTTGCTGGAGCAGCAGTTCCAGCCAAGCCAGTCGCTGGTGGTGATGGGCGACATCAACATCTCGCCGGAAGACTGTGACATCGGCATCGGCGAAGAAAACCGCAAACGCTGGCTGAAGACCGGCAAATGCAGCTTCCTGCCGGAAGAGCGCGAGTGGCTGGCGCGCCTGAAGAGCTGGGGACTGGTGGACAGCTTCCGCCACCTCAACCCCGAGGTGAATGACCGCTTCAGCTGGTTCGACTACCGCAGCCGCGGCTTCGAAGACACCCCCAAGCGCGGCCTGCGCATCGACGTGATCCTCGCCAGCCAACCGCTGCAGGCACGTCTCAAGGACGCAGGCATCGACTACGACCTGCGCGGCATGGAAAAGCCGTCGGACCATGCGCCGATCTGGCTGGAACTGGCGTGAATCCGCAGGCTGTCGCCGCAATGCGCCAGCCTCGAATTCGAGCACGAAAAAGGCCCATCGATGATGGGCCTTTCTTCTTTCACGAAGCGCGGAGTTAGCGCTGAAAGCCCTTTGCCATGGATATTCCTTCGTTGCAGCGGGGTCAGGATTCGCCGGTATCCGGCACCAGGTTCGCCGCCAGCACACTGGCGATGGCGCAGCGTTCGTCGTTGTCGGAGGTATCGCCACTGATACCGATGGCGCCCAGCAACTCCTCCCGCTGATTGCGGATGAGCACCCCGCCGGGGACGGGCAGCATGTTGCCGCCGGACAGGTCGCTCAAGGCGTTGAAGAAGGCCGGCAGGACTGCCGCGCGCCGTGCCAGTTCACGGCCGCCGAAGCCCATGCCGAGCACGGAAGCCGCCTTGCCGTTGGCGATCTGCGGGCGCAGCAGGCTCGCGCGCTCGTCGCGCTTGAGCGCCAACAGGTGGCCGCCGGCGTCCAGCACCGCTACGCACAGGGGCTGCAAGCCCAGGCGACGTCCCTCCTCCAGGGCGGCATCGACCATGATGGAGGCGGCTTCCAGGGTCAGTCGGTTCATTGCAATCTCTCCTCAGACCGGTTGGCGGGCCGGGCGCTTGCCCATCTCAATGGCACGCTGGCGGGTATGCAACTCAGACCATTTCAGCGTGTTGAAATCACTGACCTTGAAGGGGTCGTAACCCGGCACCTGCGCGTCGACGCGCCGCCCGCCGAGGTACACACCGCGGATGCGTTCGCGCTCCTGGAGGATCGACACATTGGCCAGCGGCGAGCCGTCCACCAGGATGAAGTCGGCGCGACGCCCCACCTCAAGGGCGCCGACCGGTTGCGTGGCAGGCATCATCCGCGCCGACACCGAGGTCGCTGCGCGTAGCGCCTGCGCCGGCGTGAAGCCAAGCCAGTCGACGAGGATCTCGAGTTCCCGCGCATGCCATTCGCCGTAGGGGGTGATGGCGAAGCCGCTGTCGCTACCGGTCATGAAGGGCACACCGGCCTCTCGGGCGCGGCGCAGGTTGCGGCAGCCGGCATCGATCACCCGCCGCTGCATCGCCGCATAGCCGCAGCGGGTAGACGGTTCGTAGGCCTCGGCGAACTCGACGTTGTTGGCCAGCATGGTGAGGGTCGGCGCCAGGTGGCTGCCCGATTCGAGCATCGCCTCGATGCAGGCATCGTCCATGAAGAAACCGTGGAAGATCACATCGACCCCGGCCTTTGCCGCGTAGAGCACCGCCTCGCGTCCATAGGCATGCACCGCCACCCTTTTCCCGAGGCGGTGGATCTCCTCGACCATCGCGTATGTCTCGTCCTGGGTGAAGGCGGCAATGTGCTCGCCGTTGGGGCGCAAGTGGGTCCCGTCCATGGCGATCTTGATCAGGTCGACGCCATCCTTGGCCTGCCGGCGAATCTCGCCGATCTGCTCCTCGCGGGTGGCGCAGAGGCGTCCGGTGAAGTAGTCGGGGGTGCCGACCCAGCTGGGAAACCAGTCGTTGAGGCTCTGCCGGTTGGCGATCACATTGCTGCTGGCGGCAATATGCGGACCGCTGAACAGGCCACCGTTGATGGCGTTGCGCACGGCGATGCTGCACTGGCCGGCGTCACCCGGCACCACCACCGAGGTGTAACCGGCGGCAAGCACATGCTGGGTGAAGAACAGCCCCCGCAGCGCACGGAATTCCGGCGAGACGTGCAGGTCGATGTCTTCCTCGCTCTTGGCATTGCCGAACACCAGATGGGTGTGGACATCCACCAGACCGGGCATGACGAAGTGCTCGCCGGTGTCCAGCCGGGCCTCACCCGGCTGCGGCTGCGGCGCACCCTCGCGGGGGCCAACATAGGTGAACAGACCGTCGTCGATAGTCAGCACCTGATCGTGGCGGGCATGGTCTTCCAGACCGGTGAAGAGCGTCTTGCAGTGAACGTGGAGTCTGGGCATGGCGGTCGGGTCCCTTGTTGTCGTGCCGTCACGCTACCCAGCGCCCCAAGCGCGAGGAAGTGAAAGATAGTGGTCGCAGGCCATGACGAAAATTGATAGCGCCGGGAGTCAGGCGGCCGCCTCCAGCAGCAGCTGACGCAACCAGGCCAATGCTGGATCGCCATCCTGATAGGCGTGCCACTGCATCACCTGTCCGGTGGGCGGAAACACGAGCGGCGGCTCCAGCAACCGCAGCGGGAAGCGGCTCGCGTAAAGCGTTGCCAATCGACTGTGCAGCGTAGCCAGGCAAGGCCCGCCGACTACGAACTCAGGGACCAGCCCAAACTGCTCCACGGCTACCGCTACCCGTCGCTCCAGGCCCTGGCTGGCGAGGAACTCCGCCTCCATGCTGCCCAGGGCGCTTGCCCCCGTCTCGCGCACCACGTGGGGCGACCCCAGGTAGCGTTCCAGGCTCAGCCCCCTGACCACATTGGGATTCTCGCGACAGGCGATGACACTGAATCCATCCTCGAACACCGCTTGCTCCGGATGCCGTGTGGAGCGGTGGACATGAGGCAGGATCACCAGGTCGCAATGGCGATGCTCCAGGGCCTCGTCCACCAGGCTACCCGGCTCGGCGCCACGTTGCGGTAGCAGGGTGAGCAGTTGCAGGTCGACCTGCGGCGCGAGGTCCGCCAGGCGGCGTCGGAACCTCGGCATGAGCACGGCGATCACATAGTCCGACGCCATGATGCGAAAGCGCCGCCGGGTTTCCCGTGGCTCGAAACCGGCATTGGCGAAAGCGATGCCCCGTGCGCCGTCCAGCACGCCCTGGATGCGCGGATGCAATCGCTGCATCAGCGCCGTCGGCAGCATCCGGCCACCGACCAGGACGAACAGCGGATCTGCGAAATGCTCCCGCAGTCTGCCAAGGGCAGCGCTCACGGCCGATTGCGTCAAGTGCAGGCGGGTAGCGGCGCGGGTTACATGCTGCTCGACGACGAGCGCATCGAGCACCACCAGCAGGTTCAGGTCGAGACCGTGGAAACGCATGGATGCGCTCCTTCGCGGGCCGCACGGCGGACCTCGTCCAGCCACAGGCCGCCATCCGCCTCGGCGCGCACATCCAGTGCCTGCAAAGACTGGCCAAGGCAGGGGCCGAGCACGCAAAAACCATTGTCGGGACGGAACAGCGCGCCGTGGGCGAAGCAGACGATGTGCTGGCCGTCGCCGGACATGAAGCGATCCTTGCGGTACTGCATGGCGACAGCCAGGTGCGGGCACAGGTTGCGGTAAACCCGCACCTGCCCCCGCCAGCGCAGGGCGAGCACGGTGTCGCGCCCCTCGCCCCAGGGATCGAAGCCCCGCGCAACGCCCTCTTCCAAGTGATCCTCGTAACAGAGAAATGTCATGTCCTGAAGCACGGCCCGTCTCTGAATCTCAAGTGAGGGCGCAGGCTGCCACGGCCCTCGCCGGCCCAACCAATCGCGATTGGAGATGCGAGGTATCGCCTGGAGGGATACTCAGCCCTGCACCACGCTCATGCTGATCTGAGCCGCCTGCTCGTCGGCGATCAACTTGTCCAGCACCCGACGCGCGCGCACCGCCGCGGCATCACCGGGCAGCAGGATCGGCTTGAGGGACCAGAAATCGGCGTCGCCGATCATCCGCTGCTGGGCTTCGAGCATGGGCAGGTCCTCGGTGCTGAACGGCTGGTTGAGGGCGGAAACCTGTTGCTCGGCGATCTGCTCCCCCAACTCGCCCATCTCCCGAGGGATCGGGAAGGAGAACCAGTAGTGAGTGGTGGTCTCGGTTTCCGGAGTGAACAGGTGCGGCAACGGCGTTTCCCGGCCCTCGGCACGCGGGCGGCCGGTGGGCACCGCCCCGGCGATCAGGAGCATGTTGGCCGGCGCGTCCCAGCGCACATCGATCCAGCGATCCACCGACGTGCCGTGGGGGATGCCCATGGCCGTGTAGAGGAAGTCCGGCATGATCTCGGCGACGGTCTGGCGGTAGGACCAGACGGTATCGCCCTGCTGCTCGACGCTGGTGATGGCGCGGCTGACATCGCTGCTGCCCAGGGTGCTCGGATGCAGGTACTGGATATGCGACAGATCGAGAATGTTGTCCGACTCCAGCACGTAATTCGCGCGCGCGTGCAGATAGCGCTTGGCGACGTAGGCGCGCGACGGCTCCATGCAGCCGAAGTCCGGGATCAGCGCTTCATCCGCTGCAACGGCGTCGCCCATCCAGATCCAGATGACGCTGTACTTCTCCGCCACCGGATAGGCGCGGACCTTCGCCGCGCGCGGAATCGCGCCCTCGCCATGCGGATTGCGGGTGCAGGCGCCGCTGCCGTCGAACTCCAGGCCGTGGTAGGCGCATTGCACATGGGAGCCGCACAGCTTGCCCATGGACAGCGGGGCGAAGCGATGCGGGCAGCGGTTGTGGATGGCCTGCACCTTGCCCGCCTCATCGCGGAAGAAGAGCACGGACTCGTTCAACAGGGTCCGGGCGAAGAGTTCGCCGGGTTTGACCTCATCATCCCAGGCGGCGACGTACCAGGCGTTTTTCAGGAAGTTCATCTTGTTCTTGTCCTCATGGGCGTTTCGACAGGGTTGCCTGCATCGATTACCCGTCCCCCTGATATGCTCGCGCCTTTGCGCCGTGGCTGCGGCGGACAGACTCGTGGGACGACTGATCGAAGGCATGTAAGCAGCGCTCACATTAGTCATCCCCCCCACTCCGGTCAATGGCTTATTCCATGAACGAGACACGTGCGTATCACCACGGAAACCTGCGGCAATCGCTGATCGACGCCGCCCTCGACGCGGTTGAACAGAACGGCTACCAGGGGTTGTCGCTACGCGACCTGGCACAGGTGTTGGAAGTTTCCAGGGGCGCGCCCTACCGGCACTTCGCCGATCGTGATGCGCTGTTGCGCGCATGCGCGAGCGAAGGGTTCCGCCGCCTGCTGGAAGCCCACCGCGAGGTGGCAGCGGGCACGGGCACTGCGCAGGACAAAGCGCGGGCGGCCTGCCGCGCCTTCCTCGCCTTCGCCGAGGCGCAGCCGGGGTTGTTCCTGCTGATGTACGACTCGGGCCTGCTGCAACAGGCCGAGGACGAAGACGAGCTGGGCACCCTGCTCCAAAGTGTCTACGCGGGCATCGCGGCGACGCTGCGCGAAGCCCTGGAAGAGACCGACGACGACCGCCTGCAGGCGCGCCTGATCGCCATGTGGTCGACCCTCTACGGCTACGCCCGCCTGCGCCAGAGCAACATGCTCAAGCCCTACATGCTGGGCTCGCTGACCCGCGAGCAGACCGAAGCGGCGGTGATCGCCGCCGCCATCGGCCCGTTACCGAATCCGTAGGGTGAATGTCGCTTTTCACATCCACCCGCGAGCCCGGGCCTGGCATCAATGCTCAGAGATCCAGCACCAGGCGGGAGCTGCGCGAACGCGAGCAGCAGGGCGTGAACTGGTCGTTGCGCCCCTGCTCCTCGACTGTGAGGAACATGTCGCGGTGCTCCGGTTCGCCCTCCAGCACGCGGGTCAGACAGGTGCCGCAGATGCCCTGCTCGCAGGACAGCGGCAGGTCGATCCCCGCCTCCAGTAGCACGTCGGCCACGCTGCGATCCGCCGGGACCTGGAAGCAGCGTCCATCGCTGGCCAGCTGCACTTCGAAGGCCCCGTCATCCGCGTGATCCTGCGGCTCGGCGGCGAAGTATTCGCGGTGCAGGCTCGACTCCGGCCAGCCCGCCAGGCGCGCTTCCTCCAGCACGTGGGCCATGAAGCCGCCGGGGCCACAGACGTAGAGATGATCCCCATCGGCGTAACCCGCCAGCACCTCGGCCGCTTTCAACCGCTGGTCATCGAAATGGAACGTCACCTGCGCGGCGAACGCCGATTCGCGAATGCGCTGGAGAAACGCGGTACGTTCCGCCGAGCGGCTGCAGTAGTGCATATCGAATGCCGCCCCGGTGGCGGCCAGGCGCTCGGCCATGCAGAGGATCGGGGTGATGCCGATACCGCCGGCGAACAGCCGTGTGCGCCGCGCGCCGTGAACGAGCGGGAACAGGTTGCGCGGTTCGCTGATGCGGATGTGGCTGCCGGCCTCAACCTGCTCGTGCATGGCACGCGACCCGCCCCGGGACGACGGGTCCAGCAACACTGCGATCTGATAACGGTGTTGCTCGTCCGGGTGGTTGCACAGCGAGTACTGACGCACCTGCCCGCCGGGTAGATGCACGTCGACATGGGACCCAGCGCTGAACGGCGGCAGCGGACCGCCATCGGCACGCGCGAGTTCGAAGCTGAAGATGCCCTCGGCTTCCGGGTGTTTGCGGGTGACCCTGACCTCAATCATGGACGCTGACCTCGTGGAAAGAGCACGGCTTCGCACCCGGCCAGGCCGGGTGCGGAACGTGGAAAAGAGAGGTGAGACGGCCGGTCCGGCGACCGGCCACGGCCTTCAGATGGGCTCGGCTGTGCGTGCGAGCATCGCCTTGGTCAGGCCGACACGGTCGAAGCTGCGGTCCTGGGCCATCTCGCGATCACCGGCGAGGATGGAGTTCTCGCTGATGTATTTGCAGCGCTCGAAACGACGCGCCATGAAGCGATTCAGGCGCTCCTGAAGCGAGCCTTCGCCGGCCAGTTCCAGGCTCAGCACCAACGCATCTTCGATGGCCATGCCGGCGCCCTGCCCCAGGTGCGGGGTGGTCGCGTGAGCGGCGTCGCCGATCAGGAGGACGCGGCCCTTGAACCAGGGCTCGTCGACGAACACCACCTCCATCGGTTTGTAGACCACCTGGCTGCTGTCGGTGATCTGCTCGCGCAGCTCGCCCACCAGGCCGCCGATGTGCTGGATGCGGTCGCGCATCAGTTCGGCGAAATCCTTGGGCTCGTGCCAGGGGTTACCCGGCTCGTGGGAGGTGGAGAACATGTACATCAAGTCGTCGGCCAGCGGCACCAGGCCAGCATTGCCCTCGGAGCCGACGTAGCTCGCCAGGTGGTCGATGGAGGGGTGGCGCGGGAAGTTGTAGCGCCAGACGGCCTGGCCGGTGAAGCGCGGCGTGTAGGTGTCGCCGAAGAGCATGCCGCGAATCTTCGAATACACGCCGTCGGCTCCCACCACCAGGTCGTAGCGCCCGGCACTGCCGTCGGTGAAGGTCACGTCCACGCCGTCGGCGTCCTGATCAAGGCGTTCCACGCTGAGGCCGAGGCGTACCTGCGCGCCCAGATCGATGGCCGTTCCGCTCAGCACCTGGTGCAGCGCCAGGCGCGAAATGCCGACGTTGGCCGGATACTCCGGGCCGGCCAGGCGCTGGCCGGGAATGCGCGCCAGGGCATTGCCCTGCAAGTCGTAGATGCCGACATCCTCGAAGGCGTAGGCGGCATCCAGGTAACGGTCGAGTACGCCGAGACGGGCCATCTCCCGCACCACGTTGCTCTGCTGGATGATGCCAACGCCGTAGACGGTCCACTCGGACTTGATTTCCACCAGGTCGACCGACACGCCCTGGCGGCACAGCGCGATGGCCGCGCAGAGTCCACCGATGCCACCACCGACGATGAGTACCTTGCTGATATCGCTCATGGATGAATCCTTGTTCTTGTTGTTGGCGCACGGGCGAACGCGAGCGCGGCGGCCCGGGCGGGAAGGTTTTTTCAGGAGGGGCCGCGCAGGCTCGGCAGGCAGCACGGCAGCCGGTGAGCGCCCCTTGGGAGCACAGGCTAGGAAGGCGGGAACAATTTGACTAATCGTTAGTCGGGATGCAGGGTATCGCGAAAATAAATACAACAAGAGCCTGCTGCCATGCGCTTCAAACACCTGGACCTGAACCTCCTGGTGGCGCTGGATGTGCTGCTGGAAGAGCAGAACATCACCCGCGCCGCCGCCCGCCTGCACATGACCCAATCAGCCACCAGCGGCGTGCTGGGGCGCCTGCGCACCTACTTCGAGGACGATCTGCTGGTACAGGTGGGACGCAAGATGATGCCCACCCCCCTGGCCAAGGAACTGGAGATCCCGGTTCGTGAAGTCCTGCTGAAAATCCAGACCTCCATCACCGCCAAGCCGGTCTACGACATCGCCGAGAGCAAGCGGCATTTCCGCATCATGGCGTCGGACTATCTGATCAGCGTGGTGTTCGCCGAAGTGATCCGAGAGATCAACCAGGAAGCGCCGCTGATGACCTTCGAGCTGATCAGCCCCGGCGAAACCGCCGTCGAGATGCTCATGCGCGGCGAGGTGGACCTGATGATCGCGCCCGAGCACTACATCGTGAAAGAACACCCTTCCGAGCTGCTGTTCGAAGAGCAGCACGTTTGTGTGGTGTGGGCAGACAACAACAGCATCGGCGAACGGATCACGCTGGAGCAGTACCTGGACATGGGCCACGTGGGCGTCGCTTTCGGTCGCAGCCGCACGCCGGGCATCGAGGAATGGTTCATGTCCCAGTACGGTTGCAAGCGCCGGCTCGAAGTCATCACCCATGACTTCAACACCCTGCCGCAACTGGTCGTCGGCACGCAGCGCATCGCCACCATGCACAGCCGCCTGGCGCGGCTCTATGCGCGCAACCTGCCGCTGCGCATCCTGCCGCCGCCAGTGGAGCTGCCTGCGATGCAGGAATACATGAGCTGGCACCGCAGCCTGGACCGCGACCCCATGCTGCGCTGGTTGCGCCAGAAGCTGGCGCAGATCGTACAGCGGCCGGACTCACCGGTCCTCGCCTGAGCCTCAGCGCGCGCCACGGAAGGCGCCGACCGCCTCGCCCAGGCTCGCCCCCAGCGTCTGCAGGCTGTCCGTGGCCGATTCCAGGCGCCGGCAGTCCTCGGCGTTCTGTTCCACCACACGCGCCACTTGCAGCACCACTTCGTCGACCTGGCGTGCCACGGCCTGCTGCATTGCGGACGCCTCGGCGATGTTCCGCCCGCTGCGCTCGACCCGTGCCATCGCAGCAGTGATCGCCGCCAGCACCTCGGTCGCCCGTCCTGCCAGCTCGACGCCTTCCTCGGTCAGCCGCTGACTGCCTGCCAGCCCATCGGCGGTAGCCCGGGTCAGCTCGCCGAGGCGCTGGATCATCGCCTCTATCTCCCCGGTCGAGGCGCGGGTGCGACTGGCCAGGGCGCGCACCTCGTCGGCGACCACGGCGAAACCGCGACCATGGTCACCGGCCCGCGCCGCCTCGATGGCCGCGTTCAGCGCCAGCAGGTTGGTCTGCTCGGCCAGGGCATTGATCACGTCGAGCACACCATTGATGGCCTCGCTCTGCGCCTTGAGCACCTGCATCGATCCGGCGCTGGCGCGCATTTCCTCAGCGAGGTGCTCCAGGCTCTCGCTGGCCTGGCGCACCAACGCATCTCCCTCGTGGATCAGGGCACCCGCATCGGCCAGCACCGCACCGCTGCCGGCCACCTGCTCGCTGACCTGCGCCGCCGAGCGCGTCATGTCCGCCATGGCCTCGGCGACCCGCTCGGCCTGCTGGCGCTGCGCGCTCACCCCCGCCGCCGTACGCCCGACCATCGCCACCAGGGTGCCGGCGGCGCCATCCAGTTGATCGACATCGCCACCGATGCGGCCCACCAGCTTGCGCAGGGCAGCGAGCATTTCTCCCACAGCATCCTGCAACTGCCCCAGTTCATCGCGCCGCGCAGGCGGGGCCGCCATCTCGCCGAGATCCCCGGCGGCGATACGCCGCGCCAGGGCCAGCATGCGCCGCAGCGGCACGACCAGTGCCCGATGAATCGCCAGCGCCGCTCCGGCACTGACCAGTAAGGCCAGGAGCGCCAGCAGCCCCAGCGCTCCGTGGAGCTGCCGCCGGGTTTCTGCATAGGCCCCGCTGCGCAATGCGCGCTGCGTATCCAGCTGCTGCGCCACCATGCCCGCCACCTGGCTCATCTGCGTCTCGGCAACGCGAGCCAGTTGGCCGCCCCGGACAAAGCTCAGGAAGGCCTGGCGATACACCTCCAGCGCCTGGCGCGCCTCCTCCAGCGCCGCACGCTGCTCGCCGTCCAGGCGCGCGGCGAGACTGGCCAGTGCGGTAGCCAGCTCGTTCATGCGGTTCTCCCAGTCGTCGCGGTAGCGTTTTTGCGCATCAAGGGTGAAATACAGCTCGCTGTCGCGGAGGTTGGCCAACCGTTCGCGCAGGCTCACGGCCTCCTCCAGCACCTGCATCTGCGACGTACCCGGCGGCGTACCGGCCTCCAGGCCGAGGTTGATGCCATCGAGCTGGTCGAGGAACAGGCTGCTGAAACGCTGCCCCACCGTCTCCGCCTGGGCCTGCATACGCAGCCGCGCCGCATGTGCTGTTTCCAACGCCTGCGCATAGTCCTGAAAGGCACTGCGGTAGGCCTGGGCGGTGTCATCCAGGGTCGTGCGGAAATCCGCGTCGGAACCGCTGGCGGCCAGCCCCTTACGCAGTTGGTCCAACCCTGTGCCGACCCGCTCGGCCGACTCCGGTGCAAGATCGAGCGCGAAGTCCCGCTCCGCCAGGCGGGCCCCTGCCAGGTGCAGCTGCAACGCGTCCAGCGCACGCAGTTCGGAGACGCGGGCCTGCAGCACCTGCAATGCCTGGACGGTGGCCAGCGCCATGCCCAGGGTGGCCAGCAGCACCAGGCCGAAGCCGAGCGACAGCTTGCTGCCGACGGAGCGGTGGCCCAGCCAGCGCGTGACGCTGGCAAGGGGCATGAGCGGGCGATGGGGGTGATTCGACATGGGCGTCCTTCCTCGTGGTCCGGGCCAGAAACAGGGGCGCGTACGCTAGCCGCCCGGTCCCGGGGGCCACCAATCGAGACTGGCGATGCAAGGCATCGTCATTCGCCATGACACAGGAGCGCCGGGGACGAGGTATCTCGCTTGCCGATAGCTGGCATCCGAACAAGCGATTTGTTCAATTCCTGGCCCCATGCGAGCTTGCCATGGCCGCCCCACCGGGCGGTCGACGCCCGCGCAACTGCCTGCTGCGGGAGCAGTCACTCCGGGCTCGCCTGCCTTGCGCCCTGCCCATGCCGACCCGAGCGGTAAGCCCCGAGAGCCGGGGAAGATGGCGCCCCGGATCAGAAGAAGGAAAACAACAACATGTTCCGTTACTTCCCCACCAACTACGTCTGGAACCTCTCCGTTGACCTCGCCCTGGAAATGGGCGCGCGCATCGGCGAGATCGTCGAGATGTGCGAGCCCCTGCAGGAGGCCGCCAAGCAGCCCGATGCCGCCGGCACCCACGCTTTCCGCGAAACCTGGTCGAAGATGGCCGACAAGCTCTGCGACCTGGCAGGTGAGGACGAGGCGCGTGGTCGCCTGCTCTCCGCCGGGGAGAAATACAACCGCGCTGCCACCTACTACCTGACCTGCGAACGCCTGCAGGCCCACGGTGCTCCCGGCCGCCTGGAGCTGTACCAGCGTTTCCTCGACACCTTCGCCCGGGGCATCGACCTGTCCGGCGAGAATTGCGAGCGGGTCGAGATTCCCTACGAGGGCAAGGTCATCTCCGGCCTCTTCGTGCGCGCCGAAGGCGTGAAAGGCCCGGCGCCGCTGCTGGTCCAGCTCAATGGCCTGGATTCCACCAAGGAGATGAAATACCGCGTTGGCCTGCCCGCCTGGCTCGCCAGGCGCGGCGTGTCCTCGCTGGTACTCGACCAGCCGGGCACCGGCGAGGCCCTGCGCCTGCATGACCTCAAGGCCCGGTATGACGCCGAGCACTGGGGCAGCCGCGTGTTCGACTGGCTGGAAACCCGTGCCGACGTCGACCCCAAGCGCATCGGTTGCGAGGGCGTGTCCCTCGGCGGCTACTACTGCCCGCGCGTAGTCGCCTTCGAGCCGCGCTTCGCCTGTGGCGTGGTCTGGGGTGCCAACCATGACTGGCGCGAAGTGCAGAAGCGCCGCCTGGAGCGCGAAGGCAGCTTCCCGGTGCCGCATTACTGGGAGCACGTGCGCTGGGTCTGGGGTGGCAAGAACGTCGAGGAGTTCATGGCCATCGCCGAGAACGTCCACCTGGACGGCGTGGTCGAGCGCATCAAGGTGCCGTTCCTGGTCACACACGGCGAGCAAGACTCGCAGATTCCGCTGAAATGGGCCCATCGCACCTACGAGCAACTGGTCAACAGCCCCAAGCGTGAACTGAAGATCTTCACGCCCCGCGAAGGTGGCGTGCAGCACTCCAGCTTCGACAACTCCATCAATGCCGGCCACTACATCGCCGACTGGGTCGCCGAGACCCTCGGCGGCCGCACCGCCTGACGAGCGAGACGAGAACCTGACCATGAAGATCATCGGACCTGATTACCTGGTGTTCGGCGTCGACAACGTCGACGCCTGCGTGCAATACCTCACCGACTACGGCCTCAAGCCGCGCGCCATCGACCACACCGGCGGCTACCTGGAAGCCCTGGACGGTACCGGCATCGAGATTCGCCACCGCGACGACCCGCGCCTGCCCAAAGCCATGGAAACTGCCAACACCCTGCGCGAAACCGTTTACGGTGTGGCCGACGAAGCCACCCTGCAGGCCATCGAGGCCGAACTGTCGACGGACCGCGACGTCATCCGTGGCGAAGACGGTGTCCTGCGCACGGTGGATGACATGGGCTTCGCCCTGGGCTTCCAGATCACCTGCCGGCGCCCCCTCGACCTGCCCGGCGAGATCAGCAACGCGCCCGGCGCCAGCACCAGCCGCGTGGTCAACAGCCTGGGCGCCAGCGACGACATGGCCGCGCTGCCCCGCAGCCTGTCCCATGTCGTCTATTTCGTGCCGGACCACGCCAAGGCCGAAGCCTTCTACACCCGCCTGGGCTTCGTCTGCACCGACCGTTTCATCGACACCGGACCGTTCCTGCGGCCGGGTGGCACCCTGGACCATCACACCCTGTTCCTGATCCAGACGCCGCCGTTCATGAAGGGCATCGAGCACTTCACCTTCCACATGGGCGGACCGACCGAGGTGATGCTGGCCGGTACCCGCTTCGTCGAGAAAGGCTACGAGTCCTTCTGGGGGCCGGGCCGCCACCAGCTCGGCTCCAACTGGTTCTGGTACTTCAACAGCCCCATGGGCTGCCATGTGGAGTACGACGCCGACATGGACCTGCACGACGACAGCTGGAACGCCCGCGTGTCGCCACCCGGCGCGGATACCTCGCAGTACTTCCTGTTCCGCTATCAGGAGAAATGGGCCCCGGGCGGCCCGCCGCCCAAGCATTGACGCGCTCCGTCGTCATCGGCAGGCACCCCCCCGGAGCCGCACGCCCGGGGTAAGGGGAACCTGCCGCCTCAACTCCCGGGAACCGGCTGGCCCGGGAGTCTTTTTTGGGTCTTGCGATACGCCGGGAAGTGCTGGTCTCACCGCATGGGAAATGGGGTATTGGTGCAGCCCTATGGCCTGCTCAGCGATTGAAATGGCGAAGCCTGCATCACGTGTCGCGGGAACGACTTGAGCCAATCTGCTTGCCGGGTTCTGCGGATATTTCTGGTTTCGCTTTCCCAGGCGACGTCCATTTGCAGTC
Organism: Pseudomonas sp. D(2018); assembly: GCF_005502555.1. NCBI lineage: Bacteria > Pseudomonadati > Pseudomonadota > Gammaproteobacteria > Pseudomonadales > Pseudomonadaceae > Pseudomonas > Pseudomonas sp. D(2018). The sequence continues at coordinate 23,507 of NZ_SCOK01000001.1, forward strand.
GCTTAAAAGGAAGCAGAACGCTTGCCGAGCGTTGGGCTTCGGCGAGCCCAACCCAACAAAAGCGTTCCGCCAGCTTCCCCGATGTGCGCGCTCACTCGGGCTTCTTGTAGTACCCCACCGCAACCAGCAGGTGCCCGGTCTTGCGCAGCAGGGCGTACTTGTCCTCCACCTTGCCGGTCACCGGGTTCTTCCAGCGGTAGTCGTAACCACCCTCGCGGCGGTCCTTCATCAGCGCCAGGATCGGCGCGCCGACCGGCTTGCCGTCGGGATCTCGCACGCTGGCAAACTCCACACCGAGCAGGCGCAGGTTGTAGCCGTGGGCGAGGTAGCGCCCGGTGTCGAGGTCGATGACGAAGACATACAGGTCGTCCTCGCGAAAGCGCGGCGACAGCGCATTGATCGCGGCGATGCCGGCTTGCGGGTCCTGTTCCAGGGCGGTCACCGCGCGTTGCAGCAGGTGCTCGGCCTGCTGGGGCGTGGCCCGGGGCAGGTAGAGGCCGACGGCGATGACCCGGTCTCCCACCCGCTGGAAGAACACCCGCTTGCGTTCCACGCGGCCGTCGCGTGCGTTCATCCAGCGGTATTCGGCCACCCGTGCCTCGCCCTCGTCCCCCTGCAGGGCCTGGCGGAAGCCGTCGCGCAATTCTGGCTCCAGGGCTTCGGTGACGTCACGACCGATCAGCACCGCCGAGGTGCCGCCGCTGGCGAGCATGGTGCCGTGGGTGTCCACGACGAACACGTAGTGCTCGCCGTCGATGAACTCGCCCTGACGGCTGAATGCGGCGAAGGCCGCGTCGCCCTGCAGCTGGTAGTACTCGACGGCACGCAGCAGCAGTTGGCGTGCCCGTTGTTCCTCGTCGGCCTGGACGGTTGCGGGGGTGATCAGGAGCGCGAACGCGCCCCACAGCAAGGCGATCAAACGCATGGCGGTCGCTCCATAGAGTGAAGAGAAAGGAGACCGGCGCCGCGTGGTGCGCGGACGCCGGGTGGTTGCCGGCAGTTGGCCTGGCGTCAAGGCGCCTTGGCTGCCGACGGCGGAGCCACCACGCCGACCTGGCGTGCGTAGTCCTGCCAGGCACGCTGCAGGCGTTCCAGGGTCTGAGGCTGGCTGGCGGCGAGGTCGTGCTGTTCGGCGCGGTCCTGCGAGAGGTCGAACAACTGCCAACGCAGCGGCGGCTGGGGTTGGCCCGGCAGGCTCCAGGGCACCAGGCCAAGCAGCTTCAGGTTGCCTTCGCGGAAGTAGCGGCTGCCGAACAGCTCCCCGGCCATGACCGGCTCGGCGCGGCCCTGGCCCTCCAGCATCGGCAGCATGGAGCGGCCGGTAATGGGGTGCTTCGGCTGTCCCTTGTACGAATCGCCCGGATCGGGCAACCCGGCCAGGGCGAGGAAGGTCGGCGCCAGGTCATCCACGCGCGCCACGGCGCGCTCCAGCCCCTGGCGATGCAGGTTGGCCGGCAGGCGGATGATGGCCGGGACACTGATACCCCCTTCGGCAGTGGTGCCCTTGAACAGACGTAGCGGCGCCGCGCTCACCTCGGCCCAGCGCAATCCATAGTCGATTTGCGAGCCGCGTTTGCCGAGATTCTCCAGGCGGTTGTCAGTTCCCGGGGCGGCCGGATAGAAGATCTCGTGACGCTCGCCGGCAGCACCGTTGTCGGACATGAAGACCACCAGCGTGTTGTCGAGCTGGCCGCTCTGGCGCAGGTAGTCCAGCAAGCGGCCGATGTTGTGGTCGAGGTTGTCGACCATCGCCGCATAAATTTCCATCTTGCGCGCCTCCACGCGCTTCTGCGCTTCGTCCAGCCCGTCCCAGGCCGGGAGCTGCGGGGTCGCCGGCAGCGGTGCGGCGCTCTGGAAGTCGGCCGGCAGCAGACCGCTCTTTTTCATGCGCTCGATGCGCGCCAGGCGCACCGCGTCGTAACCACCGTCGTAGCGCCCCCGGTATTTGTCCCGATAGGCATCCGGCGCCTGCAACGGCCAGTGGGGCGAGGTGTAGGCAGCGTAGGCGAAGAAAGGCTTGCCACTGCCCTCACCTTCTTTAAGGTAGGCGAGCAGCTTGTCGGTGTAGAAATCGGTGGAATAGAAATCCTCTGGCAGCTCCACCGGCTGGCCATTCTCGCGGTAAGTGATCTGTTCGATCTTCGCGGTCGAGCCGGGCTTCGGCTTGTAGTGCACGCCGCCACCTTCCAGCAGCGTGAAGGAACGCTCGAAGCCGCGTTTGTCCGGCCCCTGTTCGGGGGTCAAGCCCAGATGCCACTTGCCCACCATGCTGGTGCGGTAGCCGCCATCGCGCAGCAGTTCGGCAATGGAATGGGCCTGCTGATTCAGGTAGCCCTCGTAGCCCGGTTTGCCGCGCTGGAAGGGCTGGATGGCCTCTCCCATGGTGCCCAGGCCCGCCAGGTGGTTGTCGGTACCGGACATCAGCATCGCACGCGTTGGCGAACAGGTCGGCGCGGCATACATGCTGGTCAGTTGCAGGCCGCTGGCGGCGAGGCGATCCAGGTTCGGCGTCTCGATTTCGCCGCCGAAAGCGCCCAGGTCCGAGTAACCCAGGTCGTCGGCGACGACCAACAGGATATTGGGGCGATCGGCAGCGCTGACCAAGGCCGGCGCAAGGCAAGCCAACGCAGCCAGCAGGATGGGGAGGCGCATGAGGAACTCCTGTTCTTATTCTTCGAAAATCGCCACGGCGCGAACGAAGCCGGCAGAGGCATGTTTGATCTTGTAGGGGAAGCAGGACACCAGGAAACCGCTGGCCGGCAGGCTGTCGAGGTTGGCCAGTTTCTCCATCTGCCCGTAACCGATGTCGCGCCCGGCCTTGTGCCCTTCCCAGATGATGGACGCGTCGCCATTCTCGGCGAAGCGCTCGCGGGTGTACTTGAACGGCGCGTCCCAGCTCCAGGCATCAGTGCCTACCACGCGCACGCCGCGCTCCAGCAGATAAAGCGTAGCCTCGCGGCCCATGCCGACGCCGGCATCCAGATAGCCCGGCTGGCCGAACAGGCTGCCGGCGCGGGTGTTCACCAGCACGATGTCCAGCGGCTGCAATTCATGGCCGATGCGCGCCAACTCCGCTTCCACCTCTGCGGCCGTCACCACGTGGCCGTCCGGCAGGTGGCGAAAATCCAGCTTCACGCCCGGCTGCAGGCACCACTCCAGCGGCAGCTCGTCGATACCGAAGGCCGGCTTGCCACCGTCGGTGGTCGATGCGTAATGCCAGGGCGCATCCATGTGGGTGCCGCTGTGGGTGGTGATCGACAGGCGCTCGGCGGCCCAGGACTCCCGACCCGGCATCTGGTCGATGGACAGGCCGGGGAACATGGCCGCCATCTCCGGCCAGCCCTGTTGGTGGTCCATGTAGTCGATTTTCGGCAGCAGCGGCGGTGGGTCCGTGTACGGGTTGTTATCGAGCGTTACCGACAGGTCGATTAGGCGGCGTTTGCGGGCAAGGGTCATGGCGGGCGATCTCAGGCAGTTTGTGGCGCAGCGCGCAGGCGGCGCGGCCGTTGATTGAGGTTCAGGGCATTGCGTACCAGGGCGAGGGCGGAGCCGTCGTGACGGAAGCCCAGCGCGCGGGCCTGGGGGGTACGCAGTGACGGATAGCGACCGAACAGGCGCTCCAGCTCGGCATCGGGCCGGTAGTTGACCAAGGCGCGCCGGTCTTCGCCGAACGCGCCGACCAGAGCGTCTACCACCTGGCCGACGGACAGGTGCAGCACCGGGAGTTGCCAGACGCGGGACTCGCCAGGGTTGTCCAGTTCGGCAGCGTGCAGCAGGTTATCCAGGCAGCAGTGGGCGGACATCCACCAGGCGCTGGCTTGCGATGACACCGGGCATTCGTAGGCCTGGCCGGCAGCGAGCGCGTGCATCAGGTCGCTCATGAAGGCCGAGCGCAGGCCGTTGGGCTCCCGTGGCCGGGCGACGATGCCGGGCAGGCGCAGGGCGCGGCCATCCACCTCGCCCCGCCGGGCCAGGTCGCTTAGCTGGGTCTCCACCATCAGCTTGTGGGCGCCGTAGGAGAGCACCGGACGGGGTGCCAGTTGCTCGTCCATGCGCGCCGGCAACTCGGCACCGTAGACGGCCACGCTGCTGGCGTAGACCAACACCGGCGGCCGGGCGCAGCGGCGCAACTGGTCGAGCAATTCGAGGCTCGCCAACAGGTTGACCTGATGGCCCAGGCCGTACTGTTGTTCGGCCGCGCCACCGGGGATGCTCACCAAGTGAAACACCACGTCAGCGCCGTCGGCGAGGGCGCGACGCTGCAGCGCCGGATCGGTGATGCTGCCGGCGAGCAGGCGCAGGCGCGGGTCCTGCGCAAATCCATCGAGCTTCTGGTCCAGCAGCACCAGGGTGTCCAGCGGCTGGCCGCGCAGAGTGACCCGCTCCAGCAGGCGCTGGACCAGCAGCCGGCCGAGAAAGCCACCGGCGCCGGTAACCATCACACGCATGGCGCACCTCCCCGGACCACGCACTGATCGATGGCGCCGAACAGCGGCGAGCCGTCGGCATTGCGCGCTTCCATGCGCACGCGATCACCGAAGCGCATGAAACCGGTACGCGGCGCACCGTGCTCGATCATCTCGATGGCACGGCGCTCGGCAATGCAGGCAGAGCCCGCACTGCGGTCGGCGTTGGAAACGGTGCCAGAACCCAGGATGCTGCCAGCGCCGAGACGACGGGTCAGCGCTGCATGGGCGATCAACTGGTGGAAACCGAAATGCATGGCGCCACCGTGGGGATGGCCGAACCAGTTGCCGTTCCACTCCACGTTCAGCGGCAGGTGCACGCGCCCACCTTGCCAGGCATCGCCCAGTTCGTCCGGGGTCACGGCCACCGGGGCGAAGCTGGAGGAGGACTTGGCCTGGACGAAGCCGAAGCCGGTCTTCATTTCCCGCGGCGCCAGGGCGCGCAGGCTGACATCGTTGACCTGCAGTACCAGGCGAATGTGCGCAAGCGCCTGCTCGGCCGTGCAGCCCATCGGCACCTCGTCCACCAGCACGGCAAACTCGCCTTCGAAGTCGATTCCGTGAGCCTCGCTGGGCAGCGGGATGTCCTGCCGCGCACCGAGGAAGTCGTCACCGGCGCCCTGGTACATCAGCGGCGTGGTTTCGACGCCCTCGATGGGGTCGAGGTGAAAGGCACGCTGCATCAGTTCGCCATGGCTGAGGAAGCAGGAGCCGTCGAGCCACTGCCAGGCACGCGGCAGCGGCGCCATGACCCGGCTCGGGTCGAAGTCGAAAGCACCGGCGGCTTCGCCCCGGTTGAGGGCGTCGTAGCGACTGAGCAGCCCGGCCTCCACGCGCTGCCACTGGTCCACGGCGGCTTGCAGGGTCGGCGCGATGTCGCTGGCGTCCACTGCGCGGGTCAGGTCACGGGACACCAGCAGCAAGCGGCCGTCACGGCTGCCGTCGGCGAGGGTGGCAAGCTTCATTTCAGCACCTCCGCCAGCTCCGGCGCATAGCGCCCGTCCAGCAGGATGAAGACCATCCGCGCCATCTGTTCGGTGCGATTGCTCCAGGCATGATTGGTGCCGCGCTGCACCACGATGTCGCCACGCTTGAGGTGGACGTCCTCGCCATCCAGAACCAGCCAGACCTCACCTTCGGTGACGATGCCGTAGTCCAGGGTTTCGGTGCGGTGCATCAGCTTGTGCCTGGAATCGGCCTTGCCGGTTCCGGCATGGGCCTCGCCGATTTCCGCGAAGCAGGCGGCGGCATCCTCGGCGCTGACCTGGTTCTGCAGGCTGTCCGGCGGGATATCGACCACGCGGATCACGCTGCCCAGCGAACCGGGGCTGAGCTGCAGCGGCTTGTCGGTGGGGTCGCCGCCATTGTCCAGCGCTGCCGGGCAGGTCGCGCTGTTCCATACCTCATGGAACAGGGTGCCGGGCACCGCTTTCAGGGGAAAGATGTTCGGCGTCGGACCGGCCATGGCGACCACGGCCTGGCCAGCGGCATCGTGACCGGTGACCACGCGCTTGAAGGGGGGAAGTGCTTGCATGGGAACTCCTTTCAATTGCCGTCGCCGATGGTGGTGCCACCGTCGACGATGATGTTCTGACCGCTGATGAAAGCGCCGCCGGGTGCGGCCAGCAGCAGCGCCAGGGCCGCCACCTCCTCGGGCCGGCCGACACGGCGCAACGGGGTGAGCGCAAGACGCCGCTGCATGACCTCGGGGTTGTCGGTGAGCGGTCGGGCGAATTCGGTCTGGATCACGCCGGGGCTGATGGCGTTGACGCGGATGTTCATGGGCCCCCACTCCACCGCGAGGTTGCGCGCCAGTTGCGCCAGCGCCGCCTTCGACAAGCCGTAGAGCCCCAAGCCCTTGTTGCCGCGCACGCCGGCGATGCTGGCCATCAGCACCACGCTGCCCCCGCCCTGCTCCGCCATGGCCGGCAGCAGCGCGCCGGTGAGCCAGGCCGCGCTTTCCAGGTTCACGCTCAGGGTCAGCCGCCACTGCGCGGCATTGGCGCTGGCCAGCGGCCCCAGATGCGGGGCGACACCGGCATTGCACACCAGCACGTCGATCCGGCCATGCAGTGCCAGGGCAAGGCTGGCGAGTTGGCGGACCTGGCGCTCGCAACCAAGGTCGGCGGAGAGGCCTTCCGCCTCGAAACCTTCGCCGCGCAACTGCGCCGCCACGCGCTGGCAGTCCTCGGCGCTCTCGCTGCTGATCACCAGCCGCGCGCCGGCGCGACCATATTCGCGGGCGATGGCCAGGCCGATGCCACGGGTAGCACCGGTGATCAGGGCGACCTGGCCCGCCAATGAGAACAAGGGGCTGCTCATAGGATGCGGCAGCCCTGTTCGAAGGACAGGCGCGGGCCGGCCGGGCGCAGGCCGGTGGGCTCGCCGTAACCCAGGCAACAGAGGAAATTGCTGCGCCATCGGCCATCGGGGAAGAACGCTGCGTCCACCTGGGCGTTGTCGAAGCCGGACATGGGGCCGCAATCAAGCCCGAGGGCGCGGGCGGCAAGCATCAGGTAGGCGCCCTGCAGGCTGCTGTTGCGCAGTGCCGCGCTGGAGGCCGCCTGCGGGTTGTCGCGGTAGGCCGCGCCCGCGTCATAGATGGGGAACAGCTCGGGCAGAAACTCGAAAAAACGGCTGTCCCAGGCAACGATGGCCGTCACCGGCGCCTGCAGCATCTTGTCGCCGTTGTGGCCCTTGAGGGCCGGCAGGAGTTTCTGCTTGGCCTCGGCACTGCGCACAAAGACGAAGCGCGCCGGGCAGCAGTTGTTGCTGGTCGGACCCTGGCGCAGGGTCAGATAGAGCTGGTGCAGCAGCGCGTCGGGTACGTCGCGGTCCTGCCAGAGGTTGTGCGAGCGCGCTTTCAGGAACAACTGGTCGAGCGCGGCGGAATCCAGGGGATGGGCCATGGAATGCTCCAGATGGAATCAGGAAATGGACGGCGCGGTGCTGGCCAAGGGGCGGAACAGCCAGGGCAATGCCAGGCAGGCGACCGCCATTACGAGTTGCGCGATGGCCACCAGTGCCAGGGCAGCCGGCAGCTCGCTCACGGCACCACCGTTGAGGCCCAGCACCACCAGCGGACTGATGAATTCGCCGGCGAACAGCGCGGCGGTGAAGCCGCCCGTGGCACGACCGCGCTGGGCGAAGCTGACCTGGCTCATCACCCAGGTGATCAGCGTCGGCAGCATCAGGCCAATACCTAAGCCATTGACCAGCACGGCAATGATGACGAGGGCGTGGTTGCCGGCCTCGGCCATCAGCAGCCCGCCAGCCCCCGCCGTGGCGAAGGCGATGAGCAGCAGGTTCTGCCGCCGCAGGCCGCCCAACAAGCGGAAGCTCAAGGCGCCGGCAAGCACACCGAGCTGGTTGGCCCCCATGGTCATGCCGATCTGCTGCGGTGAATCCACGTGCAGCAGGGTGAGCAGGAAGCCCGCCTGCACCGGCACGATGAACAGACTGATGCCCGCCAGCACCGTGAGCCCGTAGAGCGGCAGTAGCGCGCTCCAGGGAAAGCGCTCGGTGTTCGAAGGCTGCACGTCGACCGAACCAGCCTGCGGCTCCCAGAGCAGCGCCGCCATCAGCGGCAGGAACAACAGGCCGGACGCGTAGAGCACGAAGGGTACGCGCCAGTCGTCTTGCCCCAGGGCGCCGCCCAGGGCGATGAACACCGCTGCCGACAGCGAGGTGGCGACCATCTGCAGGGCAAACAGCCGCTCGCGGCGCGCGCCCTGGTAGTAGTCGCCCATCAGGGTGGTGCAGCAGGTCATGATGCCGGCCTCCGCCAGCCCCAGTCCGGCACGGCTGGCGACGATGCCCGCCAGCGAATCCAGCCACAGCGGCAGCAAACCGCAGGCGGCGTACAGCAGCATCGAGGCCAGCAGCAGCGGCTTGCGCCCGAGGCGGTCGGCGATCACGCCGGCAAAGGGCGCGAGCAGTGCGATCACCAGGGCCGGGATGGTCAGGCTGATGGGCACCAACACCTCGGCGCCCGGCGTGTCGGCAAAGTGCGCCTGCATGCGCGGCAGTACTGGTGCCAGGAGCACCGCACCCAGTACCGGCAGGCAACTGCCGAGTAGCAGCAGCAGGGATTGCGGCAGTCCGGCCTGACGTTCAGTGGAGGTCACGGCGCACCTCCGGCAACAGTCCGTAGGCGCCCTCTGCGTAGTGCCCGACAGCGTCGGGCAAGCCATTCCAGAGGGTTTGCAAGGTCTCGATCAGTCGTGTCATGCCGATGTGCTCTTGTTGTTGTAGTGGCGGTTCAGGGATTGATGGCATCCAGCAGCAGCGGGCGGCTGGCGGTCGCGTTCCGTTTCGCCGGCACCGCCGCCTCGTCGGAGGCGGCGTCGCGGCGCCGGGTGGCAGGCAGCAGGAAGTAGGCCAGCGCCGGCAGCAGGACCAGGGCGCCGACCATGTTCCAGACGAACATGAAGGCCAGCAGCACGCCCATGTCGGCCTGGAACTTGATGGGTGAGAGGATCCAGGTGCCCACGCCGATCGCCAGGGTGACGCCAGTGAGCATCACCACCTTGCCGGTGGAGACCAGCGCACGGTAATAGGCCTCGGAGAGGCTACTGCCCTGGCGCAGATGGCCGAGCATGATGCTCATCACGTACAGCGCGTAGTCGACGCCGATGCCCACGCCCAGCGCGATCACCGGCAGGGTGGCGACCTTGACGCCGATACCGAGCCAGACCATCAGCGCCTCGCAGAGGATCGAGGTGAGCATCAGCGGAATCACCGCGCAGAGGGTCGCGCGCCAGGAGCGGAAGGTGACCAGGCACAGCAGGATCACCGCGCCGTAGACCCAGAACAGCATCTCGCGGTTGGCTTCCTTGACCACGATGTTGGTGGCCGCCTCGATCCCGGCGTTGCCGGCGGCGAGCTGGAACTTCACCTCGTCGGTGTCGTTGGCGGCGGCGAAGGCTTCGACGTGCTCGACCAGGCGGGTCAAGGTCTCGGCCTTGTGGTCGGTGAGGTAGACGTAGAGCGTCAGCAGGTTGCAGGACTCGTTGTAGAGCCCGCGCGGTGCGCTGGCGGTGATCATGTTGAGCATCGCCTGGTTGTTCTGCAGCTCGTACCACTTCGGGCTGCCTTCGGAGAGGCCCACCAGCATGCGGCGGTTGAGCAGCGCCAGCGAATTGGTCGAATCCACCCCCGGCAGGCTGCGCAGTTGCCAGTCCAGTTCGTCCACCTTGCGCAGGATGTCGTAGCGCGCGCAGGCGTTGTCCGGCGTGCGCACCATGATCGCGAAGAGGTCGCTGCTGGCACCAAAGCTGCGGGTCATGAAGGCGTCGTCCTGGTTGTAGCGCGAGTCCGGGCGCAGCTCGGGGGCGCCCGCATCGAGGTCGCCGATGGCCAGGTGCAGGCTGACCATGAATCCGAACACCGCCATCACCAGGCTGATGCCGACGCAAAGGGCGGCCCAGGGCTTGCGGGTAAACAGGTCGAGAAAACGCCAGAACGGATGACGGGCCTGACCGCCCTCCTCCGCGCGCTCGCTCTTGAGGCTCAGCTCGGCAGCGCGCGGACTGACGCCGACGTAGGAGAGCAGCACCGGCAGCAGGATCAGGTTGGTGAAGATCAGCACGGCGACGCCGATGCTGGCGATGATCGCCAGGTCCTGGATCACCTGGATCTGGATGATCATCAGCACGGCGAAGCCGACCGCATCGCACAGCAGCGCGGTGAGGCCGGCGAGGAACAGGCGGCGGAAGGTGAAGCGCGCGGCCACCACGCGGTGCATGCCGCGGCCGATGTCCTGCATGATGCCGTTCATCTTCTGCGCGCCGTGGCTCATGCCGATGGCGAACACCAGGAAGGGCACCAGCACCGAGTACGGGTCCAGCTCGTAGCCCAGGAGCGGCAGCAGGCCGAGTTGCCAGACCACTGCCACCAGGGAGCACAGCACCACCAGTACGGTGCTGCGCACGCAACGGGTGTAGCCGTAGAGCACGGCGGTGGTGATGAGGATGGCGACGGCGAAGAACAGCAGGATCTGCTCCAGGCCCTCGATCAGGTCGCCGACCTTCTTGGCGAAGCCGGTGATGTGGATGTCGACGTTGTCGCTCTGGAACTGCGCCCGCAGGGTGTCGAGCTGCTCGGACAGGGTGGCGTAGTCGAGCGGCTGGCCATCCGGCGTACGCGACAACAGCGGCACGTAGATGATGCTGGAGCGCTGGTCGAAGGCCACCAGCTGACCGATTTCGTTGGACAGCTGCACATTGCGCCGCAGCTCCGCCAGGGACGTCGCGCTGCCGTCGTACTCGTCCGGGATCACCGGCCCGCCATCCAGGCCCTCTTCGGTCACCGAAACCCAGCGCGTGGCCGGCGTCCACAGCGACTTCATATAGGCGCGGTCGACCCCAGGCAGCAGGTAGATCTGGTCGCTCAGGGCCTGAAGGGTCTTCAGGTAGTCGGCGTCATAGATGTCGCCCTTGCGGTTGGCCACGGCGATGCGCAGGGCGTTGCCCAGGCCCGACAGCTCCTTCTGGTTGGCCAGGTAGTTGGCGATGTAGGGATGCCCGGTGGGGATCATCTTCTCGAAGCTGGCGTTCAGTTCGATACGACTGGACTGCCAGCCGAGCAGCACGGTGGTCAGCAGGCACAGCAGCAGCACCCAATGGCGGTGGTTGAACAGGGCGCGTTCGACCAGCGAACCGGAGCGCGGATCGAAGTCGCCCGGCTCGGGCAGCGAGGGTTGGCGAGCGGAATTCATGAACTCACTCCGAGGCGGAAACGGCGGGCAACGCCAGGCGGGACAAGCCGGTGAAGCCGGCGACGACCAGGCTGCCGTCGGCGGCCTGGATCACACCCGACACCGGTCTGCCCTGAGGTTTGGCGGCGGGGGCAATGGTGCCCGTCGCACTGGTGAACAGGCCGCCGGCCTGATTGGCCAGCAGCACGCGGTCATCGGCCAGGCGGATGGCATCGCTGAAGGACACCGGCGCCAGCACCGGTAGCGCTTCAGCGCTATCGGCACCCGGCGCCAGGAGGAAGGCATGTCCTTTCAGGCCGCCGATCAGCAGGGCACCATCGGCGCGGCTCGCCAGGGTGAACAGGGTGCCGCTGTAGGGGCTTTCCAGTTGCTGGAAGTGCTCGCCGTCCGGCGAGCGCGCCAGGTAGCCCTGCTCGCCAGCGAGAAACCAACGCTCGCCCCGCTGTGCCACGGCGTACAGGTGCAAGCCCATCGGGTTGTCGATGGCGCCGATGACAGAGCGCCAGGTGGCGCCGCCGTCCTCGGTACGGAAGGCAAGGCCGTAGGCACCCACCACCAGGCCATGCTGAGCGTCGGTGAAGGCCAGGGCGAGGAACGGTTTGTCGGCCCCCTCCTCCACCATACGTCCGGCCGTCTGCACGCGTGCCTCTGCAGCCTCGGCATCGGCCGACGCCGGCAACTCATGGCGTGCGGCATCGAGTTCCAGCTGCGCGGCGCGGCGGCCGTCGAGCTGCAACTGCCAGGTTTCCCCGCCGTCACGGCTGGCCAGGATCACACCAGCGTGTCCCACCGCCCAGCCCTGTTGGGCATCGACGAACTGCACGGCGGTCAGCCCCACCGACACCGGCACTTGAGCCTGGCGCCAGTGCTGGCCGTTGTCATCGGACAGGAGCACCAGCCCGCGTTCACCCACGGCCACCAGGCGGTCGCCCGCGCGGGCCAGGTCGATGAAGACCGCACGCTCAGGATTGGACACACGCATGGCCGGGCTTTCCAGCACATCCCCGGCGGCCTGGCCAGCGGCGAAGCACGCGGGGCTGATCGGCAGGGCGAGGACCAACAGCAGGCCGCCCACCTGACGCAATCTGTTCATGTTCTACCTCGATCTCATTACGCAAGCGGGAGGACGGCGCGCGCCCTCCCGGTAAGGCTTCAGCGCACGCCACGCCCGGCCATCGCCGCCGGGGAGAACTCCGCCGCCTTGTAGCGATCGACCACCGCGTATTGCTGGTCCTTGCCGGCGTAAAGGTTCTGGATGAACCAGGTGCCGGAGATCAGGTCGTAGAACCCGGAGGACAGCTGAGCCACGGCCGGCAGGTCAGGCATGACTGCCGGCAGTGACCAGAGGGTCTTGGCGAGCTGGCCGTTAGCGTCCCAGCGGTCACCGAGCATGGCCTGCCAGGTGTCTTCGTCGAGGTAGTAGCGCCCCTTGGGCAACTGGTGGCGCTTGCCCGGTGCGAGGTCCGCCTCCACCACCCAGACGCGGTGCAGTTCCCAGCGCACGTAGTCGGGATTCATGTGGTGCTTGGCGAACAGGTCCTCGGGCTTGGCAGCCGTCTGCACCTTGTTGGTGTTGTAGGGGATGTAGATCTCCTGCTTGCCCACCAACTTCCAGTTGAAACGATCCAGACGACCCTGGAACACACTGAGTTCATCGAACGACATGACTCCGGCAGTTGCGGGCGTCGGGGTGTCGCAGCAGGCGTTGGGCAGCTTGCGCACGCGACGCTGACCAGTCAGGTAGACGTGTGCCTGGGACTTGTCGCCGTTGAGGTTGGTGCGCCCCATGATCTGCTCACCGGCCCGCAGCGGCGGCCCTACGTTGAGCAGGCGGAACAGCCAGTAATCGCCTTCGAACGTCGCGGCCGAGCCATCGGGGTAGTAGTAGGGCATCTCCTGTACGGCCTTGCCGTCGGTGGTCAGCACCTGGGCGCCGTCTGCGGTCATCAGGTAGTGGCGGAAATCCATGGCCACCGAAGTGCCGCGCCAGTTCAGCACGTGGTTCCACATCGCCTCGGTGCCGTTCTTCGGCACCGGGAATGGAATACCGCCGTAGGCCCCTTCCGGCACCGGGCCGGCGCTGCTCTCCACCAGCCTGGCGCTCTGCGCGTTCTTCAGCGTGTTGTCGTACACCCACTGCGGCGCCGCGGCGGTACGGCGGGTCGGGTAGATGTCGAGGCGGTAGGTCTCGGGGTAGCGCTTGAACATGGCCTTGACGCCATCGCTGAGCTTGTCGGCGTACTGGTCCATATTCTTCGCAGTGATGCTGAACAGCGGCTTGTCGGCGGCGAACGGATCGCCGCGCTTGCCGCCTTCCTTGAAGCCGGCATCCACCCGGGTGTAGCCGCCGTCCCAGGCCGGGATGCTGCCGTCGGCGTTACCGGCGCGTTCGGCGCCCAGCGGGGTCAGGCTTTTGCCGAGGTCGGCGGCGGTGCTGGCGAGCGCCGGTTGCAGGCTCAGTGCGGCGGCGCCGACCAGGGCCAGGCAGAAGGTCTTGAGAGTGAACGGGATGGTCATGCGCAAGTCCCTCAGAAGGTGGTTTTCACGGAGAAGGCCAGGTAATCCCGGTCCTTCAGCGACTGCTTGAAGGTGAAGTGGTTGAGCGCGTCGAGGTTGGTGTCTTCCGGCCCGTAGTAGTGGGTGTAGGTGAGGCCGAAGGTCACCCGGTCGAGGTAGGTGGCGCTGACGCCGATGTTGAAGTCGCCGCCGTTGTCAGGCCCGAAGCTGCTGATCACCGCCGATTTGCCCATGGGGAAGTAGCTGATGCCCAGCGGCACGCTGAGGTCGATGCCGGGGAACACCTGGCGATAGGTCGGGCTGTAGACCAGCTTGATGCCCACGCCATCGTCGGTGGCTCCCGGGTCCAGCGCGGCGCGGTTCTTGGTCACACTGAGCAGCCGGTTCCAGGCGATCTCGCCCACCAGGCTGGCCTCATTGGAGATGAACGACGGGCCGAGGGACGCCAGCATGTTCAGGTTGACGTGGGCGGTGCGCCCCACGGCGTAGAGCGGATCGTCATCGTTGTCGGCAACCACGCCAGGCAGCACGGTCTGCCCATTGGAAACCAGCGGCATGTTCCAGCGCATCGAGGCTTCACCGGCGAAGCTGAACTCTTCCACCGTGGTGGCGAAGCTCGCACCCAGGGCGCGGATCTCCTCCGGATAGACCCAGTAGTACTCGCCGATCTTGCCGGTGGCGAAGTTCGGACCGGTAGCGCTGGGCTTGAGGTACAGCTTCGGCGACTTGTCGTGGTACTGGATGGCGTAGAGGCCGTACTCGCTGGTGTCGGCGGTGTAGCGCAGCTGCAGGCCGCCCTGCCCCGAGCTCTTGGCTTCCTTGTCATTGCCGTGGAAGAAGGCGGCCGGGCTGGCCGGGTTGCCACCCAGGAAGGTCGGGAACGGCGCCCCTACGACCAGCCGCTCGTTGCCTTCGCCGATGGTGTCGCTGACCGAGAAATAACTGCCGGCACCGGGCAGACGGGTTTCTTCCCATTCGAACTGGTAGAACGCGCCGAGGGACAGGTCGTCGGTCATCTGGAAGGTGGTGGAAAGCTGGTTGACCGGGCGGGTGATTTCCTTGAACTGGGTGTTGGGCACCGACACCGCCTTGACCACGTCCACCGGCGCCATGCCGCCGGCGATGCCGTTGGCACCGAAGAACAGGCTTTCGCCCCAGATCAGGCCATGGCGGCCGACCCGCACGGAAGTCGCCTTGTCGGCCAGGGCGCCGTTCCAGTAGACAAAGGCGTCCAGCAACTCGGCGTCACCACCATGCAGGTGGCGGGTGTCGTCGGTGAACTCGTCGAAGGCCACCGAGCGTGCGTTGGCGCGGGTCGGGTCGTCGTTGTCGTTGTCGTTCTGGTATTCGGTGTCAAACCAGCCGGCACCACTGACGCGAGCACCGAAGTCGCGGTAGCCGATGTCCAATTCAGAGAGGATGTCGAGCCGGTTGGAGATCAGCCCCTTGTCGAAGGCGCGATCACCGTCGTCCTGGTTGCGGGCAACCTGCCCTTCTGTGAGCTTGCTGCTTTGGTCCTTCAGGCGCCAGGCGGCGCTGTACTTGAGCGTGTTGTCCCAGCGCAGACTCAGGTCGGGGTTGCCGGTCTGAATCTCGAATGCTTGGGCGGAGGGAAGGCCATACACCAGGGCCGCGGCGAGCGTCAGGGTGAAGGGCGCACGCCGCGCAGCGGCGATATTGCGAATAGCCATCGAACGAACCCTCTTATTGTTCTTGTTGGCGAACTTCTCGTGAGCCACGACCGGCCGGATCAAGGCAGACCGGGCCGGTAGGGCCAGAAATGCCGGAGTGGCATCGCCAGGCGGGATTGACCAGGCGACGGGCAAAGGTTGACGTGAGGGGCTGGCTCTGACTAATCGCTTGTTGGGATGCGACCTATCGGCAATCGCGATACCTGAGAGACGCAGAAAAGACACGGCACAAGGCCGCCGGCGGAGGATCGAACCTCCGCCGGGGCACTTAGGCGCGGCGTTGGAAAGGAAGGAGGGAAGCCAGGGTATTACGTTGTAATACCCTCAGGCGTGCCTGGCATTCGGCAGCGGGCGTGCCTTGTGAAGTCAGTCGGTGCCAGGGTCGTAGTCGTTCACGTTGCCGACTTGAGTATGCAGGCGTCCCAGCAGCTCGATGAGCGTGTCCACTTCCTCGGCTGACAATCCGCTCAGTAATCGGCGCTCTCGCTCAAGCGCAACTTTCAGTACTCGATCATGCAGTTCCCGCCCACTCGCGGTGAGGCTCACGGTATTGCGCCGAGCGTCCTGCGGGTCCACCTGACTGCTGACATGCCCCGCTGCCTCCAGCACTTGAAGTGATCGGCTGACCGCGCTCTTGTCCAACCCAATCACCTGGCAAATGCGGTTGGCCGTGATGCCGTTCTCTACAGCAAGCATGGACAACATTCGCCACTCCACGACACCCACCCCAAAGTGCTTGCGATAGCACTGCGAGGCCCCGGTTGCGAGCTTGTTGGCGAGGAAGGTGATCAGCCCGGGAACATAGCGGGCAAGGTTCAGTTGAGAATCGGTGTGCATGAACAAAGCGCCTTACTGACGAGGTGCATGATGAAATTGGTTGACGCCGCAACCAATTACTCCGAGGATTACCTTCAACGAAGCGGCGCGGGCAGGTGTCCGCATGATATGCCGCCGTAGAACCTCACAAAAATAATTATCAGGCCCTCGTCATGAACCACCTGGATTACGCCTACCCCTCTCTACACTTCCGCACTTTTGCCCTCCCCGTCTCAGCCTCGGGCTGAGTCACTACCCACCCCCGGGTCTTCAACGTCTTCTTTCAAACACCACTTCAGTGCGGAGGGCTGAGTCATGCTCCAGGTTCGCGTGAGCCGAAAAATCCATGAAGCAGAAGGTATCTGCAGCTTCGAACTCTACCCCCCCAAAAAAACAACAACCATGAACCCTGGAGGCCACCATGAGTGCATCCAATGCTGAACCGCTCGCCTGTGAGATTGCGCCCCCATCTATCCCCTGTTTCCCACTGGATCAGTGGTACGTGGCGGCTCTGGGATGGGAACTGAAGGACCAGCCGCTTGGCCGGACCCTGCTGAATAGGCCGGTGGTGCTATTCCGCACCGCCGATGGCAAGGTCGCAGCGTTGGAAGACCGCTGCTGCCATCGGGCATTGCCCTTGTCCAATGGCACCCTGGAAGAACGCGGCGTACGTTGCGGTTACCACGGGCTGCTGTTCAACAGTGAAGGCAAGTGCCTTGAGATTCCCGGCCAGGAAAAGATTCCCAGCAAGGCCAGGGTACCGGCTTACCACGTTCGCGAGCAGGACCAGATCGTGTGGATCTGGTTCGGCAGCGAGGCTCATCCGGAGCCCACGTGCGAACCTCCGATCTATGACGTTCACAGCAGCGGCAAGTACCTGTTCGACGGCGACGTCTACCACTACGACGCCCCCTACCAACTCATCCATGACAACCTGATGGACCTCAGCCACCTGGGCTATGTCCATCTGCGCACCATCGGTGGCAATGCCAGCATTCACATGAATGCGCAGATGAAGGTGGAAGACAACGGGGAAATGGTCCGCGTGGTTCGCCACATGCCGGACTCCGTTCCGCCCCCCACCTATAGCGCGGCCTATCCCTTCAAGGGCAATGTGGATCGGTGGCAGGAGATTGAATTCCATGTCAGCCACCTGCGCATCTGGACTGGTGCGGTGGATGTGAATACGGAGGCTCTGGATGACCCGGATCGGGGCGGTTTCCACATGCGCGGCTTCCACGGCGTGACGCCGGAAACTGAAACCACCAGCCACTACTTCTGGACCATTGCCACTAATCCGAAAAGCGATCCGGAGACAGTCAAGGCCAAAGTCGTCGAGCAAACCATGCTGACGTTTGACGAAGACAAGGTCGTGATCGAGGCGCAGTACCGGAACATGTGTCGCTTCGGCGCGCTTCCCATGATCGACATTCATGTCGACGCTGGCGCCAATCGCGCTCGCCGGATCATCGAACAGCTTCGCCGCTCCATCCGTTGAGTGCTGTCGTTCATCTCGGTTCGGGGTCATCGGCTCTGCCTCGGATGATTCGAGTCAGCGAACCCGCAGGACGCCGCCGGTGCCTCAGGTTGGTGCGGAAAGCGCGTTGGGCTTCGCATCGCTCAGCCACAAGCACGAAAAAGGCCCATCGATGATGGGCCTTTCTTCTTTCATCGCCTGTTCGCTCAGGCCTCTTTCACCATCTGGGTCGCACCCACTCGCATGATGGTTTCGATAGCGCGCTGCAGGGCATGCTCGGAGTCGTAGAGGTGGCTCCGGGCGATGATGTCCTTGTTGGCCGCGCGCAGCTTGAAGTAGTTCTTGCCGCTGGAATCGATGCGCCGTACGAAACGCTCCTCATGCACGCAGTTCTCGCGGAACAGGGCCATGGTCGCCTCCGCGACGCCACGGTCCTCATAGACACCGGTATCCAGCAGGGTCTGCGCATCGGCTGCCTTCAAACGCAGGCGCCAGGTGCCACCCGTATTCTTGCGCAGCTCGAACCAACCACTCATCACAACACTCCTCGAACAATTAGGGGATGCGCTTAAGCGCCGGCTTGAAACACCCCGGCGGGGCATTTCAAGCAGCGGGCTACCCTACCCCTTTGCATTTTTCCGGCTAGCAGGACCGGGCTTATTGAGCTGTAGGAGCGACCACGCCGCTTCAGGCGAAATTTCTCCGCATACAGCAAAGCCCCATGCCAGAGCCTTCCTGTCATATCTCCGTCACCCGGCTGACTTAATCTCGCGGCTCCTTCCACTCCCTAGAAACAAGGTGTCTGCCCATGCCGCGCGCCATGACCGCCAGCGACAAGGACCTGTGGGGCCGTGCCCTCAGCATGTTGCTGCTCGGTTTCGTCTGCTATGCCTTTCCCTGGTCGGTGTTCGCCGCTCAGCCCGAGACCGTCCTGCGTATCCAGGGCTCCAACACCATCGGCGCCAAGTTGGGGCCGGCGCTGGTCAAGGGGATGCTGGAAGAGGAAGGGATGCGCGCGACTCACCAGACGCCGGGGGATCGGGAAAACGAAGTGCACATCCTCGGCCACGATGCCCAGGGCAAGGAAATCCGCGTGGAACTGGCCGCCCATGGCTCGTCCACCGGCTTCACCGCACTCAAGGAGGGCAGCGCTGACCTGGCCGCATCTTCGCGCCCGATCAAGGACGCCGAAGCCAAGGACCTGTCCACCTTCGGTGACCTGCGCAGCCAGTACGCCGAACAGGTGATCGCCATCGACGGCCTGGCCATCATCCTGCACCCGGACAACCCGTTGCGCACCCTCACTACCGCACAGCTGGCCGCCGTGTTCGCTGGCGAAGCGAAGACCTGGGAAGAACTCGGCGGCAAGGGCGGTGCCATTCACCTCTATGCCCGCGATGACCAGTCCGGCACCTACGACACCTTCAAGGAACTGGTACTGGCCCGCCAGGGCAAAAGCCTGGCCAGTACCGCCCAGCGCTTTGAATCCAACGACAAGCTGTCTGCCGCTGTCAGTGGCGACCCGCAGGGGATCGGCTTCGTCGGCCTGGCCTCGATCAATCAGGCCCGCGCACTGGCGATTGCCGACGGCGACTCCCAGGCGATGCCGCCCAGCGTTGAACTGATCGCCACCGAGGACTATCCGCTGTCGCGCCGGCTGTTCATCTATATCAAGCCGGGCGAACAGAACCGCTGGGCCCAGGCCCTGGTGCATTTCGCCCAGAGCCCGCGCGGCCAGGCGATCGTCGACCAGACCGGTTTCGTCGCCCAGCAGGTCCAGGCGATCAAGGTCCAGGCGCAGCAGGATATGCCCGAGCGTTACCGCGACCTGGCCACCCATGCCCAGCGCTTGTCGGTGAACTTCCGTTTCCAGGAAGGCAGCGCCAACCTCGACAACAAGGCCCTGCGCGACGTGCAGCGGGTGCTGGATTACCTGAAGCAATCCAACAAGCTGGAACAGAAGGCGGTTCTGGTGGGCTTTGGCGATCCCAAGGCTGACCCGCAACGTGCCGAGCTGCTGTCCAAGCTGCGGGCCATGGCGGTGCGTCGAGAGTTGGCCAAGGGTGGCGTGAGCCTACGCGACGTCGCGGGCCTCGGCGACGAGCTGCCAGTGGCGGCCAACACGGCCGAGGAAGGACGGATTCGCAACCGTCGGGTGGAAGTCTGGGTGTATTGAGCCGGCGGATAGCCCCGCCGATGGGTTTCGTACCTCAACCCATCCTACGGAGCAGGGGAGGCCCCGCCCCTTTCGGGAGCGGGGCCTTGCCGTATCAGAAGTCGAAGCGGGTGGTCAGCATGTAGTTGCGCGGATCGCCGTAGAAACCACCTTCGTAGAAGCCCAGGTTGCTGAAGTACTTCTCGTCGGTGAGGTTGTTGGCGTTGAGGGTGACCGACACCTGCTCGGTGACCTGGTACTTCGCCATCGCATCCAGCAGCCAGTAGCTCTCCTGGGTGTACTCGAAGTCGCTGGCGTTGGTCGCCGGGTTCCACACGTCCTTCCAGATCTTGCTCTGCCAGCTGGCGGAGCCACCGATGGTCAGCTTGTTGAACTGGCCCGGCAGGCGGTAGCTGGTGGACAGGCGGAACATGTCTTCCGGCTCGGTGGTGGAGATCTTGTCGTGATCACCGTCACGGGTAATGCGGTGGGTGTAGCCACCCTGCACCTGCCAGTCCGGCATCAGCTCGCCAGCGACCTCGAGCTCGAAGCCCTTGGTCTTGGCGCCCTGCACGGCACGGTAGATGGACTTGTTGTTGACCGCATCGAAGCCGATCTGCTCCGGCAGGTTGTCCTGCTTGACCTCGAACACGGCTGCGCTGGCGTTCAGGCGACCATCGAAGAACTCTGCCTTCAGGCCCAACTCGTAGGCATCGCCCTCTTCCGGCTCGATGGCCGTGCCGCTGGCATCCTGTTCGCTCTCGTGGGGCTTGAAGATGCTGGTGTAGCTGGCATAGACCGAGTAGGTGTCGTTCAGGTCGTAGACCACGCCGGCATAGGGCACCACCACGCCGTTTTCCTGCAGCTCCTGCAGCTTGGCGCTCTGGCCGCTGCTGAGGTCGGTACCGGTGCTGTCCAGTTCCCAGTTGGAGACGCGGCTGCCCAGGATGATCGACAAATCGTCGGTGGGCTTGAAGCGGCCGGTCAGGTAGGCGGCGGACTCTTTCAGCTCGTCGTCCTGCTTGGAGGTCGGATTGCCCCAGGCCGGCTCAGGGAAGTCACCGGTCCAGCCATTGATGGTCGGTACGCTGTCGAAGAAGAAGGGCCAGTTGGTGGACTTGGATTCGATATCGCGGTGCGACAGGCCGACCACCAGCTCATGCTCGCGGCCGAGCAGCTGGAAGGGGCCGCTGGCGTAGAGGTCGTATGCATTCTGGGCAGTTTCGTAGCGGTACTTGCCGCGCCAGATGAACATGCCGGAGCCATCCACCGGGTTCGGGTTGCCGCTGGCGGCGGAGCCCAGGGTGATGGGTGCATCGGTCTCGGTGCGGCTGATGGAAGCCTTTACGATCCAGTCGTGTGCGAGGCGCTGTTCCAGGGTCACGAAGGCGTTGTCGGCGGTGTTGTCCCACTGGCTCCACTTGGTGCCCGGATTGAACGAACGGGACAGGGTGAACTCGTTACCGTTGCTGTCCACCAGTGGGGTCGAAGCCCCCCAGGAGGAGCCTTCCGGACGGTTGGTCTGGCGGCTCAGGCCGGCACTCAGCAAGGTGTCTTCGGTGATGTCGGTTTCAAGGATGCCGTAGAAGACCTGCTTCGTTTCGGACAGGTGGTCCATGAAGGACTGGCCGTCTTCATAGGCGGTAACGAAGCGGCCACGCACATTGCCCTGGGGAGTCAACGAACCACCGATGTCGAACTCGGTGCGGTAGGTGTCCCAGCTGCCAGCACCGGCGGAAACGTAGCCGGAGAGTTCCTTGGTCGGGCGCTTGCGCACCAGGTTGACGGTGGCCGAGGGGCTGCCGAAGCCGCTGAGCAGGCCGGTGGAGCCCTTCAGCACTTCCACGCGGTCGTAGATGACCATGTCGGCCTGGTCGATGCCATTGCCGAAGCGGAAGGCCGCGGGGATGCCATCGATCTGGAAGTTGTCGATCTCGAAGCCGCGGGATTTGAAGCTGGCGCGGCTGCTATCCAGCTTGTTGACGGTGATACCCGGTGTTTTCGAAAGCACGTCACCGATGCTGGTGAGGCCCTGGTCATCCATCTGCTGGCGAGTGATGACGCTGACCGATTGCGGGGTCTCGCGAGGCGACAGCGATAGCTTGGTGGCGGTGCGTGTCGAACCGGTGGTGTAGGAACCCGTGCCTTCAGTGGCTTCACCCAGACGGTTGTCGGTGATGGACGTCGCCACCAGTTCCAGCGATCCATTGCCGTTCTGCTGCTCTTCGGCAAGCGCCCCACCTGCCTGCAATGCCAGGGTCACCCCCAGGATCGCCACGGACAACGGATGACGCTTGAGCCGTGCGGCAACGGCATCCCCAGCCGTATTCGCCGCGTTGAACGCATTTTGCTGTTGCACTCTCAAACCCCTTGAATGGTCTGTCTGCTTGGTTAGCCGGCTAACCACTGGCTTTCTATTTTTCTGCTGTGTGCGGCGCCCTTGGCTGGCGCCTGGCGGCCGTGCAGGCGGGAACGCATCTGACGGCGGATGCAGAAATTACCATCGAATAAGAATTATTTACACATGTAAATTCGGATACTTCTCATACGTATTGGGAAATTTCGACCAAAGACAGGGCAAAGATTTGTTACAGCGGCCCCGTATCTACGTTGCCCGACCAACGGTTAGGCTTCCTTTTGTGACGCCGGGCCCCTCTGACGGCTTGCCAGCCGCCATGTCGGAGTCACTTCTTCAACTACGACAGAAGGAGGGGCTCATGGCAGCTCTACATGCATTTCTCACCGCCGACTTCCTCGGCACCGCCACCTGGTTGTGGCTTGTCTTCCTCGCAATAGTCCTTGCCTTGCTGGTCTTCGACCTCGGGGTGCTTCACCGCGACCAGCACGAAATCGAGATGCGCGAAAGCCTGCTGCTCTACGGCGGCTACTTCAGCGTCGGCGTGCTGTTCGGTGTCTGGGTCTGGTTCGAGCTGGGCGCGCAGAGTGCGCTGGAGTTCTACACCGGCTTTTTGGTCGAACAGTCGCTGTCCATGGACAACGTCTTCGTCATGGCGATGATCTTCGGCTTCTTCGCCATCCCCCGCCGCTACCAGCACCGCGTGCTGTTCTGGGGCATCCTCGGGGTGGTGGTGCTGCGCGCCATCATGATCGGCCTGGGTAGCGCCCTGGTGAAGGAGTTCGACTGGATCCTCTACGTGTTCGGCGCCTTCCTGCTGTTTACCGGCGTGAAGATGCTCTTCGCCCGCCAGGAAGCCCACCCGGATCTGGCCAACAATCCAGTACTCAAATTTGTCCGCCGTCATATCCGCGTTACCGACGACCTGCACGGCGCGCACTTCTTCGTACGCCTGAAGAAAGCCGGCGAGAGCAAGGCCCTGCTCTACGCTACCCCGCTGTTCCTGGCCCTGGTGTTGATCGAACTGGCCGACCTGGTGTTCGCGGTGGACAGCGTCCCGGCGATCTTCGCGATCACCCAGGACCCGTTCATCGTCTACACCTCGAACATCTTCGCCATCCTCGGCCTGCGCGCCCTCTACTTTGCCCTGGCGGCACTGATGCACCGCTTCGTCTACCTGAAGTACGCCCTGGCCCTGGTGCTGATCTTCATTGGCGGCAAGATTTTCCTGCACGGCTTCATCGGCAAGATTCCCCCGCTGCTGTCCCTTGGCGTAACCTTCGGCCTCCTTGCCGGCGGCGTGCTCCTGTCCCTGTTGAAAACCCGCGACCGCCCGGCCCAGAAAACGGGAGACCTGGAGAAACATGGATGAAGTGCACATCGAGCCCTTCGAGAAAGGCGGCCGGACCTACTGGCGGGTACGCCTGGGGCAACGCGGCCTGACCTTTCAGGAGGAACTGGCCGCGCGCACCTTCGCGGCACAGTTGCACCTGCGGATGGGTTGGCTGCGCGAGGGGGATGGTCCCAAGAAGGAATAGCCCGCAGCCCGGATTGCATCCGGGCTACCCCACCCCGAACTACGAAACAGAGAAACGAAGAAGGCCCGCGCAATGCGGGCCTTCTTCGTTGCGGGCGATCACTGACCGCTGCGCAGCATTTCCTTGGGTACGTACTTGCCGACTTCATACTTGCCGATAGCCGCGCGGTGCACTTCATCCGGGCCGTCGGCCAGGCGCAGGGTGCGCTGCATGGCGTACATGTAGGCCAGCGGGAAGTCGTTGGAAACACCGGCACCGCCGTGGATCTGGATGGCGCGGTCGATCACGCGCAGGGCGACGTTGGGTGCCACCACCTTGATCTGCGCGATTTCGCTCTTGGCTACCTTGTTACCTACGGTGTCCATCATGTAGGCCGCCTTCAGGGTCAGCAGGCGGGCCATGTCGATTTCCATCCGCGAGTCGGCGATCTTGTCGATGTTGCCACCCAGACGCGCCAGCGGGCGACCGAAGGCAGTGCGGCTGACGGCGCGTTTGCACATCAGCTCCAGGGCGCGCTCAGCCATGCCGATCGAGCGCATGCAGTGGTGGATGCGGCCCGGGCCGAGACGACCCTGGGCGATCTCGAAGCCGCGACCCTCGCCCAGCAGCACGTTCTCGTAGGGCACGCGCACGTCTTCGAAGAGCACCTCGGCATGGCCGTGAGGTGCGTCGTCGTAGCCGAACACCGGCAGCGGGCGCAGGACCTTCACGCCGGGGGTGTCCATGGGAACCAGGATCATCGAGTGCTGCTGGTGGCGCGGCGCGTCCGGGTTGGACAAGCCCATGAAGATGAGGATCTTGCAGCGCGGATCGCAAGCGCCCGACGTCCACCATTTGCGGCCGTTGATGACCCACTCGTCACCCTGGCGCACCGCGCGGGCTTCCATGTTGGTGGCATCGGACGAAGCCACGCCCGGCTCGGTCATGGCGAAGGCCGAACGGATCTCGCCACGCAGCAGAGGCTCCAGCCATTGACGCTTCTGTTCTTCATTGGCGTAGCGCACCAGCACTTCCATGTTGCCGGTATCCGGCGCGGAGCAGTTGAACGGCTCCGGGCCCAGCAGGGAGCGGCCCATGATCTCGGCCAGGGGCGCGTATTCCATGTTGGTGAGGCCAGCGCCGTACTCGGACTCCGGCAGGAACAGGTTCCACAGTCCTTCCGCCTTTGCCTTGGCTTTCAGCTCTTCCATGATCGCGGTGGGCTGCCAGCGGTCGCCTTCGGCGACCTGCTGCTCGAATACCGGCTCGGCCGGATAGACATAGGCGTCCATGAATGCGGTGACGCGTTCACGCAGTTCCTGGACCTTCGGGGAATAGGCGAAATCCATGCGGGGCTACCTTTTACGGGCTGTTTGGTGAGGTCTGGTAAGGATGCTAGAACAGGGCGTAAGATTTCCCTAGTCTATTTTCGGCATCTATGAACATTCATCACCGATATATGATCCGCTGATAAAAACAACTTCGAGGAGCACGCCCGGCATGAATCTGAACAAGGTAGACCTCAACCTCTTCATCGTCTTCGACGCCATCTATACCGAGGCCAACCTGACCCGCGCCGGCCAGATCGTCGGCATCACCCAGCCCGCCGTCTCCAACGCCCTCGCCCGCCTGCGGGAAACCTTCAACGATCCCCTTTTCGTGCGCACCGCCCAAGGCATGGTGCCCACGCCCATGGCGCAGAACATCATCGGCCCGGTGCGCAACGCCCTGCAGTTGCTGCGGGTCTCGGTGCAGGAAAGCCGCACCTTCAACCCGGCCCAGGCGAACAAGACCTACCGCATCAGCATGACCGACCTCACCGAAACGGTGATCCTGCCACCGCTGTTCCAGCGCCTGCGCCGCCTGGCGCCAACCGTGCAGATCGAGAGCTTCCTGGCCAAACGCCGCGAAACCACCAAGGAACTGGCCGCCGGCCGCCTGGACTTCGCCGTGGACGCCCCGCTCAACACCGACCCGCAAGTGCGCCACGTGAAACTGATGGAGGACCGCTACGTCTGCGCCATGCGCCGCGGTCATCCGCTGGCCAAGGAAAAGATCACCCTGGACGAGTACCTGTCGCTGTCCCACATCCACATTTCCAGCCGTCGCAGCGGCCTGGGCTACGTGGACCTGTCACTCGGCAAGATGGGTATCCAACGCAAGGTGACCCTGCGTTCGCAGCACTACCTGATGGCCTCCACCGTGTTGCACGGCACCGACCTGGCCATCACCGTCCCGGAGCGCTTCGCCCGCCGCCAGGACCTGCACTATGTGGACCTCCCGGTGCATGACGTGCCGTCCCTGGAGACCCACCTCTACTGGCACGAAAGCACCGACCAGGACCCGGCCAACCGCTGGATGCGCGAGCAGATCATCGAAATCTGCCAGCAGGTGACGGCACAGGAGCAGAAGGAAATGAAGGAGCAGAAAGAGCGGGCGTAGTGACCTGTAGGGGCGAACTCATTCGCCTAGGGCAGCCAAGCTGCCCCCTTCAACATTGCGGAGCAGGTCTTCGATCTGCCTGGCGATTGAAATCGCCCCTACAAGCGCGACATTCGTCCGGGGCTACCGACCAAACTCCGGCTTGCGCTTCTCGATGAAGGCGCCCATGCCTTCCTTCTGGTCCGGCGTGGCGAACACCGCCTGGAACAGCCGCCGCTCGAAGCGCAGCCCCTCCGCCAGCGAGCCTTCGTCCACGCGGTTGACGCACTCCTTGAGCATCATCACCGCAGTGCGCGATTGCGCGGCGATGCGGCTGGCGCTGTCCATCGCCTCATCCAGCAATTCAGCCGCCGGCACCACCCGCGCCACCACGCCACAGCGTTCTGCCTCGGTGGCGTCCATGCTGCGGCCGCTCAGGAGCATTTCCATGGCCTTGGCACGGCCCACCAGGCGGGTCAGGCGCTGAATGCCGCCGGCTCCCGGAATCACGCCCAGCTTCACTTCCGGCAATCCGAATCGCGCGGTGTCTGCGGCGATGATGAAATCGCACATCAGCGCCAGTTCGAACCCGCCCCCCAGCGCGTGGCCGGCCACGGCGGCAATGATCGGCTTGCGCCGTTGGGCCACGCGATCCCAGCGGCCGAGGAAGTCGTCGAGGTAAGTGCCGGGAAAGCACAGGCCGGCCATTTCCTTCACATCGGCGCCCGCGGCGAAGGCCTTGGCGGAACCGGTGATAAGCACGCAGCCGATGGCAGCGTCACGCTCAAAACCGTCGAGCACCTGGTTCAGCTCGTCGATGAGCTGGGTGTTGATGGCGTTCAGCGCCTCGGGGCGATTGAGGGTGACCAGGCCGACAGCGCCGGCCTGCTCCACCAGCAGGGTCTGGTAGGTCATATCGAATTCCTGGAGATGTTTGTAGGCCAGGCCTGCGGACTGGTTGGCGAATGAGCTCGCCCTGGAACCTTGTAAGGGCGAATTCATTCGCCAAGGGCAGCGCAGCGGCCCCAAAGCTCAGAGACTGCGGGCGATCACCATGCGCTGCACGTCGGAGGTGCCTTCGTATATCTGGCACACGCGCACATCGCGGTAGATCCGCTCCACCGGGAAGTCCTTCAGGTAGCCGTAGCCGCCCAGGGTCTGGATGGCTGCCGAACACACCTTCTCGGCCATTTCCGAGGCGAACAGCTTGGCCATGGAGGCTTCGGTCAGGCAGGGCATGCCGGCTTCACGCAGGCTGGCGGCGTGGTGCACCATCTGCCGCGCCACGGCGATCTGGGTGGCCATATCGGCCAGGCGGAAGGCCACCGCCTGGTGCTCGATGATCGCCTTGCCGAAGGTCTTGCGCTCGTGGGCGTAATCACGTGCGGCTTCGAAGGCCGCGCGGGCCATGCCGATGGACTGCGCGGCAATGCCGATGCGCCCGCCTTCCAGGTTGGACAGCGCGATGCGGTAGCCCTCGCCCTCCTCGCCCAGGCGCAGGGACGCCGGAATGCGCACCTCGTCCAGCTGGATCTGGCAGGTGTCCGACGCGTGCTGGCCGAGTTTTTCCTCGACCCGAACGACCTGATAGCCGGGCGTTTCGGTGGGCACGATAAAGGCGCTGATGCCCTTCTTGCCGGCCTGCGGGTCGGTCACGGCGAAGACGATCACCATCCCCGCATGGCTGCCCGATGTAATGAACTGCTTGGCGCCGTTCAGCACATAGTGGTCGCCGTCGCGGCGGGCACGGGTGCGCAGGTCGCTGGCATCGGAACCCGCCTGGGGCTCGGTGAGGGCGAAGGCACCGATCATCTCGCCCGTGGCCAGCGGGCGCAGGAAGCGTTCCTTCTGCTCCTGGCTGCCGTACTTGAGGATGGGCATGCAGCCCACCGAGTTGTGCACGCTCATGATGGTGGAGCAGGCGCCATCACCGGCAGCGATCTCCTCCAGGGCCATGGCGTAGGCCAGGTGGCCGGTGGCCGCGCCGCCCCACTCCTCCGGCACCAGCATGCCGAGAAAGCCCAACTGGGCCATTTCGCGGATGGCCTCGGCCGGGAAGCGGTGCTCGCGGTCCCAGTCGGCGGCGAAGGGTTTCAGCCGTTCCTGGGCGAACTGCCGGGCCATGTCGCGGATCTGGATTTCGTCTTCGTTCGGGATCATTGCGCGTTCCTCAG
Source organism: Pseudomonas sp. D(2018) (assembly GCF_005502555.1). Taxonomy (NCBI): domain Bacteria; kingdom Pseudomonadati; phylum Pseudomonadota; class Gammaproteobacteria; order Pseudomonadales; family Pseudomonadaceae; genus Pseudomonas; species Pseudomonas sp. D(2018). The sequence continues at coordinate 51,815 of NZ_SCOK01000001.1, forward strand.
CTCATGCGCTCGATGGCGACAGCAGTCGCCTCACCACCACCGATGCACAGCGACGCCACGCCACGCTTCAGGTCGTACTGGGTCAGGGCGCTGAGCAGGGTCACCAGCACACGGGCGCCGGATGCGCCGATGGGGTGGCCCAGGGCGCAGGCGCCGCCGTGGACGTTGAGCTTGTCGTGGGGGATGTCCAGGTCACGCATGGCGACCATGGGCACCACGGCAAAGGCTTCGTTCACCTCAAACAGGTCCACCTCATTCAGGCCCCAGCCGGTGCGGGCCAGAAGGCGCTGGATGGAACCCACCGGCGCCGTGGTGAAGAGGTTCGGCGCATGGGCAAAGGAGGCATGACCCGCGATACGCGCCAGCGGGGTCAGGCCGCGCTTTTCCGCCTCGGACAGGCGCATCAGCAGCAGCGACGCGGCGCCATCGGAAATGGAGCTGGCGTTGGCCGCGGTGACGGTGCCGCCTTCGCGGAAAGCCGGCTTCAGGGTGGGGATCTTGTCCAGGCGCGCCTTGGGCGGTTGCTCGTCCTGGCTGATGGTCACCCGTTCGCGGCCAGACGTGGCTTCCACCGGCACGATCTCGGCAGTGAAGCGGCCGTCGGCCATGGCCTTCTGGGCGCGGGTCAGCGAGGTGATGGCAAAGGCATCCTGCTGTTCGCGGGTGAAGCCGTAGGCCTGGGCGCAGTCCTCGGCGAAGGTACCCATCAGGCGGCCCTTGTCGTAGGCGTCTTCCAGGCCGTCGAGGAACATGTGGTCCAGCACCTTGCCGTGGCCCATGCGGTAGCCGCTGCGCGCACGCTCCAGCAGGTATGGTGCATTGGACATGCTCTCCATGCCGCCGGCCAGCACCACGTCAGCGCTGCCGGCGAGCAGCAGGTCATGGGCCAGCATCACGGACTTCATGCCCGAGCCGCACATTTTGTTCACCGTGGAGCAGACCACGCCCTGCGGCAGGCCCGCACCAAGCGCGGATTGCCGTGCCGGGGCCTGGCCCTGGCCGGCCTGCAGCACGCAGCCCATGATGACTTCGTCCACGACGTCGCCTTGCACGCCGACGCGTTCCAGCGCGGCGCGGTTGGCAGCGGCGCCCAATTGCGCTGCAGTCACGTCCTTGAAGTCGCCGAGGAAGCCGCCCATGGGCGTGCGCACGGCACTGACGATAACGATCGGATCGGTTTTCTGGGTCATGGCGTTCTCCTTACTTGGCAGCCATGCGAATGGCGCCATCGAGGCGGATGACTTCACCGTTGAGCATGGTGTTCTCGACGATATGGCGGACCAGCGCGGCGTACTCGGAGGGGCGACCCAGGCGCGGTGGGAACGGTACCGCTGCGCCGAGGGAATCCCGCACTTCCTGGGGCATGCCGGCCATCATCGGGGTTTCGAAGATGCCGGGCGCGATGCACATCACGCGAATACCGTGGCGCGCCAGTTCGCGGGCGATTGGCAGAGTCATGCCGACCACGCCGCTCTTCGACGCGGAATAGGCCGCCTGGCCGATCTGCCCGTCGAAGGCCGCGACCGAGGCGGTGTTGATGATCACGCCGCGCTCACCTTCCTGATTCGGCTCGCCCTGGGCCATGGCTTCTGCGGCCAGGCGCAGCATGTTGAAGCTGCCCACCAGGTTGATGCTGATCGTCCGGGCGAAGCTGTCCAGGGCATGCGCGCCGTTGCGGCCGATGACCTTCTCGGCTGGAGCGACACCCGCGCAATTGACCAGCCCGTGCAGGCCACCAAAGGCCTCGACGGCGGCGGTCACGGCCGCGCGGGCGTCCTCATCACGGGTAATGTCTGCCTTGACGAAGCGGGCGTTGGCACCCAGTTCTTCGGCACGGGCGGCGCCGGCATCGGCGTTGATGTCCACCAGTACCACCTTGCCGCCCTGCCCCACCAGCTCGCGGGCGGTGGCCAGACCAAGGCCGGAGCTACCGCCGGTCACCAGGAAAACGGAATTCTCGATACGCACGTTTACGACTCCTTCGGATCAGTGAGCGGCGGCCGCTTGGGCCTTGGCGATCTCCTGGTTACGCAGGAGGAAGCGCTGGATCTTGCCGCTCGGGGTCTTGGGCAATTCCGCGACGAACTCGATCTCGCGCGGATAGGAATGGGCGGACAGGCGCTTGCGCACGTATTGCTGCAGCGCCTCGGCCAGGGCGGCGTCGGCGGTGTGGCCGGCGTGCAGCACGACGAAGGCCTTGACCAGTTCGGTGCGCTCCGGATCGGGTTTGCCGATCACCGCGGCCTCGATCACCGCCGGATGCTCGATCAGCGCGCTCTCCACATCGAAGGGGCCGACCCGATAGCCGGACGTGGTGATCACGTCGTCGGAACGGCCGACGAAGCTGATGCTGCCGTCCTCGTTCAGCTCCACGGTGTCACCACTCAGATAGTAGTCACCGACGAACGCCTTGGTGGCCATGCCCTGATAGCCGGGGAACCAGAACAGCGGCGAGCGCGGCATGTCCAGGGCGAGGATGCCGGGCTGGCCGCAGGGCAGCTCGCGGTGCTGCTCGTCCAGCACCACCACGCGGTGACCGGGCATGGCGAAGCCGGCTGCCCCCAGGCGCACCGGGTGCTCCAGCGCATGGTGGTTGCACAGCACCATGCCCAGCTCGGTCTGCCCATAGTGGTCATGGATGGGGCAACCCAGGCCTTCGGCGAACCAGCGGATCACCTCTGGCGTGAGGGGCTCGCCGGCACTGCTGACGGCGCGCAGGCTGCCCTTGATGGCGCCCTCTACCTCGTCGCGTGCAGCCAGCAGCAGGCGGTAGGCGGTCGGCGAGCCGGCCAGGTTGGTGATGCCGTACTCGCGGATGATGCGGCAGGTACTTTCAACGGTGAACCCGCCTTCGTAGAAGGTGGTGGCATGACCCATGGCGAGCGGACCGGTCACCGCGTAGTAGAGGCCGTAGGCCCAGCCCGGATCGGCAAGGTTCCAGAATCGGTCCTCGGGGCGCAGGTCCACCGCATCACGCATGTAGCTGACGAAGGCGACGATGGCCTTGAGCGGTACGGACAACGGCTTTGCCAAGCCGGTGGTGCCAGAGGTGAACATCAGCAGGAAGGGATCGGACGCCTTGCGCAGCACCGGCTCGAAGCTGTCCGGCTGAAGCTCCACCTCGCGCCAGAAATCCTCGCCCACGGTCAGTACCGGCGGTGCGCCCTCTACCTCGTCCAGTTTGGAACGGTTGGCCAGGTCAGTCACCACCAGCTTCGAGCCGGCACCCTGGACGCGGTGCTCGATGGCCTTGGGCCCGAAGGCGGTGAACAGCGGCTGGTAGACGGCACCGGCACGCCAGGTGCCGAGAATGGTGATCAGGAGTTCCGGGGTACGCGGCAGCAAGCCCGAAACGCAGTCCCCGGGGCGCACGCCACGGGCCTGCAGGAAATTGGCGAAGCGCGCGGCGGCTTCCTTGAGCTGGGCGAAGGTCCAGGTGGCGCGTTCACCGGTGCGCCCCTCCCAGACCAGGGCGACGCGCCCCGAATCGGCATGGCGGTCGCAGCATTCGACACAGGCGTTGAGCGCGTCGAGCTCCCCGGCCAGGGCGGTAGAAGCGGCGCTGGCGTAATCGAATTCGCGGGCAGCGGTGAAGTAATCGCGCATCGGGTGGCCTCCCAGGTTGTTTTTGTTGGAGTGCCGGGATGGTCGCGCCGGGGGCCGGTGGCGGCAATGTCGAAAGGCATCAACCTGGGTGAGCGAATTTGACAGGGACGAGCCATCCCCCGTGCGGGAGTCCCTGCCGCCCCGGCCTGGCCGACAGCAATCCGCCATCATCCAGTCTTCGCGCAAAAGCGCTTATGATTCCGCGCTTTGTCGTGGTTACAGGGATCAACCCATGCTGTCTGCTGTGAAACGCTACAAGTCGCTGCTGTCGGGGGCCTTGGCGCGTTACTTCCCACGAACCACTGAATACCTGCGCACCGAGAACGAAGCGGTCGCCCAGCTCAGAAAGCCGAAACCCCGGGCCAAGAAACCCGCCACCGCCGCTAAAGCCAAGGCCGGTGGCACCCGCAAGACCGCCGCTGGCGACGGCCCCGCCAAACCGCGCCCAGCCAATGACGACGGTATCTACAGCGGCGCCAGAATGAAGGTGACGGATGCGCAGGCAGAGGCCATGCGCGCACGGGTTGCCCAGGCAGTGGCGGCCGGGGTGGTGAGCGCGCCCTCCGACGAACAATGGGCGATGATCCTCGGCCGCGCCCCGCTCACCCGCATCTTCGCCGGCGCGGGTTCCGGCAAGTCCACCACCCTGGTGCTGCGGGTGGTGTTCATGCTGTGCCATATGGGCGTGGCGCCGGAGAAGCTGACCGTCATTTCATTTACCAACGCCTCCTGCGCCCAGTTGCGCGAGCAATTGCTGAGGGTCCTGGCCTTCTGGCAATTCCCCTTCGACGCGGCCCAGGCGCGCCAGTGCGTGCGCACGTTTCACTCCGCCATGGGCACCCTGGCCAAGGAGCTGCTGGGCAACCCGCGCTGGTTCGAGCAACTGGACGAAGCCACGGCGGGCGAGCTGGACAACCCGCTGCTCGCCGGCCGCCTGCGCCCCGCCCAGCAGCGCCTGCTGCAACAGGCCTATCAGGCGTGCTACACGGCGGACGCCACCTTCCGCGAACGCGTTCACAGCCTGCTGGACCTGCCGCCCCTGCCCGCCCCCGCCGAAAGCCAGCCGGCGCGAATTCCCAAGGCGCCGCTGGATGGCTTCAAACTGGCCGGCGAGTTCACCCCGCTGCCCCTGTTCGAAGCCTTCCATGCGCAGGCCGGGTTCATGGAGAGCATCGGCATTCGCCTCGACCAGTTGAAACCACGCGAGCTCAGTTGCTCCCCACGTGAGCGCACCTTCGTCGAAGCCCAGGTGCAGTTCTGGAAGTACTTCGACGAGCGGCTCAGGGAACAGGGGTTGATGACCTTCAACGCCGCCTTCCAGCGCCTGGGTGAAGTCCTGGCCAAGGGCGACAACGTGCCCAACGAGGCCCTGATGCCCTTCTGCCATTTGCTGATCGACGAGTTCCAGGACGTCTCGCCGCAGATCGTCCAGTGGCTGCAGGCCTTGCATCGCAGCCTGGCGCGCCGCGGCGAGGCGGTCAGCCTGATGGCCATCGGCGACGACTGGCAGTCCATCTACGGCTGGCGCGGCAGCTCGCCGGAGCTGTTCATGGACTTCGACAAACACTTCCCCAGCAAGGGCAAGTCGAAGAAAAGCACCGTGCTGATGCTGGAAACCAACTACCGCTCCATCGAGCCGGTGCTACGCGACGGCGAGGCCGTGCTGGACGGCGTGGCCTTCAAGCAAAGCAAAGCGAGCAAGGCGTTCAAGGCCATGCAACCGGGCGACCATGGGGTGAAGCTGGTGACCCGCTTCGACCTCAAGGCGCGCCTACCGGAACTGGTGAAGGAGATCCAGGCGCAGTGCACACACGTCGCCAGCCGCGCCAGTGCCGACCGCAATGCCGTGCTGGTACTGAGCCGGCGCAATGAACCGTTGCGGCAAATCCAGGCGCAACTGGATTCAACGCTGCCGGTACGCGCCTACAGCATTCACCGCGCCAAGGGGTTGCAGGCCGAGGTGGCAATCATCGTCGACGACTGCATGCCCCCGGAGAAACATCCGCTGCGCAACGCGCTCTACGCCTACTCGGGCTTCTTCCGTAACAGCTACGACCAGGCCATGCAGGACGAGAGCCTGCGCCTGGCCTATGTGGCTATTACACGGGGCGTGAGCCGGGTGATCTGGTACACCAACAAGGTGCAGGGGGCGGTCGAGGTGCTGACGCGGCGCGGATGAACGCGCCGTTTCCTTTGCTGAAGACAAGAAGCACGAGGCCCGAACGAATTCGGGCCTTTTGCCTTGACGAGTGCTGATCCTCGCCCGAGAACGCTTCCCCTTACCTCCATGGTCCCGGGGGAGCGCCTTCAGGCCCTGAGGTCACTAGCCACGCCCGCCGCCATAACCACCGTGTCCACCTTGTCCACCGTGTCCACCTTTTCCACCGTGATCGCCGCGACCACCGTGATCACCCTTGCCGCCGTGATCGCCTCCTTTCTCACTCGCGATAGCGCTGGAATCACTGGAGATATAGTCAGGAATAAGAACGGTGGACGCCGACAGCACTCCACCAATCGCCAGGGCCAGCAAACATTTTTTAATGGACATCAGAACCTCCGACTTGCTTATTAATTAGTTAGGGATGGTCTGAAGTAGCCATGTATTTCTGCTGGCTTCAGCCACCGTCGATTTTGAATACGGCGAATTGATCAAAGACGATTAGGTCAACTTATCGCTGCCCGTCCGCTATTCCGGGCGGTAGTCCCCCAATTCCTCCGTGCAGCCACAGCAGTGTCGGAGAATTGACCGTGATCAATCACCGAGAAGAACGACGTCGTTTCAGATGGGAAAGCCTCGGGATGCTTGTCACAGGCGGCGGGGCCCAAAGGCTCGAAGCTTCCATAGCGGTTCACTTGGCCAACGTGTGGGCGGGTTGCAAGCAACGCTTCGCTGTGGTCTGACGCGGATTACTTTCTGACAGCGGCAAGCGCTTGGGGTTACCTGGCGGGTTGACTATTACCGGCAGTCTGCAAGAGCGGCCGGCCGGTTACACAGTGTCGCTTGAAAAAGAATTTGGGGAAAATTGATGTACATCAAACCTCCCTACAAAGCCTGGCGCAAGATCGAAAACACCAAGGCGCAAGTACGAGCGCAAGTCGAGCACCCGTTCCGAGTGATCAAGCGCCAGTTCGGTTACGTGAAGACGCGCTTTCGTAGCCTGGCCAAGAATACCGCGCAGTTGATGATGCTGTTCGCGCTGTCGAACTTATGGATGGTGCGCCGACATTTGCTGACTACCGTGGGAGAGGTGCGCCTGTAATGCGGAAGAAGGCCGCTGGGAGCTGCTCGCGACGGCTAATAACGGAGAATTGAGCGGGCTATCTGGTCGATTTTGATCAGCGGCCCGCTTTCAAAATCGGCGAAAGCTGAAGTCGGCCAAAATTACCGGGCTACTTCAGACCATCCTTAAGGACGCGGGGTTGTATGTTGTCGGCGGCGTGACCCGCCGGGTTTGAACTGAAGCTGCAACAAAGTGAGTGTGACTTCGACTTGGCTACGAGAAATCAGGCATCGATGCTGGCCGAATATCGGCATGCTTCCGCGCTTTCATTTCAGTCCATCGCCGATGTCGCATCTCTCCAGATCGGTTTTTGCCAGAGGTGCCCTGTCATGCGTCCGTCAACTAACGAGATACTCCCAAAGGACAGGGAAACGGGATCAGAAATTGTTCCGGCTGCTGGCTCGGCGCCTCCCCTAGCGTCACGGCTCGCCATACGCTTGGAACTACTCCGCAAGACCCTACGACCCACCCCGTATGTGCCATTGGCCATGGAGGGGATGGATCTCTTTGCCAAGCTCGAGTATGTCAACCCGGTGGGAAGCATCAAGGACCGCTCCGCCTACTGGATTCTCAAGCGCGCGGTCGAACGCGGTGATATCAACGAAGGCACCACGGTGATCGAGTCCTCCTCCGGGAACTTCGCCACAGCCCTGGCCGCCTTCACGCACTTGGTCGGCCTGCGCTTCATTCCGGTAATCGACCCCAACATCTCCGGCAGTTACGAGTCGTTTCTGCGGCGTATCTGTCCCACAGTAGTGAAGGTCGAGGAACGCGATGACACCGGTGGATTCCTCAAGACCCGCCTGGAAATGGTGAAGCAGCTGTGTGCCACCATTCCAAACGCCTACTGGACGAACCAGTACGGAAATCCGGACGCCGTGGAGGCGCACTACGAACTCACGGCGGGCGAGATCTGCACCGCTTTCGACTCGCTCGATTATGTCTTCATCGCCGTCAGCACCGCGGGAACCATCGCTGGCGTGTCGCGTCGGCTTAAAGAGCACTTTCCGAAGATCCAGGTCATCGCCGTCGATAGCGAAGGCTCGGTCATCTTCGGTGGCGCCCCGCGCAAACGCCATATCCCCGGCCTCGGCTCGAGCATTGTTCCGCCGCAGCTGGCACGCGCCAGGATTGACGAGGTTGTCAAGATCCCCGAGCGCGAAACCGTTGAAGCGTGCTGGGAACTCCTCAATATCCACGGGCTGTTCGTCGGCGGCTCCAGCGGGACGGCGTTCGCGGCGGTCAAGCGGCTTGCGCCGAAGATCGCCGGGGTCAGGCGGCCCAGCGTGCTGTTCCTTTGCGCGGACCGCGGCACACCCTACCTCGACACGGTGTACAACCCGGCGTGGGCGACCACGCTCGAATAGGAGAGGTGGTCATGGAATTCAAGTTATCGATCATCAACGGCAAGACCGTTTCCGACATCATCCGCGCCCAACGGGGCGAATGTATCGACACTGTCCAGGATGCGTATCTCGCGCACGCCGAGGGGCGGTCAGTTAACCCGGATAGCTATTTCTTGCGCTTCCCCGACAAGCCCGATTGCCGGATCATCGCGTTGCCAGCCTACCTCGGAAGCGGCTTCGACGTGGCCGGATTGAAGTGGATCGCGAGTTTTCCCGGCAACGTTCAGCGCGGCTTTCCCCGGGCTTCGGCCGTGCTCGTGCTCAATAGCTACGACACTGGCTACCCCTTCGCCATCCTCGAGAGTTCGATCATCTCGGCCGCGCGTACCGCCGCATCGGCGATCCTGGCTGCCTACTGGTTGAATGGGCGATCGCGCCGGGCGCATGCGCTGGGCATCGTGGGCACCGGGTTCATCGCCCGCTACGTCTACGAGTTCTTGATCGATACGGCGTGGGAGATCGACGAGGTCCGGTTGTACGACCGCTCGCCTCTCGAAAGCGAGAAATTCATGCATAGCGCGTGCAGCCCCGAGCGGCACTGCAGGGTCGTGGTGGCCCCCGACATGGAAAACCTGATCAGTGCCTGCGATCTGATCGTCTTCACTACCGTCGCGTCGGCGCCGCACATCACGGATGCAACCCTCTTCGAGCACAATCCGCTGGTGTTGCACCTTTCCCTGCGCGATCTGGCCCCCGAAATCCTTCTCCGTTCGCAGAACGTGGTCGACGACGTCGAGCACGTCATGAAGGCCAACACCTCCCCCCATCTCGCCGAGCAGCAAACCGGCAATAGAAGCTTCGTGACGGGCACGCTGGCCGAGATCATGGGTGGACACCGAACAGTCGATCGCAGCCGGCCGATCATTTTCTCGCCCTTCGGCATGGGGATACTCGACCTGGCGGTTGGCAAGTGGGTGTACGACCAGGCGGTCGCCAGCGGCCGGGATCTGTGCCTGTCCGACTTCTTCTACGAAGTGACGCGATGAGTACGACCATTGCGGATCGGCGTAGCGCCGCCGCCAAGCGTGACGAGAGCAGCCTCGCCGAGGTGCTGGCGGGCGTCATGGGTGTCGACTGCGTGCCGGTCGATAGCCACTTCTTCGACGAACTGGGGGCAGATTCGTTGGTGATGGCCCATTTCTGCGCGCGAGTGAGGAAGCAAGGAGGCCTGCCGCCGGTGTCGATGAAGGACATCTACGCGCACCCGACGATCAGTAGCCTGGCAGCGGCACTGGCAAACGCCGGGCCCGCCACCGCCAATTCGACGGTTGCGGCAGTGCTGGAGCCGCCGACGGCGACCAATGCACGCGAGTACGTCCTGTGCGGGGCGCTGCAAGCGCTGTTCTACTTTGGCTATTCGTACCTGGGCGTGCTCGCCGCGATAGAAGGCCACCAGTGGCTGGTGGCGGGATCGGAAGGGATCGAGAGTTACCTGCGGCTGATCCTGTTTACCGGTGTGGCGTTCCTTGTCGTGTGCGCCGTGCCGATCGCGGCGAAGTGGCTGCTGATCGGTCGCTGGAAGCCGCAGCAGATTCGCCTCTGGAGCCTCGCCTACGTTCGCTTCTGGGTGGTCAAGTGGCTGATCTGGTCGAACCCGGGAGTCCACTTGTTCGTCGGCTCGCCCCTGTACGGGCTGTATCTGCGGGCGCTGGGCGCGAAGGTCGGGCCGGGGGCCGTGATCCTTTCGCGGCAGATCCCGGTGTGTACCGACCTGCTAACAATCGGCGCCGGAGCGGTGATCCGCCGGGATTCGAGCTTTCTCTGCTACCGGGCACAAGCCGGACGGATCGAGATCGGCCCGGTGACCCTTGGCCGGGATGTCTATGTCGGCGAAACGGCCGTGCTCGACATCAACACCTCGATGGGCGATGGCGCGCAACTCGGCCACAGCTCCACCTTGCTCAGCGGCCAGGCGGTGCCGGCCGGCGAACGCTGGCATGGCTCTCCGGCACAGCCTACCGAGACGGACTATGTGCGAGTCGCGCCGGCGCGCTGTGGCAGGCTGCGTCGCGCCATCTATGCCGCCTGCTCCTTGCTCGGCATCCTGTTTGTGCTCGCGCCACTTCTGGAGGTTGGCCTCGGCCTGCTGTTCCCTTGGGTGTCGTCACTGGTCGAAATGCTGGACCCAAGCGTGCAAACCGCCAGTGGGGCGTTGACGCTGTCGGGGCTGATGATCGAGTCGCTGGTTCTCTCGGTCGTGCTGTTCTTCGGTGGACTGCTGGTCGGCCTGCTGGCCGTCGGCACCATTCCGCGGGTCTTGAACCTGTTCATCGAGCCGGACAGGGTCTATCCGCTCTTTGGCTTGCACTACGCAGTACACCGGGTCATCGCGGGGCTGGGCAGGCTGCGGTTCTTCCAGTACCTCTTCGGTGACAGCTCCTACATCGTCCACTACTTGAGCTGGACCGGCTATCACCTGTCTCCCGTGGTGCAGACAGGGTCGAATTTCGGCATCGAGGTGATGACCACGAACCCCTTGCTCACCTCCATCGGCAGCGGAACCATGGTCGCCGATGGGCTGAACATTATTAACGACGAGGTCTCTAGCACCTCGTTCCGGGTGTCCCGGGCGGCGATAGGGCCGCGCAACTTCGTCGGCAACTACGTGACCTACCCGGCGGGCGGGCGGACGGCCGGCAACTGCCTGCTGGCGATCAAGGTGATGGTCCCGCTCGACGGCAAGATGCGCCAAGGGGTGGGTTTGCTGGGTTCGCCGCCGTTCGAGATTCCACGTTCCGTCGAACGCGACAGCCAGTTCGATCATCTGCGCAGCGGGGAGGCGCTGCGCCTCGGCCTTGCCGCCAAAAATCGCTTCAACCTCAGGACCATCGGTATCTTCCTGCTCACGCGGTGGCTGGGGGTCTTCCTGATCATGCTGATCAACCTGGCTGCCATCGTGTTCTTCTATGGCATGTTTGCCCATGCGGTCATGGCGGTGCTCTTCGCGTTCAGCGCGGTCGTCGCCGCGGTCTATTACGCCTTGGTCGAGCGTGGCTGCGAAGCGCTCGGCCCGCCGCCACCGGGCATCTGCTCCATCTACGACCCGGGTTTCTGGTGGGTCGAGCGCCTGTGGAAGCTGCATCCGATCCAGTTTTACAACATCTTCAACGGCACGCCGTTCAAGAGCCTGCTCTGGCGGCTGATCGGGGTGCGGATCGGCAGGCGGGTGTTCGACGACGGCAGCCACATCTCCGAGCCGCTTCTGACCACCGTCGGCGACGAGTGCGTGCTCAATCACCTAAGCAAGATCCAGTGCGACTCGCAGGAGGACGGCACCTACAAGTCCGGCTACACCACGCTTGGCGCCGGCTGCACGCTCGGTGTGGGCGCCTTCGTCCACTACGGCGTGACGATGGGGGCGGGCTCGCTGCTCGCTGCCGACGCTTTCCTGATGAAGGGTGAAGATGTCCCACCTGGCGCGCAGTGGGCCGGGAACCCGGCGCAGGAGGTCTGAGATGAGCTATAACGCATTGCAAAAAGCGGGCGCCGTGACCGAGAGCGATCAGGCATTCTGGCGCGCTGTCCTGCTTGCCGGCGGATTCGCCGCACTCCCGCGCTGGTCGCTCAACCCGGTCTGCGGCATCGGCGAACACCAGGCAACCATCCCCGCTGAACTGATGGCGGCGCTGCACCAGTTGGCGAAGGAGCTGGCGGTGCCGCTCAGGTCGGTATTGCTGACCGCGCATGCCAAAGTGCTCGGTGTGCTCTGCGGCGAGCGCGAGGTGACTACCGGCTACGCCGTGCGGGCCGGCTTGGCGCTGCCACTGCCCATGACGATAGGCGCCGGCTCATGGCGGGAGGCGCTGCTGGAAACGGCTCGGGCGGAGTCGGAACTGCTAATGCACAGGGATTTTCCGCTCGACGCGCTCAGGCGCGAACTGGGCCTGAGCGAGCCGTTGTTCGAAACGCTGTTCGAACCGGTCCAACACCAGGGCAGCGACAGTGGCGAGCTGGCCGATGGCGCGGTACTCCAGGTCAGCTTTGCGCAAGGGCAGAAGCTGGTGCTGCGTTACCGGACCGACGTGCTCGACGGCGCATGCGCAGCCAGGATCGCCGGCTATCACCTCACCGCGCTGGCCTCGATAGCGGCCGACCCGGACGCCGAGCACGCATTACAGAGTCTGCTATCCGCTGAGGAGCTGCGCTTGCAGCTGCACGACCTCGGCGGACCACAGCGCAAGCTGCCAGAGCGTCGGGTCCATGAGCTGTTCGAGGAGCGCGTTCGGCTGCACCCGGACGCCGTTGCGGCCGTGCACGGCGACAGCCAGCTCACCTACCGCCAGCTCAATGCTTGCGCCAACCAACTTGCGCGGGAGCTCTTGGCGCGCGGGCTGCGCCGTGAAGAAGTGGTCGCCGTGGTGACCGAGCGCAACCTGGACTGGCTGATCGCCGTGCTCGCGATCTTCAAGGCCGGTGGCACCTACCTGCCCATCGAGCCGCATTTTCCGGCAGAGCGCATCGCCAAGATGCTCGGCCGGGCGGACTGCCGACTGGTCCTGAGCGAACGAGGCAGCAGCGCGATGCTCGATCAGGCACTTGCCTCGCTTGGTACGATCCACCGACTGCTTATCGACGCGGTCTACAAGGAGAGCCTTGCCGACGGCGCCACCGCTAGCGATCTTGGCGTCGACGTCACGCCCGATCAGTTGGCCTACATCTACTTCACCTCAGGTTCGACCGGCGAACCCAAGGGCGCAATGTGCGAGCACGCCGGCATGCTCAACCACCTGTTCGCCAAGATCGACGACTTGGGTATAGGCGCAGGGACAGTGGTAGCCCAGACGGCACCTCAGTGCTTCGATATCTCGCTGTGGCAACTGGTCAGCGCGCTGCTGGTCGGTGGCAGAACGCTGCTGGTCGACCAGGCGGTGATCCTCGACGCGAAGCGTTTCATCGACGCAATAGTCGACGGCAGGGTCAACGTGCTGCAGGTCGTGCCGTCCTACCTTGACGTCGTTCTCGCCTATTTGGAGCAGCACCCCCGTGCGCTGCCGGACCTGCGCTACGTGGCGGTCACCGGTGAAGCCCTGAAGAAGGAGCTGGCCCAGCGCTGGTTCGCGGCCCAGCCCGGGATCAGGCTGGTGAATGCGTACGGGCTGACCGAGACCTCCGACGATACCAATCATGAACTCATGGACGGCGTGCCCAACGGCAAGCGTATTCCGCTCGGTCGCCCGCTCAACAACGTGCAGGTCTACGTCGTCGACGAGCAGTTGGTGCCGGTGCCGCTCGGCGCTCCCGGTGAGATCGTCTTCTCCGGGGTCTGTGTCGGCCGCGGCTATGTCAACGATCCCGAGCGCACGCAACGCGCCTTCATGCTCGATCCACACCGCCCAGGGCAGCGGCTGTACCGCAGCGGCGACCATGGCCGCTGGCTGCCCGAGGGCAAGTTGGAGTACCTCGGCCGCAGGGATAGCCAGGTCAAGATCAGCGGCTTCCGCATAGAACTTGGCGAAATCGAGAACCGCCTGTTGCGTTTGCCAGGCGTGCGCGACGGCGCAGTCGTGGTTGCCGAGCGGGCCGATCACATCCAGCAACTGGTGGCCTTCTACGCAGGCCCGCAACCACTCGATACCAGCGTGCTACAGGCCCCGCTCCGTGAGTCGTTGCCCCAGTACATGGTTCCGACGACCTTCCACTGGCGCAACAGGCTGCCATTGACGGACAACGGCAAGATCGACCGCAAGGCTTTGCGAGCGCTCGCAGGAGAACTCGACAGGGTCAAGTCGGAGCATGACCAGACCAGTACGCCGACCGAGCAACGGTTGGCGGGAGCCTGGGCCGCTGTGCTCGGCATCCCGCAGGAGCAGATCGGCCGTGGCGCGCACTTCGTTGAGCTCGGCGGCACCTCGCTAGCGGCGCTGCGGCTGGTGATCGAGTTGAACCGCGCGGTGTCCGTGGCGGACTTGACCGAGCACCCAGTGCTCGCCGAGCTGGCCAGGTTGCTCGATGCGCGATCCGCCCAGTAACCGCCAGGCACCCCAGGGTGCTAAGGCGTGGGGCAGCAGCTACTGAAGGAGGTAAGCCATTATGTCATCGTCATTCGCAACCCAACTGACTTCGGTGCCGACCTCAGCGCTCGATGTGCAGGTGCGACCCGGCAAACCGCCGCTGCTGCAGGTGGGTGCCACCGAGGACGCCAGCCGCTGGGCCAGCGAGCACCGCGACGCACTGCGAGCCGCCGTGGTAGAGCAAGGGGCGCTGCTGGTTCGCGGTCTCGGGCTGCGCGATGTGGCCGAGGTTGCAGCCGTTTTTCGCCAACTAGGCCACCTGATGACCGAGCGGGAGGCCTTCGCCGCCCGCCAGCGCTACGCCGACGACCTCTATTCTTCGTCGAAGTGGCCGCCCAGCCAGCCCATGTGCATGCACCACGAACTCAGTTACGCGCTCGAGTTCCCCTCGACCATGCTGTTCGCCTGCCTCGCCGCGCCACCTGAGGGCGGCGCGACCCCGCTGGCCGACGCAGCTAGCGTGCTGCAAGCGTTGCCCAGCGAATTGCTCGATCGCTTCGAGCGAGTGGGCTGGCTGCTGATCCGCAACTACAACGGAGAAATCGGCGCGTCGATCGCGGACGCATTCGGCAGCGACGACCGTCGCGCCGTCGAGAGCTACTGCCAGGCGAATGCGATCAGGTTCGAGTGGCAGCAGGGCGGTGGCCTGCGCACCTGGCAGCGCCGCAGTGCGATCGTGCGCCACCCGTGCACCGGCCAGCGCTGCTGGTTCAACCAGATCGCATTCCTCAACAAGTGGACGATAGAGGCGGAGGTGCGCGAATACCTCGTGGACATCTACGGCGAGGACGGGCTGCCATTCAATACGCACTTTGGCAACGGCGACCCGATCGGCCCGGACATCGTGCAGTTGCTCAACGAGATATACGAGGCGAACACCACGCGCGATCGGTGGCAATCCGGCGACCTGATGCTGGTGGACAACATCCGCACTGCGCACGGCCGGGAGCGTTTCAAGGGGCTGCGCGAAGTGCTGGTCGGGATGGCCGACGCAGTGAGCTTGGCCGACTGCTCACCAACAATCGAAGTGATCGGCGGTTGACCGCCCCCTTTCCAAACAACGGAGTCCGTTATGTCAGCCAATGAATACACAATAGTGGTGCAGGACGAGCAGGTGCCGATGCTTCCCTTGGTGGATGGGTGCAGCCACTCGGAAATGGATATCATTCCTCGGTTGGGCCAACCCAATGTCCTGATCTGTGATTCGATCCCCGCTGTGGCCATCGAGCAGATGCGCGCGGGAGGACTCACGGTGGACGAGAGGGTAGGCCTCACGCCCGAGGAGCTTGAGGCCTTGATCAGCGATTACGACGCTGTCGTCGTCCGCTCCGCCACCAAGATTGGAAAGCAGCACATCGCGACGGCGCACAGGCTACGGCTGATCGTCCGCGCTGGTGTCGGCACCGACAACATCGACCTTGCCGCGGCCGCGTCCCGAGAGATCGCGGTACTCAACACCCCCAAGGCCCCGACTACCTCGGTGGTCGAGCTTGCTCTGGGTTTACTCCTTACCCTTGCGCGGCGGATTCCCCAGGCCGACGCCGCCTTGAAGTTGGGGCGTTGGCCGAGGAAGGAATTCGCAGACGGGATCGAACTCGAGGGTAAGACGCTGGGCATCATCGGTGTGGGCCGGATCGGGGGAAGCCTGGGGCGCTGTGCCGCGGCGCTCGGTATGATCGTGGTCGGTACCGACAAGGAGTTCACCAAACCCTCGGGCTACTTCGAGGGCCTTGAGCTCCTCTCCTTCGAACAGCTCCTTCGCCGTGCCGATTTCGTGACGATGCACATCCCGCCGAGCGCAGATGGCCGCGCGGCAATCGGATACAAGGAAATCGCGCAGATGAAGGATGGCGTCCTGCTGATCAACTGCTCACGCGGCGGCGTGGTAGATGAGGATGCGCTTCTCGCTGCGCTCGAGTCGGGTAAGGTTCGTGGCGCTGCCCTCGACGTCTTCGCCGAGGAGCCGCCCACGGACCTGCGACTCGCCCGCCATCCCCACGTTGTCTGCACGCCTCACATGGGCTCCTCGACGCAGGAGGCCCAGGCGCGGATCGGCATGGAGATCGCGCAGATACTTCTGGAGCAGCTGTAGCGCTCAGAGGTTGTGAAAACATTGAGCGCCGTCGCTAACTCGCCTTCAGGCGTTCGCGGCAAGGCTCGCTACGTGAGCAGTGGGGGGAGCTAGGGAACCCGTTTGATCCGGCATGGACGTTTTACCTTGAGCGCCGAAGAGCGCGTCGTCTGGTAGCCCGGTCTTATTCAGGCTGTTGGAAGGCTTGAGCCGTATGAGGGGAGACTCTCAAGTACGGTTCTCAGGGGAGGCAGGGGTGGTAACACCCCTGCTTTACCCGACTGAAGGCGCACATCGGCGCCGATGCCGAGTCCGGTCTGGTGCACAGCGTGGTGGGGACGGCAGCCAACGTTGCAGACGTTACCCAGGTCGACAAGCTGCTGCACGTTGAGGAAAACATGGTGGGTGCCGACGCGGGGTACACCGGCGTCGAGAAGCGCCCGGAACATGAAGGCCGGGAGGTGATCTGGCAGATCGCGGCCCGCCGCAGTACCTACAAGAAGCTGAGTAAGCGCAGCGCGCTGTACAAAGCCAAGCGCAAGATCGAGAAGGCCAAGACCCAGGTGCGCGCCAAGGTCGAGCACCCGTTCCGGGTGATCAAGCGCCAGTTCGGTTATGTGAAGACACGCTTCCGTGGCCTGGCGAAGAACACCGCACAACTGGTGACGCTGTTCGCGCTGTCGAATCTGTGGATGGCACGCCGACATTTGCTGACGAATGCAGGAGAGGTGCGCCTGTAATGAGGGAAATGACCGCTGCGAGGTTATCGCGGCGGCCAGAAACACTGAAATGAGCGGGTGATCTGATCGTTTTTGATCGGTTTGCCGCTTTCAAAATCGGCGGAGGCTGAAGTCAGCCAGAAATGCATGGCTACTTCAGACCATCCTTAGTTAGTCGACAATCGATCCCCATACGTAATCGCAATTAACATTCAACGCGACCTGGAACAACCAAGCCAACAAACAAGATTCGGCGCGGAGATACCAGACAAAAACCATCAAGCCATCAGAGCCACGCATCCCACCTGCTTGTAAATCCATTTCAACCTCAACCCAAAAAAACATTTTGATGAAGATCAAAAAATGGAAACTTTGCGAATCCGAACAAAACATTACCAAACAGCAACGAGACGCAATATTCGAACCGATAGACCAACTGCAAAAACATGACACCGCGACCCAAAAAGATCTCTTTCGCTTATTGAAGGCAATACTAAGCCGCCCTCCAAAGTCAGCCGGAAAGGCTATATTCAAAGGGAGCGCCGCCAACACCAGCGATCGATATATTCCTGACCCAGCACTATAAAACAGCAGGACACGACCAACCGATACACCCTGTAAAAAATGACGAGCGGATAATAATCAGACCACGCCCACACAAACCGGCTTATCCCCACAAAAACTATCAAAACCAGACACACGGCAAATAACGGGTTATATCTTCTGCAAATTTGATCCAGATCAAATTTAATCGACGAGCCACAGCAAGAAGCATGAGCAAAATTAGCTTCAAATTCGGACGATCGGTTTATCCAAACTCAAACAATCTCTATCTTCCCGACCTTGCCGGGCAGCGGGCAAGCAACTGATTCATGTACTTTACAAATGCACACTCCGTGCACTTATCGACTTGCCAATCCCAGGTTCAACAAGGTGAACGGCGCCCTGCTCCAGTTACGTCAGTACCAATGAGAAACGTAATCGCAACTCGGTTAGTCGACCGAGGCAGCTCCGCCCCTGCCCCCCGTCGCTCAGCGCAGCCACTGTCATGAAATGAAAAACCGCTGTCGTGCGATGCAAGGCTTCCGGTCGGCGCGCCGCCTAGAGTCGATGCTCTTCAACGCAAGCAGGGCTCCTTGCCCGGGAACACGAGAGTCGTAATGAGCAAATCCCCTCGAACGAGCCAGACCGCAACAACCGCCAAGCGACTTCCAGCAGCAGGCCGAACCCGCCGCCCCCGCAAGGACGCCGACCTCCCGCAGAACGCCGAGCAGCACGAGCTGATCGGTACGGCAACGAGTCAGACTCTGGCGGGCAACCCGCTGGTCAGCGTGCGCGCAGCCGACCTGGCCAGCTCTACCGGCTACCTGCTCAAGGCCCTGGGCAAATCGCCGCTCAAGGCCGGTTACCACCTCGGGGGTTACCTGAAGGAGCTGCGCGCCATCGTCGGGGGTACGTCGAGCATTGCTCCAGACCCCAGGGACAGGCGCTTCGCCGATCCGGCCTGGCAATCCAATTTCCTCTTGCGTGCCCTGCTGCAAAGCTATCTGGCCGGCCAGAGCGAGTTCACTCGCTTCATCGAATCCACCGATCTTGCTCCCATGGAGAAAAGCCGGGCCCAGTTCGTCGCATCGCTGCTGGCCGACGCCCTGTCGCCGAGCAATTCGCCCCTGACCAATCCGGCGGCCCTGCGCAAGTTGGTGGACACGGGCGGTGTGAGTCTCGCCAAGGGCGTTCGACAGTTCACCCACGACCTGCTGAATAACCGGGGACTCCCGGCGCAAGTCGACAGCACACCGTTCAAGGTGGGAGAGAACATCGCCACGGCCAAGGGCGAAGTGGTGTTCCGCAACGACATGTTCGAGCTGCTGCAGTTCGCACCGACCACCGCGAACACCTATGCGCGGCCATTGGTGATGTCGCCGCCGCAGATCAACAAGTACTACGCCATCGACCTGGCGCCGGAAAAGAGCCTGATCAAGTGGATCCAGGACAGCGGCGTGAACCTGTTCGTCATCAGCTGGCGCAACCCCACCAGCGAACACCGCGATTGGGGCCTGTCCGACTACGCCCTGTGCCTCGACCAGGCCGTGGACGTGGCGCGCAAGGTAACCGGCAGCCCAGACGTGAACATGTGGGGCTCCTGTTCCGGCGGCATCACCCTGGCGGCCTACCTGGGCTGGCTGGCGGCCCGTGGCGAAGGCCACAAGGTGGCCAACACCAGTTGGGCCGTGTGTGTGCTCGACATGCCCTCGGCACTGGACGACACCACGCTCGGCCTCTTCACCACCCCGGCCGCCCTGCGCGCGGCCAAGGCCAGCTCGCGGCGCAAGGGCGTGCTGAGCGGCCAGGACATGGCGCGCATGTTCGCCTGGATGCGCCCCAACGACCTGATCTGGAACTATTGGGTCAACAACTACCTGCTGGGCAACAAGCCGCCGGCGTTCGACATCCTCGCCTGGAACAACGACACCACGCGGCTACCGGCACAGTTGCACGCGGACTACCTCGACCTGGTGCAACTCAACCCCTACAGCAACCCGGGCACCCTGGAAATTGCCGGCGAAGCGATCGACATGACCCAAGTGAAGGTCGGCGCCTATGTGATTGGCGGCACCACCGACCACATCACGCCCTGGCAAGGCTGCTACGGCACGGCCCGCCTGTTCGGTGCGGACGCCACCTACGTGCTGTCCAACGCCGGCCACCTGCAGAGCCTGGTCAACCCGCCGGGCAATCCCAAGTCATTCTTCTATGCGGCGCCTGCTGCTGCCGATGACCCAGAGACCTGGCTGCAGAACGCCGGCGAACGCCAGCAAGGCAGTTGGTGGCCCCATTGGCGGGAGTGGATTCAACAACGCTCAGGCGACAGCCTGCCAGCGCCGAAGAAGCTGGGGGCACGCAAGTACCCGCCTCTCTGCCCCGCACCCGGAACCTATGTGATGGAGCGTTGAGGCGGGACGCCCGCTTGCACGCTCCGTTTCTCGGCCCAGCGGCAAGCGAAGGGGAAATCAGCTGTACTTGTAGTTCAGCCACCTTGATTACAGGAGCTCATCTTATGCCAATTCTTCGCCTACCTGCCTTGGTAGCCGCGATATTCCTGGTGACCGTGGCAGGAGCATCCTGGGCTACAGAGCAGGGTCAACAACGTCGTGCCGCGCGAGATGTCCGGCAGGAAACCCGTCAGGATGCGCGACAGATAAAGCAGGACTGCCGCGCAGCCGACCAGCAGAGCAACCCCCAGTGCAGGCAGGATAAGCGGCAGACCAAACAGCAAGGGCGGGAGAGAGCTCGGGATATCAAGTACTAAGCCGCGCGTACGCGATGACGAAGGCGGGAACTACCTGCGGCATTCCCAACCCGAATCGTCTATGCACTCAGCGCCGGTGCCGCCCGCCCCCATGCGCCTGGCGCTCGAACGAAGCCTCACGCCCCCGGGGCGCGCTTCATGCAACGTTGATAGCGCTCATCCACCCGTTTGGCGAACCACTCGGTGGTGAGCTTGCGGGTGATCTTTGGGCTCTTCAGGTCGATGCCCGGCATCACTTCTCGCGGCAGCTTGCGTCGTTCCACCTTGTCGGCCAAGGCGAAGACCCGCTCATAAAGGTCGGTTTCCTCGAACGCCAGGCTGTCGCCCTTGAGCAGCGCACGGCGAATCGCGGAGTCGCTGAGATCCAGCGACTTACGCAAGGCGCGCACCGCCAGTTCGGTGGAGCCCGCCTTGCTCGAGCCGTGGATGACCAGGTCGCCGTCCAGTGCCAGGGGAATTCCCGAGGCGAGGCTCACTGCATTCTGGAAGGCCGCATTGCGGCTGGCGTACCAGCCGGCGTTGAAGTCGGCGAAGCGGTACAGCGGCTTCGAGTAGTGGGTCGGATAGCCCAGCAGGTGGGCGATACCGAAGTACATACCGCCGCGCCGGGTGAACACCTCCTGGCGGATGGAGCCCTTGACCGGATAGGGATAGCCCTGCGCATTGGCTTCGGCAAAGGCGATGCTCACCTGCATCGGGCCGCCGGTATGCACGGGGTTGAAGTTGCCGAACAGCTTCTGACCCAGGGGCACCATGCCGATGAAGTCGTCGAAGATCACGCTCAGTTCCTTTTCCGTGCGCACACGGCTGAGACGCTGCTCATAGGTCTTGCCATTGGGTGAGTCGAGTTTCAGCGCAGAAGTCACCAGGAACGCCGGCACATGCACGCGGCTGGCGCGGCGCTGGATTTCCTGCCGGGCAATCTTCGCCAGCCCTGGCACCTGCGGGTCGACCTGGTAGGTGGATTCCTGCTCGGTGACCGCCAGAACGGCGCACAGGTTGCTGTTAGTGGGAGGGATGTCCTGGGCGGCGAAGGCGGCCTGGATATCGGCGGCCCAACCCTGACGATCCGCCACGCTGGAAGGCATCAGCCTGACCACCTTGGCGCGCACCTCCGCGGGCCGCAGTACCGGTTCCTCCGGTCCCCGGGTGCCGCACGCGGCCAGGGTCAAAAGCGTGGCAAGGATGACGAAACGTGTGACGAGCTTGCTCATGAAGGGGCTGCCTTGCGGTTCATGCCGGGAAAACATGGCATGAAAGACAGCCGCTGTGGGAAATGGTTTGCACAAGGCAAGAGCGCTGGTTTTTTGTCGGTTGGCGCCAAGCGCAGCGCGGCCCAACGTGGGTGATCGGTCAGCGTCACGCAACGTTGGGCTTCGCGCCGCTCAAACACGCCCTACGAAGGACCGCAATGGCGCTCCAGATGCTCTGCCGCGCAGCCTCTGGCCACACCGCCCGGGTGAATGGAGAGGCTGCCTCTCACGACCAGAAGCCGTCGTGGGCGGTGGCGGCCTCGGACTCCAGCATCGGCCCCAGCACCTCGACCTGGCGCTGGCCGCGCGCGAACACTTCGCGGCACGGCAGGGAGAAGGTCGGGTTCTCCGGGTGGGCACCGGTCAAACCCAGCAGCGCGTGTTCCGACAGCGCGTAGACCACCCGCCCGATGCCGGTCCAATACACCGCACCGGCACACATGCAGCAGGGTTCGGCGCTGGTATAGAGGGTGCAAAGGGCCAGCTCGTCGGGACTCAGCACCTTGGCCGCCAGGGCGACAGCGACCAGTTCGGCATGCTGGGTCGGGTCACCCTCCGGCGGCATGGAGTTGTTGCCGGCCTGGGCGATCACCTGGCCGTTGCGGTCAGCCACCAGTGCGGCGAACGGGTGGCGACCGCGCTCGCGGGACTCTTCGGAAAGGCGAATGGAGAGGCGCAGCAGTTCCAGATCGAGATCACTGATTCCGGTGGGAACGAGATTGCTGAAGGTCATGGATGACTCCTTGGCAGTAAAGGCGCGAATGCGCGAATCAGTCGGCCAGCTCGGCGGTGTCGCCCTGGCTGGCGGTTTCCTCCCGGTTGAGCAGGAGGTTGAGGACGATGGCGCTCACCGCGCCGAGGAAGATGCCGCTTTCCAGCACCAGGCGCAGGGCGCCATGGAAGTGCTCGAAGAGCGCCGGGAAGGACATCGGCAGCACGCCCACACTCACGGACACCGCCACCACCAGGGCATTGCGGGTGCCTTCGAAGCGCACCCGCGACAGTTCCTGGATGCCGGCTACCGTGGTCATGCCGAACATCACGATGGCGCAGCCACCCAGCACCGGCGTGGGGACCGCGGCGATCAGGGCGCCCAGCTTGGGAAACAGGCCCATGAGGATCATCAGGCCGCCGGCAGCCGCCACCACGAAGCGGCTCTTGATACTGGAGAGCGCGATCAGACCGGTGTTCTGGGTGAAGGCGTTGTAGGGGAAGCTGTTGAACAGGCCGCCGATCATGGTGGACAGGCCATCCGCGCGAAACGCGTCGCCCAGGGTGCGTTGGGTGATGTTTCGGCCGGTGAGCTTGCCGATGGCCAGGCAGTTGCCGGTGGTCTCGGCCATGATCACCAGCATCGCCAGGGTCATGATCAGGATGGGCGTGAGCGAGAACTGCGGCGTGCCGAAGGCCATCGGCGCGGACAGCTCGAACCAGTCCGCCTCGCCTACCCGGCTGAAGTCGGTCATGCCGCATGCGGCTGCGATCAGGCTGCCGGCGAACAGCCCGATCAACACGCTCAGGTTACCGACGAAGCCGGAAAACCGAGCGTGAACCACCAACGTGATGGCTACGGTCGCCAGCCCCAGCAGCAGGTTGGCCGGCTTGCCGAAATCCTCCGCGCCGGGGTTGCCGCCGCCGAGCCAGATGGCCGCCGCCGGCATCAGCGAGATGCCGATGATGGTGATCAGGCTGCCGATCACCACTGGCGGGAAGAAGCGCAACAAACGGCTGAACACCGGCGCCAGGGCAATCGTGATGGCACCGGCGGCAATCACCGCACCGAACACCTCCTGCAACCCGTAGGCCTTGCCGATCATCACCATGGGCGCCAGGGCGATGAAGGAGCAGGCCTGCACCAGCGGCAGGCGCGCGCCGAAGCGCCAGAAACCGAGGGTCTGGATCAGGGTGGCGATGCCGGAGGTCAGAAGGTTGGCGTTGATCAGCAGAACGATCTGGGCAGACGTCAGGCCCAGGGCGCTGCCGAGGATCAGCGGCACGGCGACCGCGCCCGCATAGAGCACCAGCACGTGCTGCAGGCCGTAGGTGAAGAGTTGGCGGACGGGAAGCAACTGGTCCACGGGATGGGGATGGCTCATCGGGGATTCTCCTGGGAAGCAACGTGTTCTTGTTATGAGGTTTGGGTTGCCCAGCGATTCGAGGAGGCAGTGCTGGTTGGGCGCCATATTCCCCGCTTGATAGCGATGGACCAAATGAATAACCATCGTTTCCATCGATGGATGAAAGGAAAGGCATGATGAGGTTTTCACTGGATCAGCTGCAGGTACTGGTCACCGTTGCGCAGACAGGCTCCTTCTCTGCAGCGGCGCGCAGGCTCGGGCGCACGCAGTCAACCGTCAGCGCCGCCATCGCCAACCTGGAAACGGACCTTGGCGTCGAGTTGTTCGACCGCTCCACGCGTATCCCGACATTGACCGCCGCGGGCCAGAAGCTGCTGTTGGAGGCCGAGGCCGTTCTGGAGCGCTGCCTGGCGCTGGAAGGTCATGCCGACAGCCTGACGGAGGAAACCGAGCCCAGCCTGACCCTGGCCATCGAGGTGCCCTACAACACCGTGATGCCGGTGCTCTGCGAGTTCGAGCAGGCCTTTCCTTATGTGGACCTGATCGTCCGCCACCCGGTACACGGGGATGTGGCTGGCATGGTGCAGAAGGGCGAGGTGGAGATGGGCATCGCCTTTTCCCAACCTGAGTACCCACGAGAACTGGAGTTCCAGCAATTGGGCAAGCTGATCATGGTCCACGTCACCCACCCCGGGCATCCGCTGGCGCAGCTCCCCCAGGTCCGCTTCGCCGACCTTCATGCCCATCGCCGCCTGGCCTTCAGCGCCCATGCCAGCAAACTGCCCAGCAGTGAATACCTGCGCGCGACCCGGCTATGGCAGGCGGAGAGCTACATGGCACTGCTGGAAATGGTGCGCGCAGGCGTCGGCTGGGCAACCCTGCCCCGCCAGTTGATCCATCGGGACCTGGCCAACGGCGATCTGGTGGAACTGCAATTGGAGGCCTATCCGCACACAGACTGGCTGGTGGGCGTGGACCTGCTCTGGCCGCGACGGCAGGGGCGCGGCAAGGCCAAGCGCTGGCTCAGGGAGCGGTTGATGCGCAACAAGGTGTTTGAGCTGGACCGCCAGGGCAAGGCGACGACGCTCTAGGACGAGACTTCCCCACCCGGCGTAAAGTCCATCATTCTGAACACTCGTTCTGGATGCTGAACCGAAAAATATTTTCTTACACGCGACAAAATTATTATAAATCAATGACTTAATCGTGAAAAACCGATAAAAATCGGCCATTATTTTTTACGTTTTTCGTCGGTATCGTTTGACATATTAAACGGCTCTGGCAGGCTATATAGCAGGTCTCGACCGGAAATCGCCCCGCCGATTGCCGGCAGTGCTCGGGATCTCAGGTAGCGCTAACCCTCACTGGCGCGCCTGCACAGCAACGATAGGCTGAGCCTGTCCCAAGGTGAAATATGTCCAACAGCAACATTGGCAATAAGAAACAGACCACTCGTAAACCGGTCGTCCTGATGTCCATGGGCGCCCAGGAACGCAAGGGCCACGACTACCAGGTGATGACCCACAAGTACATCGTCCCGCTGGTAGAGTTCTCCGAATGTGTACCCGTCCTCGTGCCCACCTGCTGCGGCACCGAAGACCTCGAGCAGTACCTCGATATGGCTGACGGCGTTTACCTCACCGGTGCCGGCAGCAACATCGACCCGGCGCTCTACGGCCAGGAGAACCTGACCCCGGAGAAAGGCCAGGACAAGGATCGCGACCTCTTCGACCTGCCCCTGATTCGTGCTGCCCTCGCACGCGGACTGCCGATCTTCGGCATCTGCCGTGGCATGCAGGAAATCAACGTCGCCCTGGGCGGCGACATGTACCAGAAGGTCTACGCCGAGCCCGGCTTCAACGACCACCGCGAAAACACCGAAGACCCGGTAGACGTCCAGTACGCTCCGGCGCACAGCGTGCGCATTCAGCAGAACAGCTGGCTGCACAAGGTGCTGGGCACTGATGAAATCCGCGTCAACTCGCTGCACGGCCAGGGCCTGAAAACCCTCGGCAAAGGCATCGAGGCGATCGCCCGCGCTGAAGACGGCCTGGTGGAAGCCATCCACGCGCCGAACTTGTCGCCCTTCCTCTTCGCGGTGCAGTGGCACCCGGAATGGCAGGCGGCGAAGAACCCCGATTCGGTGAAGATCTTCGAAGCCTTTGGCGAAGCCTGCCGCAAGCAGGTGGAGCGCAAGGCCAAGGGCAAGGCGTTCGATCACGCTGCCTGAGTCTGCACCCGTCGAAAGAAGAAGCCCGGCCTCAATCGCCGGGCTTTTTTTGTCGTTCCCCAACCCTCAGAAGCCACCAAATGTAGCCCGGATGCAATCCGGGAATGGGCCCGCCTGGCACGGGCGATGTCCGCTGCTCCATTACGCACGCCCTTTCTGCAGCCGCACCAACCAGAGCGAGCTCACCACCACCACGCACATGCTGGCGAAGGCCAGCCACGCATTCGGCCAGAGCAGCGGCATGCCGAACAGAATCAGGCTGTCATTGCCACCGGGTACCAGGGTGGCGCCAAGGCCCATCATCACCCCGCCACAGAAACACTTCAGCAGCGCCCACGGCGTAGGCCAGCGATGTTCCCAAAGACCAGCCGTCCAGCCGCCCAGCAGCGCCCCGGCGAACATCACCGGCAGCAGCAGGCCGCGCAGACCCAGCTCCATGAAGCGTCCGGTGCCCAGTTCGGCGAGTATGTCGGTGTAGGCCCAGGCACCCACGCAAACGAACAGCAGCAGGAAGGCAACCCCGAGGACGATGGTGGCGTGATGCGGCGACCAGATGGACGCATTCGCCGAACCGTTGTGCCGATTCCAGGCCAGCCAGCCCAGACGTGCCACCAGCGCCGCGATGATCAGCGGTACCAGGCCGATGGGAACCTGTTGCAACCAGTCCGGAATGGCCACCGGCATGGCCGACGTCATTGCCTGGCTGCGTCCGGCCAGGGCAAAGCCGGCGAGAAAGCCCGGCGGCGTCGCCAACCAGGCCCATTGCCCGGAGCCGATCCGCGCCACCACGCCAAAGGCGCACCCCCCGTTGATGAAGGCCCCGATACCCAACAAGGCCCCGCCCAGCGCAGCATGCCAATGCAACGAATAGCCCATGGGCACCATGGGCAGGCGATCGAAAGCGCGCAGCAGGACGAAGCCGCCAAGCACCCAGAGCGAGGTTTCCAGAAGTGCCCGGAAGCGTGCCCAATGGCCCTTGTTCACGGCCTCTTCCAGCGCAGCCACCAGGCAGGTGCCGCCGCGCTGCACGGCAAACCCCATCAACAGGGCCAGGAGAACGCTCGCCAGCAGTATCACGCCCTCGCCCTCCGCAGGCCGGGTATTCCCTCAAGCTTAGCGAGCGATTCGGCAGACGCTTCATGCGGACCGTCAAAGGCACTAGCATGGCCGCCTCAACTGCCCATGGAGAGTCACAGTGCCCCTCTCGATCCGCCCCGCCCAGCCTGAAGACGCGCAACAGATCCTCGACTTCATCACCGAATTGGCGGTCTACGAGCGTGCCGGCCACGAGGTCATCGCCAGTGTCGAAGACATTCGCCGCACCCTGTTCGCCGACAATGCACCCTCCCGCGCCCTGATGTGCCTGCTCGACGACCAGCCAATCGGCTACGCGGTGTACTTCTACAGTTACTCCACCTGGCTCGGGCGCAACGGGATCTATCTGGAAGACCTCTATATCACCCCGGAGCAACGCGGCATCGGCGCCGGCCGTCGACTGCTGCGGGAAATCGCCCGCGAGGCCCGCGCCAACGACTGCGGGCGCCTGGAATGGAGCGTACTGGACTGGAATCAACCGGCCATCGACTTCTATCGCGCCATCGGCGCCCTGCCCCAGGACGAATGGGTACGCTACCGTCTGGACGGCGATGCCCTGCGGGAGTTTGCCGAAAGCAACGATTGAAGCGTCCAATTCCCGTGCATTCCAGCCCCGTAGCCTCGTGCTCCAGGCTGCACGCCAGACGTCCAAGCCATGCAGCGGGTCCGCAGAGCAATTCGGACGCTGGCTTATGGCATCGCCTGTGCGAAAATGCGGAAATTGCAGAGTAGATGTCGCTGGAGACTGTATGGAAATTCTGGATTACGAAGACAGCCTTGAAACCTATCTGGCCGAACTGAACGGAAAGAAGATCACGATAGTTTCGGCCTTCGCCAGCGGCACCGAGCCCTTGATCGACCAGATGATCGAGAACGGCAACCAGCTGGACATCATCGTCGGCAGCATCAACTCGCTGACTTCCCCCGACTTCATCGAGCATTGCCTCAACGAGTCCAATCCTGACCTGGCCCTGTCGGTGGACTTCCGTTACCAGGCAAGCGTGAACTGGAAGCTCTACCTGATCGAGCCGGATGTGGTGATAGTCGGCAGCGCCAACCTGACCCAAGTGGGCGTCAGCCTGGTGCGCGATACCTGCACCGTGATCACCGACGCAGCCCTGTACGATGCCTACCTGGC
Source organism: Pseudomonas sp. D(2018) (assembly GCF_005502555.1). Taxonomy (NCBI): domain Bacteria; kingdom Pseudomonadati; phylum Pseudomonadota; class Gammaproteobacteria; order Pseudomonadales; family Pseudomonadaceae; genus Pseudomonas; species Pseudomonas sp. D(2018). Next base: position 80,013 of record NZ_SCOK01000001.1, read on the forward strand.
GCGAGTCCAGGCACTGAAGGCCATCGACGGCGTGATGGCCTGCAGCCACTCGCAAGCCTTCGAAGACGCACTGGACAGCTACAAGCAGAACCACCGTCGCATGCAGGCCGGCCTGGCGCGCACCGCCGAGTACCTGGACAGCGAAGGCTGGCTGGGCGACGACATCAACCAGAGCATCCCGCTGTTCATCTGGTACAGCGACCACTCGCCGCAATCCGAAGACGAGGCGCGCAACCACCTCAAGTCCAGCAGCGACGGCGTGGCCTGGGACGATGTTCGCGAGTTCTTCACCTATGAATGCGCCGAAGGCGCCCTGCCCTACGAGGAAGGCGACGTGGTGCTGACCGCGCGCTGCAACGGCTCGCACATCGGCTTCTACACCTTCGACCGCATCCTCTATCGCGAAGGCACCTACTACATCTACGCCTACCGCAAGAAGCGCTACACCCAGCCGTTCAAGCTGGATGGCGACAAGGAACTGCTCAAGGACGCCATTCCGGCGTGGTACGAAGACGGCCGCACCGAGATCAACCGCGCCGATATCCTGCGCGTCATCCAGTGACCCCCGGTGGGTGGAAATCCACATTGTGAATTTCCACCCTTGGGTCAATTGCCAGCGTTGTCCAACTGCTCGCGAATGCGCCGATTGAGCACGGCCAGGCGCTGGGTAACGTCGGCCTCATCCTGGGGATTGTCGCCGGCGTTCAACTGGCGCGCACAAAGGTTGAGCGCGGAAAGCACCACCAGCTCGCTGCCGGTGACGTAGGGGAATTTCTTGTTGTTGGCGGCGATCTCCGCCTGCAGCATCGCAGCCGCATCCCGCAGCACCTGCTCCTCACCGGGTGGCGCCTTGATGCTGTACTCGCGCCCGAGGATGCGCAGCACGCGGATGCCGTCTCTGTTCATGCGCTGGCGCGGCTCTCACTGACGCGGCGAACCAGTGCCTGCAGGCGCTCCGCGGTGGCGCTGTGCTTCTCTTCCTGCTCCATCGCGGCCAGTTGCAGGCTGTCATTCTCTTCACGGACCTTGCGCAGCTCGGCACGGATGCGCGCGTTGTCGTCGGCAATGGCCTGGTTCTGTTGCAGCAGCTCGCCGACAAGCTGTTCGAGTTGTACGAGGGTATTGTCCAGCATGATCGTCTCCCGGACGGATGAAAATGGCCGCGGAGCATAAAGAAAAGCCCCCTTGCTGGCCAGATAAAATAGTCTTGCTCAGACAGACCGTATGCTGTCGATTCAATGGCTTAGCTCATGCTCTTCATGTCAATCAGACACCATGAGCAGCACCTCGTCCACCGCACGCGGCGAAACGATGACGAGTAGAATCCCGCAGTGAAAAAAGGTTCCGAGGTTTCAGTCGTGGATTTACAGCAAGGGTTCGTCCTGACCCGGCATTGGCGGGACACACCCGAGGGGACGGAAGTCGAATTCTGGCTGGCCACCGACGCCGGCCCGCGACAGATACGCCTGCCCGTCCAGACTTCGGTGGCCTTCATTCCCGCCGAGCAACGCGAGCGCGCTGAGCCCCTGCTGCGGGCCGAGCCAGACGTGGAACTGCGCCCCCTTGCCCTCTGCGATTTCCAGCACCGCCCGGTGCTCGGCCTCTACTGCAAGCAATATCGCCAGCTGATGCGCCTGGACAAGGCCTTGCGCAAGGCCGGCGTGGATGTCTTCGAAGCGGATATCCGTCCGCCAGAGCGCTACCTGATGGAGCGTTTCATCACCGCGCCCGTGCTCTTCGGCGGCACCCCGGATGCCAGTGGCCGGCTGCTGGACGCCCAGCTCAAACCGACTCCCGACTACCGCCCACAGCTCAAGCTGGTGTCCCTGGATATCGAAACCACCGAGCGCGGCGAACTCTATTCCATCGCGCTGGAGGGCTGCGGCCAACGGCAGGTCTACATGCTCGGCCCGGCCAACGGCGACGCCAGCGATGTCGATTTCCAACTCGATTACCGGGACAGCCGCGCCGAGCTTCTGGAGGCCCTGAACCAGTGGCTCGCCGAGCATGACCCGGACGCCATCATCGGCTGGAACCTGGTGCAGTTCGACCTGCGCGTGCTGCAAGCCCATGCCGAGCAGTTGAAAGTACCGCTGCGCCTGGGCCGAGACGGCGACCCCATGGGCTGGCGCGAGCATGGCAGCGGCAACAATCACTACTTCGCCGAAGCCACCGGGCGGCTGATCATCGACGGCATCGAGGCACTGCGCTCGGCCACCTGGAGCTTTCCGTCCTTCAGCCTGGAAAACGTGGCCCAGACCTTGCTCGGCGAAGGCAAGGCGATCGACACGCCCTACCAGCGCATGGACGAGATCAACCGCATGTTCGCCGAGGACAAGCCCGCCCTGGCGCGCTACAACCTCAAGGACTGCGAGCTGGTCACCCGCATCTTCGAAAAGACCGAACTGCTCCACTTCCTGCTGGAACGTGCCACGGTCACCGGCCTGGCCACCGATCGCAGTGGCGGCTCGGTGGCGGCCTTCACGCATCTCTACCTGCCGCTGATGCACCGCCAGGGCTTCGTCGCCCCCAACCTCGGCGAGAAGAAACCGGAGGCCAGTCCCGGCGGCTTTGTCATGGACTCGCGTCCCGGCCTTTATGAGTCGGTACTGGTGCTGGACTACAAGAGCCTTTACCCGTCGATCATCCGCAGCTTCCTGATCGACCCGGTGGGCCTGATCGAGGGGCTCAAGCAGCCGGACGACGCGCATTCGGTGCCGGGATTCCGCGGCGCCCGCTTTTCCCGTAGCCGGCACAGCCTGCCGGCCATCGTGGAACGGGTCTGGCAAGGCCGCGAGGCCGCCAAGCGCGACGGCAACAAGCCGCTGTCCCAGGCGCTGAAGATCATCATGAACGCCTTCTACGGCGTGCTCGGCTCCAGCGGATGCCGCTTCTTCGATACGCGCCTGGCCTCCTCCATCACCATGCGTGGTCACGAGATCATGCGCCGCACCCGTGAGCTGATCGAAGCCCAGGGCTACAGCGTGATCTATGGCGACACCGACTCAACGTTCGTCTGGCTCAAGCGCCCCCATGGCGAAGACGACGCCACGCGAATCGGTCGCAGCCTGGTGCAACACGTCAACCAGTGGTGGCGCGAACACCTGATGCAGGAGTACGGCCTGGAATGCGCCTTGGAACTGCAGTTCGAAACCCACTACCAGCGCTTCCTGATGCCCACCATCCGTGGCGCCGAGGAAGGCAGCAAGAAGCGCTACGCCGGCCTGGTGGCGCGTCCGGACGGCAGTCGCGAGATGGTCTTCAAGGGCCTGGAAACCGTGCGCACCGACTGGTCGCCCCTGGCCCAGCTGTTCCAGAAGGAGCTCTACCAGCGCATCTTCAATCGCCAGCCCTACCAGGATTACGTGCGCGACTACGTGCAACGCACCCTGGCCGGGGAACTGGATGAACACCTGGTCTATCGCAAGCGGCTGCGCCGCCAACTGGACGACTACACCCGCAACGTGCCGCCCCACGTTCGCGCCGCGCGCATGGCCGACGAGTTCAACGACCGCCAGGGCCGACCGCGCCAGTACCAGAACGGAGGCTGGATCAGCTACCTGATCACCGTGAATGGTCCCGAGCCACTGGAAACGCGCCGCTCGGCCATCGACTACGACCACTACCTCACCCGACAGCTGCAACCCATTGCAGATGCCATCCTGCCCTTCGTGGGGGATGACTTCGCCTCGTTGGTCGACAAGCAGATGGTGCTGTTCTAGTCGGCAGTTGGGCTGCCCGTTCTACAGCGCTGCAACCCCATGACAGAGCGATGGGTTTCGCAGGCTCTACCCATCCTACGGCGCGGTCCCGGTAGAACATGAAACGAAACCCATCAACGCAGCCCGCAGGTTGCCGGGATCAGGTTCAGATGGAAATCAGCCCATGCTCCAGGGCGTACTTCACCAGTGCGGCTGGGGTGTCGATATTCAACTTGCGGCGAATGCTGAGGCGGTAGGTTTCCACGGTGCGCACGCTGATATCCAGCTCGCGCGCCACTTCCTTGTTGTTCATCCCCTTGGCGATCATCGACAGGACCTGCAACTCGCGGGGAGTGAGCTCGTTCTCATCACGGATGTTGGTGGCCAGCTTGCGGGCGATTTCCGGGCTGTAGAAGCTGCCGCCGGCAACGATGGCCTCAATGGCGGCGATCAGCTCGGTGGAAGGCGCGTTTTTCAGCACGTAGCCAAAAGCGCCGGCGTTGATGGAGGTGCGCACGTACTCCTGGTTGTCGTACATGCTGAGGATCAGGATCTTGATGCCCGGATAGAGGCTGCACAGCTTGCGCGTCAGTTCCAGGCCGTTCATGTCCTTGAGGCCGACGTCCACCAGCAGCAGGTCCAGCTCGGTGGAGGCCACCAGCTCCAGCGCTTCGGCGCCGGACTCGGCCTGGGCCACGACCTCGAAGTGCGGCATTGCCGATAGCAGGGATTTCACGCCATCGCGCACCAGCACGTGGTCGTCGATCAGCGCGATTCTGATGGGGCGGGGAAAGCTCATCACGGCCTCTGGTTGGGTAGAGCCGTCAAGCTCTTTGCAGGGGAATCTCGACCTGCAATTCCGTGCGGCCGGTTATCGAGGAAAGACTGAAAGCGCCGTGGTGGTGGTCCACCCGCTCCCTGATGTTGCGCAGACCGATTCCCTGGCTCCTATCCATCAGGCCGGGATCGAATCCCACGCCGTTGTCCTCCACCCGCAGGACAATGCTGTCCCCGTTGGCGGAAAGCGAGATTATAGCGGCGCTGGCCTTCGCGTGGCGCTCGATGTTGCCCAGGGCCTCCTGGATGATGCGGAACAGCGTGACACGAACGTCCATGTCGAGGCTGGCGTCGTCCAGCCCGCGTTCATACTGGGTGCGGATCGCCGTGCGCTGCTCGAACTCACGCACCAGTTGGTCGATGGCGGGCGACAGGCCGAGAGTGTCCAGCAATGACGGGCGCAAGTCGTGGGAGATGCGGCGGATCTCGCCAATGGCCTCGCCCAGGCGCGTCGTACCCGCGCGCAGGTTCTCCAGCCCCCTGCTCTGCCCGCTCTCCAACTCCAGGCTGGCCAGCTCGAACTGGAACTTGATCGACACCAGTTGCTGGCTGATGCCGTCGTGCAGCTCGCGGGATACTCGCGAGCGCTCCTCCTCCTGCAGGTGGACAATGCGCTGGTTGAGGGCGGAGAGTTTGCGGTCGGCGAGGCGGTGTTCGGTGAAGTTCAGCATCAGGCCGCCCGTGAACACCACCAGCACAGCAATCAGTGAGAAGGACGCAATCGCCAGCACCGTGGTCAGCACGCCCGTGGCCACCTCCTGACGGGATTTGAGCGTCGCCACCTCCACATCGTCGATGTAGATGCCGGTGCCCAGCATCCAGCCCCAGCGGTCCAGCATCACCACGTACGAGAGCTTCTCGGTCACCTGCCGGCTGGAGGGCTTCTCCCAGGTGTAGAGCTGGTAGCCATCCCCCTTCTCGGCACTGTCGAGCAGCGCCTGGATCACCGGCAGGCCGTTCTTGTCCTTCATGCCGATGAGTTCCTTGCCCACCAGGTTCGCCTGCCGGGGGTGCATCAGGTTCTTGCCGTGGCGGTCGTAGACGAAGAAGTAGCCGTCCATGCCGAAGTTCGCCCGTGACAGCATGTGCAGTGCCTGTTGCCGGGCCTCCTCGTCGTCCCGGCCACTCTGGTACAGCGGAGCGATCAGGCTCAGGGCCAGCTCCAGGTAGTTTTTCAGCTCGGCCTTCTTGGCAGCCATGATGCTGCTTTCCACCAGCCTGGCCTGTTCCTCCTCCAGCTTGCGGCTCTGGGCGAACACCAGGACGCAGATAAAGAGCACCGACACGATGAGGGGCAGGACGCTGAGCGTCACGATCTTGTATTTGAGTTGCATGGTCACTCGCATCTAAGCGCTGCCGAGCAGCGGCTCGGTAGTTCTACGTACCTGCGGTCGGTAGAACAGCGCATTTCAATGGGCAGCTCGCCCGTGAATAGTTGCGCGGCTGTGCTGACCCTCCAACAAGAGGCCCGCCAGCTCACCCGCTTCCACAATAACAAGAGAAAGAACATGTCCCGACATACCCGTCTCTGTTCCTCCCTGCTCCTGCTGACCGGCACCGCCATCGGCGTCGTCTCCCCTGCCCAGGCCGAGTTCATCAAGGACAGCAAGGCCAGCCTGGAACTGCGTAACTTCTACTTCAACCGCGACTTCCGCCAGGAAAACGCCCCGCAGGCCAAAGCCGAGGAATGGGCCCAGGGCTTTCTCCTGCGCTACGAATCCGGCTACACCGAGGGCAGCGTCGGCGTGGGCGTCGATGCCCTCGGCCTGCTCGGCGTCAAGCTCGATTCCAGCGCCGACCGTAGCAACACCGGCCTGCTCAAGCGCGACCGTGAAAGCGGCCGTGCCCAGGACGAGTACGGCGAACTCGGCCTGACCGCCAAACTGCGCGCCTCCAAGAGCGTGCTCAAGGTCGGTACCCTGCTGCCCAAGCTGCCGGTCGTCCAGTACAACGACTCGCGCCTGCTGCCGCAGACCTTCCAGGGCGGCCACCTGAACGCCATGGAGCTCGACGGCCTCACCTTCGATGCCGGCCAGCTCAAGCAGGTCAACCAGCGTGACTCCTCCGATTACGAGGACATGAGCATCTCCACCGTCGGCGTGAAGAATGTCCGCGTCCGCACGGGCACCACCAGCGACGAGTTCAACTTCGCCGGCGCCAGCTACAAGTGGAACGGCAACCTCACCACCGGCTACCACTACGGCGAACTGGACGAGTTCTACAAGCAGCACTTCTTCAGCGCCGTCCACCTGCTGCCACTGGGCGACAAGCAATCGCTGAAGAGCGACCTGCGCTACGCCCGTTCCACCGACGAAGGCTCCAGCAACGTCGACAACAAGGCCTTCGGCGCCATGTTCACCTACGCCCTCGGCGGCCACGCCTTTGGCCTCGGCTACCAGAGCATGAGCGGTGACACCGGCTTCGCCTACATCAACGGCACCGACCCCTTCCTGGTCAACTACGTGCAGATCGGCGACTTCGCCAACAAGGACGAGAAATCCTGGCAGGCCCGTTACGACTACAACTTCGCCAGCCTCGGCATTCCCGGCCTGACCTTCATGACCCGCTACCTGACCGGCGACAACATCGACCTGGGTGCCGGTCGTGAAGACGGCAAGGAGTGGGAACGCAACATGGACATCGCCTACGTCTTCCAGGAAGGCCCGCTGAAGAACTTCGGCGTCAAATGGCGCAACGCAACGGTGCGCTCCACCAACTTCGGTAGCGATATCGACGAAAACCGCCTGATCCTCAGCTACGTGCTGCCGCTCTGGTAAGCCCACCGCAAACGAAGAAGCCCACCCATCCGGTGGGCTTCTTTCATTCGAACGTGGGAAACCACGCCCTTAGGGCGTGGCCATGAGTGATCGGCACTGCTTGTGACGATCGAATTGCCTGATTTACAGAATGAAGTCGGATTGTCAGTAGCCCGGATGCAATCCGAACCACGAACGGCAGACACGAAATGCGGTGTCCAACTGGCACCGGACGAACGCGTCAGACGCCGCCCAGGTAATCCATCTTGCCCACGTCCACGCCGTTGTGGCGGAGGATGGCGTAGGTGGTGGTGATGTGGAAATAGAAGTTCGGCAGGGCGAAGCCGAGCAGATAGTCGCGACCGCTGAAGCTGATCTCGCCACTGCGCATCTTCAGCACCACAGTGCGGCTTTCGCTGCCTTCCAGCTGGGCAGCGTCTATGCCCTGGATGAACGCCTGAGTCTTGGCGATGCGCGCCTGCAGTTCCTCGAAGGTGGTTTCGCTGTCGACCCAACTCGGTACCTCGATGTTGGCCAGGCGCGCCGCGCATCCCTTGGCCATATCGCTGGCGATTTGCACCTGACGGGCCAAGGCGTACATATCCGGCGCCAGGCGCGACTCGATGAACACCTTGGGATCGATGCCACGCGCCAGGGCGTTGGCCTCGCCTTTCTTGAGGATGTTGGACAGGTTGCCGAGCATGCGCGCCAGAACCGGGATAGACGCCTCGTACATAGACAAGGACATGGTGATCGCTCCGTTTTCGGGTGGATGGGAGAGGCTCAGGTATAGCGCTTGGCCGGCCGCCCGGCAATGTGCGCGAAAGTCCCGCCAGATCGGGCAATGGCGCGGTAAAGTCACCCAACGCGATAGCTCGTCCCACCCGCAGGACAAAACCATGCAAGACCTCAACGATCTCTTCTATTTTGCCAAGGTGGTGGAGCACGGCGGCTTCTCGTCTGCCGGCCGCCTGCTCGGCATACCCAAGTCGCGCCTTTCACGGCGCATTGCAGAACTGGAAACCCGGCTCGGCGCGCGTCTGCTGCAACGCACCACACGCAAGCTGGCGCTGACCGATGTCGGCGAGCGCTTCCTGCGCCATTGCCAGGCCATGCTGCTGGAGGCCGAGCAGGCCGAGGAAGTGGTGGCCAGTCTTACCGTCGAACCCCGGGGTCGCCTGCGGGTGTCCTGCCCGGTGGAGCTGGCGCACTCGATGCTCAAGCACGTGATAGCCGAGTTCCTCCAGCACTATCCGCTGGTGCAACTGGACATGATCCTCACCAACCGCCGGGTGGATCTACGTGAGGAAGGCGTGGACGTAGCCCTTCGGGTGCGCGAGGAAGGGGACGAAGACCCGACCCTGATCGCTCGTCCCTTGCGACCGGCGCAGGCCTTCCTGGTGGCCGCGCCCAGCCTGCTGGAGGGCAGGAGCATCCGTACCCCGGACGACCTCCAGCACTTGCCAGCCCTCGGCGGCCTGGAGGCTGACCGACGCATCCACCACTACCTGCATGACGGCTGCGGCAATCGCCGCGAAGTGGTCCTGGAGGCCCGCCTGGGCATCGAGGACTTCGATGTCCGCAAGCACGCGGTGCTGGCGGGCCTGGGTTTCAGCATGCTGCCGCAGATGAACTGCGAAGCCGAGTTGCGCGACGGTAGCCTGGTGCGCCTGCTGCCGGAATGGAGCCTGCCGGGCGGCCATCTGCAAGCGGTCTACACCCACCGGCGCGGCATGCTGCCGGCGGTCCGCGCCTGGATCGAGCACCTCGTGGAAGCCTTCGCCCACAGCCAGATTCCCATCATCTGAACCTTGGCCAGCAAGACAACCATTAGCTAGCTTCCTTTGCCGCCGCGAGTCGGGGATGATGGCGACATTCCCCGTCCGTCCCAATTCCAGGTTCTGCCATGAGCACGCCACGGCCGTCCGCGTCCTCCTCCACGCTGCAGATCATTACCGTCGTCTTCTTCACCTTCATCAGCTTCCTCTGTGTCGGGCTGCCGATTGCCGTGTTGCCCGGCTACGTGCATGACGACATGGGCTACGGATCGGTGATGGCGGGGATCGTCATCAGCGTGCAGTACCTCGCCACCCTCCTCTCCCGCCCCATGTCGGGAAGCCTGGCCGACCGGCTGGGCGCCAAGCGCGCGGTCATGTACGGCATGGCGGGCTGCGGCCTGTCCGGGGTACTGACGCTGCTCTCCACCTCGCTGGCGCAGTTCCCCCTGCTGAGTCTGGCGCTTCTGCTCGGCGGGCGCGTAATGCTGGGCATTGGCCAGGGCCTGGTGGGCACGGGTTCCATCAGTTGGGGCGTGGGCCTGGTGGGTGCGGAAAACATGGCGCGGGTGATTTCCTTCAACGGCATCGCCTCCTATGGCGCGGTGGCCATCGGCGCGCCACTGGGCGTGGTTCTGGTCGATGGCCTCGGCCTATGGAGCATCGGTGGGCTGATGGCAGTGCTCTGTGCCATTGCCCTGCTGCTGGCCTGTCCCAAGCCCCCCTCGCCCATCGTCCACGGCGAGCGGCTGCCCTTCAGCAATGTCTTCCTGCGCATCGCCCCCAACGGCACGGCCCTGGCCCTGGGCTCCATCGGCTTCGGCACCCTGGCCACGTTCATCACCCTCTACTACGCCAGCGTGGGTTGGGAAGGTGCCGCTTACTGCCTCACCGCCTTCGGCTGCGCCTTCATCGGTGCCCGGCTGCTGTTCGTCAACAGCATCAAGCACCTGGGCGGTTACCGGGTGGCCATCGTCTGTCTGGTGGTGGAAAGCCTCGGCTTGTTCCTGTTGTGGGCGGCGCCGACGCCTTGGCTGGCGCTGGCCGGCGCGGCGCTGACCGGTTTCGGCCTGTCGCTGGTCTATCCTGCCCTCGGTGTCGAGGCCGTCACGCGCATTCCAGCCGCCAGCCGCAGTTCGGCCCTGGGCGCCTACGCGGTATTCTTCGACCTGGCCCTGGGTATCGCCGGGCCACTCATGGGCGCAATTGCCAGTGGTGCGGGCTTCGCCACGATCTTCCTGGTCGCTGCGCTGATGGCCCTGACCGGCATGCTAGTGAGCCTCTGGCTGCTACGCAGCGAAACCCGAACCTGAAGGAACAGGAGCACGCATGACCCCTGATCAAGTCGCCGCCTTCTGCCTGCAGCTTCCCGGTGCCCGGGAAGACCTCAAATGGGGCAGCAACCGGGTGTTCTCGATAGCCGGCAACAAGATGTTCGCCATTATTAATTTCCTGGGTGATGGCCTGACCTTCAAGGTCGATAAGGACCTGTTCCTCGGTTACGTCGACCGCCCCGGCATCATTCCCGCGCCTTACCTGGCGCGGGCCCACTGGATCGCCATGCAACGCCCCTACCCCATGGGCGACGGCGAGTTGCGCGAGCTGATCACCCGCTCCCACCAACTGGTGGTCGCGCGCCTGCCGAAGATCCGCCAGGTGGGGCTGCTGCTCGACTGATTCCCCCAACGACAAGGAAGTCCCATGCCCGTTCGCTCGTTTGCCCTGATCGCCCTGCTCCTGTTCGGATGTACCAGGACAATCGCCGCCAGGGCCACAGCCTGGCCTACTTGCTACCCTTCTACCTGTTGACCGCAGCGTTCGCCTCCATCGGGCCACTGCTCTATCTGGTCCTGCGAAAGACCCAGCGCCACGAGGCATGAGCTGATGAGAACCACAGCCCTCTGGACCCACCTCTGGAACAACCGCGCCCCCACCCATGGCCTGGAGGACTTCCGTCTGGAGGGGCGCCGGGTGGACAGCGGCATGCTGGCCTTTGACGACGATGGCAAGCCGTACCGGCTGAACTACACCCTGGAATACGAAAAGGGTTGGGAACCCAGGGCCTTCAGCGCCACGGTGCGTGATGGGCGCGGCAGCCGCACCCTGACCCTGCGCCGTGACGGCCTGCACTGGTTCGATGGCAACGGCCAGAAGCTGCCCGAGCTGTCGGGTAGCCTCGACCTGGACCTCTGGCCCACCCCCTTCACCAACAGCCCGAGCATCTGGCGGCTGTTCCTCAACCCGGAAGAGCGCCGGGAGATCGAGGCAGTGTTCGTCGAAGCGCCGCATCTGAGCGTGCGGCGCATGCGCCAGGCCTACACCCGCCTCGACCAGAGCCATTACCTCTACCAGAACCTCGACGGCAGCGGCTTCGAAGCAGTGCTGACCCTGGACGAGGATGGGCTGGTGAACCGCTATCCGAAGTTCTTTCAGCGCTTGTAACGGGTAGGGGCAACCTGTTGTAGGGGTGAATTCATTCGCTCTGTCTTCGTTAGCTGTTGCGAGAGATTCACCCTCCGACCAAGGGCCCTGTAGGAGCTGGCTCGCCAGCGAAACGGGGCCATTCGCTGGCAAGCCAGCTCCTACGGGTAACGCGACTGCATGCAACACGTCATGCGGACAGAGCCAATACATTCGCCAACCGGACCGCAGGTTCGGCCTCAAGGACCTCAGGGGGCAGCTGCGCTGCCCTTGGCGATTGAAATCGCCCCCACAAGCGCAACCATCAGGTGAGCAGGATCACGCTGGCGCCGCCTCCAGCTTGTGGATCGGCTTCCAGCGGCGCAGCAGTTGATAGAGGGTCGGCACCACGAACAGGGTGAAGAAGGTCCCCACCAGCAGACCGCCGACGATCACCATGCCGATCTGCTGCCGGCTTTCCGCACCGGCGCCCGTGGCGATGGCCAGTGGCACCGAGCCCAGCACCATGGCACCAGTGGTCATCAGGATCGGCCGCAGGCGTTTCACCGAGGCTTCCATCACCGCTTCGTGAAGGTCCACGCCCTGGCGCAGCAACTGATTGGCGAATTCGACGATGAGAATGCCGTGCTTGGTGATCAGGCCGATGAGCGTGACCATGCCCACCTGGGAGTAGATGTTCAGGGTGCCGCCGAAGAAGGTCAGCGCCAGCAGCGCACCGGCCATGGAGAGCGGCACGCTGAAGAGGATGATCATCGGGTCGATGAAGCTCTCGAACTGCGCCGCCAGCACCAGGTAGATGAACACCAGGGCCAGGGCGAAGATCAGCGCCACGCCACTGCTGGAATCCTTGAAGTCACGCGAGGTGCCGGTGTAGTCGAACTGGGTGTCTGGCGGGAACACCTCGCGCGCCGCCACTTCCAGGTGGTCGAGGGCCTCACCCAGGGTGTAGCCGGAACCGACGTTGGCGGTCACGGTGACCGCGCGCAGCTGGTTGAAGTGATTGAGCTCGCGAGGCGCCACGGTTTCGCGTACGTCGATCAGGTTGGCCAGTTGCACCATGCTGTCGTTGCGGCCGCGTACGTACACGCGGTTGAGATCGTCCGGGTTGCTGCGGTCGACGTTGGCCAGTTGCACCAGCACGTCGTACTGCTCGCCGTTCTGCTTGAAGCGCGTTACCTGGCGGCTGCCGAACAGGCTTTCCAGGCTACGGCCGATGGCCGCGGTGTCCGTGCCCACCGCCACCGCCTGCTCGCGGTTGACCGTGACCTTGAGCTGCGGCGCGTTGAGCTTGAGGTCGCTGTCCAGGCTTTCCAGCCCGGGAAAGTCGCGCACGCGCTCCATCAACTGATCGACGTACCCCTGCAGCTCGCTGTACTCCAGCGACGAGCGGATCACGAAGTTCACCGGCTGGTTGCGTGCGCTCTGCCCCAGGGGCGGACGGTTGATGGGGAAGGCCCGCACGCCGGGAATGTCGCGCAGTTTGGGCAGGAGTTCGTCACGGATTTCGAACTGGCTGCGCTCGCGGTCATCCCAGGGCTCCAGCTTGAGGAAGGACAGGCCCTGGGCCACGGTCGGGAAGCCCACCACCACCATGTAGCGGTTGGCTTCGGGGATGGTCTGGTAGGCCTCTTCCAGCATTTTCGCGTAGCGACTGGTGTATTCGATGGTGGCGCCGTCGGGGCCGTTGAACGAGCCGACGATGGTGCCGGTGTCCTCGGTGGGGGCCAGCTCGCTGCGCAAGCCGCTGAACAGCACCAGGCACAACACCAGGATCGCCGCCAACAGCAGGACAATGAGCATCCAGGCACGCAGCACCCGCTCCAGCAGGTGGCGGTAGCTGTAGGTCAGTGCGTGAAGAAAGGACTCCACCAGGTTGTAGAAGCGCCCGTGCTGCTGCGCCCCGTGGGGCTTGAGCAGGTGGCCGCACATCATCGGCGACAGGGTCAGGGCGACGAAGCCCGACACCAGCACCGCGCCGGCCAGGGTCCAGGAGAATTCGGTGAAGAGCTTGCCGGAGGTGCCCTGCATGAAACCGATGGGGGCATAGACAGCCGCCAGGGTCAGGGTCATGGCGACAACCGCGAAGGCAATCTCGCGACTGCCCTTGTAGGCAGCCTGGAGCGGCGACATGCCCTCCTCGATGTGCCGGTGGATGTTCTCCAGCACGACGATGGCATCGTCCACTACAAGGCCGATGGCGAGCACCATGGCCAGCAGCGTCAGGGTATTGATGGAGAAACCCAGTAGCACCATGAGGCTGAAGGCGCCGATCAGCGACACCGGGATGGTCACCAGCGGAATCAGGGTGGCGCGCAGGGAGCGCAGGAACAGGAAGATGATCAGGATGACCAGCACCACCGCTTCCCAGATGGTGGTGTAGACGTTGTCGATGGACTCGCGGATGAACAGCGAACTGTCGTTGGCGATGGTCATTTTCATGCCGTCGGGCAGCAAGGCTTGCAGTTCCGGCAGCGCGGCATTGAGACCGTCGGAGATTTCCAGCGGATTGGCCGTAGCCTGTTTGACCAGCCCGAGGGACACGGCCGAGCGCCCATTGAAGCGCACGATGCTGCGCTCGTCTGCGGCGCCGATCTCGGCATGACCGACGTCGGCCAGGCGCAGCAGGTAGCCGCGCTGGTCGTTGAGGATCAGGTCGTTGAATTCCTCGGGGGTGCGCAGGTCGGTTTCCGACAGCACGCTGAATTCGCGCTGCACGGACTCGATGCGCCCTGCCGGAATTTCAACGTTCTGCCGGCGCAGGGCATCTTCCACGTCCTGCACCGTGAGGTCGTGGGCGGCGAGCTTTTCCGGGTCCAGCCAGATGCGCATGGCGAAGCGCCGGGCACCACGGATCTGCACCTCGGAGACGCCGGGAATGGTCTGCACGCGGTCGCGTATCACCCGTTCGAGCACATCGGTGATCTCCATCGCCGAATGCCGCTCGCTGTAGAAGGCGATCCAGATCACCGGCTGGGCGTCGGCCTCGACCTTTTGCACGATGGGCTCGTTGATCTCGTCCGGCAGCAGGCCGCGTACCCGGCCCAGTCGGTCGCGCACATCGTTGGCAGCCTCGTCGGCGTTGGTGCCGAGGCGGAACTGGGCGGTGATCTGGGTGTTTTCCGAGCGGCTGATGGAGGCCACGAAGTCCAGGCCCTCGATGCCCGACAGCACGTCCTCGATGGGCTGGGCCACCTGGGATTCCATGATCTCCGGGCTGGCGCCGGGATAGATGACGTTGACGGTGACGATGGGCACGTCGATGTTGGGGTATTCCCGCACCGCGAGGCGCTGATAAGCCAGCAGCCCGAGCAGCACCAGGATCAGCGACAGGACGGTGGCAAATACCGGCCTGCGGATGCACACATCAGAGAGGGTCATGCCCCACCTCGCGCTACGGTGCGGACCTCCAGCCCGGGACTGACCTTCTGCCAGCCCGCAGTAATGACCTGCTCGTTGCCCTGCAGGCCCTCACGAACCTCGGCCTTGCCGCGCAGGCGCTGGCCGATCTTGATCTGCCGGCGCTCCACCTTGCCGTCCACCACGACGTTGACGAACAACTGCTGCCCCACAGGCATCACGGCCTCTTCGGGAATCAGCAGGGCCTGCGGGCGCTCGGCGAGGATCACCGATACCTTCACGAACTGGCCGGGCTTGAGTCGGTGTTCCTTGTTGGGAATCTGCGCGCGGATGGCCTGGCTGCGGCCGATCTCGTCCAGGCGCGGGTTGAGGGCGATGATCTTGCCGCGGAAGCGCTCTCCCGGATAGGTGTCCAGGCTGAGTTCCACCGGCTGGCCAAGACTCACCTGGCTGACCGCCTTCTGCGGGATACGGAAATCCACCTTCAACGGGTCCAGCACTTCCAGGTTGACCATGTCCTGCCCAGCGCTGAGGTAGTCACCGACGCTGACCTGGCGAAGCCCCAGGGTGCCGTCGTAGGGCGCGCGGATCTGGGTCTTGTCGAGGCGCGCCTGGGCCAGCGCCAGGCTGGCACGCGCCGCCTGTTCCTGGGACATTGACTCGTCCTGCGCCTGGGCATTGCTGGCGCCGCGCGAGTACAGCATCTTCGCCCGTTCATAGCTCTTTTCGGCCAGGTCGAGGTTGGCGCGGGCCTGGGCCAGCTCGGCGCGGGCGATGGCGTCGTCCAGGCTGATCAGGAGCTCGCCGCCCTTGACCGTCTCACCCTCGCGGAAATGCAGGCTGGCCACCCTGCCCTCCACTTCCGGGCGGATCATCACCGACTCGTCCGAGCGCAGCGAACCGAAGGTCACCAGTTCGTCGCGCACCAGCGCCCGCTGAGGCTCGGCCACTTCCACCAGCGGCGCCTCCTGGGCCACGGCGGACAACGAGGCAAGCGCCCCGAATAACAGCCAAACACTGCGGCGGACCATCATTAGGAGCCCCTGGGACGATTCGGAAGGAAAGAAGTCTGCCGACTGTATCGGCAGACCTCGATCAGCGGCATCCAGAAGATAATGCCACTCTGTGTCGCTTTGTTTCGCCTTATTGGCGCATGCCGCGACCGCTGACCAGCAGGCGGATGCAGGCGACGTAAAGAATGACCATGGTCAGCAGCATCAGGGCGATGGCGACGCCGATATTGATGTCGGAAACACCCAGGATGCCGTAACGAAAGGCGTTGACCATGTGCAGGATCGGGTTGCCCAGGGACACCGTCTGCCAGAACGGCGGCAGCTGGTGGATCGAGTAGAACACGCCGCCCAGGTAGGTCAGCGGGGTCAGCACGAAGGTCGGAATGATCGAGATATCGTCGAAGTTGCGCGCATAGACCGCGTTTATGAACCCACCCAGGGAGAAGATGGTGGCAGTCAGCAGCACCACCAGCGCCGTCACCCCGATGTGGTGCACCTGGAGCTTGGTGAAGAACAACGACAGGAAGGTCACGATCACCCCCACCGCCAGCCCACGCAGCACGCCACCGATGGTGTAGCCGAGGAGGATGGTGTGCGCCGACACCGGCGATACCAGCAACTCCTCCACCGAACGCTGGAACTTGCTGCCGAAGAAGCTCGACACCACGTTGCTGTAGGAGTTGGTGATGACCGACATCATGATCAGGCCGGGGACGATGTAGTCCATGTAGCTGAAGCCGCCCATGTCGCCAATCTGCCGGCCGATCAGGTTGCCGAAGATGACGAAGTACAGGGCCATGGTGATGGCCGGGGGTAGCAGTGTCTGCGGCCAGATCCGCATGAAACGGCGGATTTCGCGATAGACGATGGTATTGAGGGCGACCAGGTTTGCGGAGAGTTCCGAACTCATACGGCCACCTTCGCCAGGTTTTTCTCCACCAGGGACACGAACAGCTCCTCGAGGCGATTGGACTTGTTGCGCATGCTCAGCACGTCGATGTTCAAGGCGGCCAACTGACGGAACAGCTCGGTCAGGCCCTGGGTCTTCTCCACCTGCACTTCCAGGGTGTGGTCATCCACCAGCTCGGCGGGGTAGCCATTGAGCTGGGGCAGCACTTCCAGGGGCTCCTTGAGGTCCAGCAGGAAGGTTTCCTTGTGCAGCTTCTTCAGGAGCTCCTTCATGCTGGTGTTCTCGACGATGCGGCCGTGGTCGATGATGCCGATGTTGCGGCAGAGCTGCTCGGCCTCTTCCAGGTAGTGCGTCGTCAGGATGATGGTGATGCCCTGCTCGTTCAGCTCCGTGAGGAAGCTCCACATGGAGCGGCGCAGCTCGATGTCCACGCCCGCAGTGGGTTCGTCGAGGATCAAGAGGCGCGGCTGGTGGATCAGCGCGCGGGCGATCATCAGGCGGCGCTTCATGCCGCCGGAGAGTTCGCGGGAAGCCGAATTGCGCTTCTCCCACAGGCCGAGCTGGTTCAGGTACTGCTCGGCGCGCTCCTTGGCGATCTTCGCTGGAATGCCGTAGTAGCCCGCCTGGGTCACGACGATGTCGAAGACCTTCTCGAACTGGTTGAAGTTGAACTCCTGCGGCACCACACCCAGGCAGCGCTTGAGCGCGTAGGGCGACTTGTCCAGGTCATTGCCAAAAACACTGACGGTGCCGCTGGTCTTGTTCACCAGGGTGGACAGGATGCCGATGGTGGTGGACTTGCCTGCGCCGTTGGGGCCGAGCAAGGCGAAGAAATCACCTTCGGCCACTTCCAGATCGATGCCTTTGAGGGCCTGGAAGCCATTGCCGTAGGTCTTGGTCAACTGCCGGATGGACAGGGCGGAACTCATGATGGATTCGTCTGCTTCTAAGGAAAGGGGCTAGATAAGGCCGAATGCCAGCTAATTCAACCGGGGATCGCTGCCACTCAGCCTAGGTTCCAATGGCTCTATCGGCGAGCCGGATCAGGTCAGCGCCGTCATCACCGCCTTCTTGTACGCCGGCCGGGCCTTCAGGCGCGCGTACCAGGCTTCGAGGTTGGGCAGCTCGGGGCGCAGGATCGGCATCTCGAACCAAGCGTAGGCGAAGCAGCCAAGCGGGATATCGCCCATCGCCAGGGCTTCACCCGACAAGTAGGGGCGCTCGGCCAGGGCACGATCGGGAATGGCCAGCAGCTCACCGCAGCGGGTCAGCGCGGTATCGATCAGCGCCTGGTTACGCTCGGCCGGCGGTGTGCGCAGGGTGCCCCAGAACAGGTCGCGAAACGGTGTGGCAAAGCTGGAGGTGGCCCAGTCCATCCACTTGTCACCCTCGGCACGCGCCACCGGCGACTCGGGATAGAGGCTACCCATGGCATAGCGCGCGGCCAGGTAGCGGACAATGGCGTTTGACTCCCAGAGCACCAGGTCGCCGTCCTCGATCATCGGCACCAGGCCGTTGGGATTACGCGCGCGGTAGGTCGGCTCGTTGACCAGGCCAAAGGCACCGCCGGCGTCCCGCTGCTCGTAGGCGACTCCGGCTTCTTCAGCGCACCAGAGCGCCTTGCGCACGTTGGTGGAATTGATTCGCCCCCAGATCTTCAGCATTGCAACACTCCAGGCCGGTTGGACAGGGGCACCATTCTAGGGCCCCGGTCCGCACGACGGAATGCCGAATCCTCCACACTTGCTGCGGACTCAGAGCCGGAAATGCCCCGCCATGCCCTGCAACTCCTGTCCCAGCCGCGCGAGCTGGACGCTGGAGGTTGCCGTTTCGTCCATGGCCATGGCGGACTGGTCGGCGATATCCCGGATGCTGGTGACGCTGCGATTGATCTCCTCGGCTACCGCGCTCTGCTGCTCGGCCGCCGCAGCGATCTGCTGGTTCATCTGGTGGATCAGGGTCACGGCATCGGCAATGCCGGCCAGTGCTTCCTCGGTCAGGTTGGCATCCTGCACGGTCAGTCCGACCAGGCTTTCGCTCTGCTGCATGTGCTCCACCGAACTGCGCACGCCATCGCGCAGGGTAGCGATCAGCCGTTCGATCTCGGCGGTGGACTGCTGGGTCCGCCGCGCCAGCGCCCGCACTTCGTCCGCGACCACGGCGAATCCACGTCCCTGCTCACCGGCACGGGCCGCTTCGATGGCAGCATTGAGCGCCAGCAGGTTGGTCTGTTCTGCAACGCTCTTGATCACGTCGAGCACGGTACCGATGCTTTGAGTGTCCTGGCTGAGGCGCTGGATGCTGGAAGTGGTTTCCTCCATCGCACGGGCCAGTTGATTGACCCGCTCCAGGGTCTGGCGCACGACCTGGCTGCCGGTGCTGACGCGGTTGTCGGCGGCCTCGGTGGAACTGGCGGCTGCCTCGGCATTGCGCGCCACTTCCTGCACGGTGGCGGCCATCTGGCTCATGGCGGTGGCGACCTGGTCGGTTTCTTCCTTCTGGCCATTCACGCCTACGCGGGTCTGCTCGGTGACGCTGGACAACGCCTGGGCCGAAGAGGAAATCTGCGCCACGCCGCCCTGCAAGCGACCGACCATGTCCCGCAGATTGCCGGACATGCCCTGCATGGCTTCCATCAACTGACCGATCTCGTCGCGGCGCTGCACCTCGATGCGGGCACTGAGATCACCCTCGGCGATCTGCCGAGCCAGGCTGATGACCCGGCGCAGCGGCCGAACGATCAACAGGCTGATCAGAGCAGTAGCCGCCAGGCCGATCACCAAGGCCAGGGCCGCTGCCAGCAGGATCAGCAGTGAGCTGGCATCCTGCTGGGCGCGCATGTCGGCCTTTTGCAGTTCGTAGGCGCGCTCTACGGCCTGCACCACCCGGTCGGCCTGGGTCGCCAGGTGCATGTACTCCTGGCGCTGCTGCTCCAGGGACGCGGTGTAATCCTTCAAGCGTTCATTGAAGGAGTCGACGTTGCCGATCACTTCAGTGAGCACGGCGGCGTAGCCGGGGTCCTGCATGGCGTCGCGCAGCTCGGCGGCGAGCTTCTGAGCGTCCAGGGCTTCCTGGATCTGCGGAGCACCGGCCCCTTCCGTGCCCCGGCTCTGCTCCAGGCGCAGGCGGGCCTGGTTGAGCGCCTGCAGGAGCAGTTGATAAACGCGGCTGATCTGCCCGCCCTGGGTCACCAGCTCCGCGCCTTCGGCCCCCTGCGAACTCTTCAGCAGGTCGACGCCATCCTCGTTCAGACCGCTTTGCAGCACGTCGAGGCTGTTGGACGCGCTGACCACCAGCCAGTTGGCAGCCTCCAGCGCCAGGCGCTGGTTGTCGGTGAGCTCTACGTAACGGTCAAAAGCCGCGCGGTACTCCGCCATGGCCTGGGTGACTTCGCCCAGGGCCTCGCGCCCCGGACCAGACAATTGCGCGGCCAGTGCCTCGCTGCGGGTGACGATGGCTTCGGCCTGCTGACGCAGCGCCTCGGCGTGCTTGGCGTCAGAGGTAAGGGCATAGTCCTTTTCCGTGCGCCGGATCATCAGCACATCACCGCTGATGGCACGCATCTCTTCAAGAAGACGAGCCCGGCCGTCCACCGCGCGCAGAGCACTGAAACCGGTGGCCGCTACCACCAGGGTGAGTGCCAGTACGATGCCGAACCCCAGTATCAGCTTGTTGGCCGTGCTCAGGCTCGCCAGCCTGCGTTGCAAGACAGTCCACATGCTCCAACCTCCCCACAAGGCGACAACTGCATGGACGCGATCTGCTATCCGCTTCCCTGAAAGGCCGAACATAGGAGCTGCAGAATACTGGCGACAAGCCACAATCCTGTCAGCTCGGAGGCCATGCTGTTTTTGACTAACTGGAGGTCGCTTTTGGATAGCTTTCTATGCTTCTCACGAAGCCATAGGAACTGACCCACGCCAATAAAGGAAATTGCCCGGGGAACTAGGCTTGACTCACGACTCGCCAAGGAGGACGCCATGACCGCTCCAACTTCCACCCACTGGCATGCTCAGTCTGTCGATGACAGCCTGCGACAACTGGACAGCGGGCCAACCGGGCTCGACACGGATGAAGCCGAGCGCCGCCTGGCCAGCGTTGGCCCCAACCGCCTACCCGAACGCGCCAGCGCCGGTCCCTTGAAGCGCTTTCTGCTGCAGTTCCACAACCTGCTCATCTATGTGCTGCTGGCCTCCACCCTGGTTACCCTGGCCCTGGGCGAATGGCTGGATAGCGCGGTGATCTTCGGGGTGGTGCTGATCAACGCCGTGGTCGGCTTCATCCAGGAAGGCAAGGCCGAATCAGCGATGCGCGCCATCCAGAAGCTGCTGACCCTGGACAGCCGGGTGAAACGCAGCGGCGAGGTACGCCAGGTGCCGGCGGAGGACTTGGTGCCGGGCGACCTGGTGCTGCTGGAAGCCGGCGACCGCGTTCCGGCGGACCTGCGCCTGCTGGAAACACGCGACCTGCGTATCGAGGAAGCGGCACTGACCGGGGAATCCGTCCCCACCGACAAGACCAGCCGCCCAGTCACCCCCGATGCCAGCCTGGGCGACCGCCACAGCATGGCCTACTCCGGCACCCTGGTCAGTGCCGGCAGCGGCGTCGGCCTGGTGGTCGCCACCGCCGGCGAAACCGAACTGGGGCGCATCAGTCACCTGCTGGGCTCGGTGGAGCAGCTGCAGACACCGCTGCTGGCGGACATGGCGCGCTTCGCCCGCCAACTTACCCTGATCATCCTGGTACTGGCGGTGGCCACCTTCGCCTTCGGTATCCTGCTGCGCGGCTACAGCGCCAGCGACATGCTGATGGCCGCCGTCGGCCTGGCGGTGGCGGCCATTCCCGAAGGCCTGCCGGCTGTGCTGACCATCATCCTGGCCTTGGGCGTCCAGCGCATGGCCCGCCGCCAATCGATCATCCGCCGGCTGCCGGCAGTGGAGAGCCTCGGCGCGGTGACCGTGATCTGCTCCGACAAGACCGGCACCCTGACCCGCAATGAGATGACCGTGCAGCGCGTCTACACCGCAACCCGACGCTACGAAATCTCTGGCGTGGGGTACGCCCCCGACGGTGACGTCAGCCCCACCATCGACCTCGCCCACGACCTGCACGAACTGGCCCGCGCCGGGCTGCTGGCCAACAGCGCCAGCCTTTGCGAGGTGGACAGCCAGTGGTGCATCACGGGCGACCCTACCGAAGCAGCGCTGCTCACCCTGGCCGGCAAGCTGCAACTGGACTCGGACGACGAAGCCAGCCGCCACCCCCGAGTCGACGCCCTCCCCTTCAGCTCCGAGCGCCGCTACCTGGCCAGCCTGCATCGCGACGAGCACGGCCGTGGCGTCATCTACCTGATCGGTGCCCCAGAGCGACTGCTGGAAGTCTGCGACCAGCAATGGCGTGACGGCAGCGCCGAGCCGCTGGACCCACGCATCTGGGACGACGTGCTGGGAGAAGGCGCAGCCGCCGGCTTGCGCATGATCGGCCTGGCCCGCCGCAGCGCTGGCAGCGGCCAGCACGAGCTCAACCATGCCGACCTGGACAGTGGCTTCGTGCTGCTGGGCCTGGTGGGCATGATGGACCCGCCCCGGGAGGAAGCCATCCTCGCCATCGAGGAATGCCACAACGCCGGTATCCACGTGAAAATGATCACTGGCGATCACGCCGCCACCGCCGCCGCCATTGCCGAGCGACTGGGACTGCCGGCCGGCAATCCGCTGACCGGCGCTGACCTGGATGACCTGAGCGATTCCGAGCTGGATGCCCTACTCAAGGAAACCAGCGTTTTCGCGCGCACCAGCCCAAGCCACAAGCTGCGTCTGGTGGAGCGTCTGCAAGCCATTGGCGAACGGGTGGCCATGACCGGCGACGGGGTCAACGACTCCCCTGCCCTCAAGCGCGCCGACATCGGCATCGCCATGGGCATCAAGGGCACCGAGGCGGCCAAGGAAGCGGCGCAGATGGTCCTGGCCGACGACAATTTCGCAACCATCGCCCACGCGGTGGAAGAAGGTCGCACGGTCTATGACAACCTGAAAAAGTCGATCCTCTTCATCCTGCCCACCAACGGCGCCCAGGCCATTGTCCTGCTCACCGCCATCCTGCTGGGCCTGACGCTGCCCATCACGCCGCTGCAGATCCTCTGGGTGAACATGATCACCGCCGTCACCCTGGCCTTGGCGTTGGCCTTCGAGCCGGCCGAGGACGATCTCATGGAGCGACCGCCACGAGACCCGAAAGCACCGCTGCTATCGGGCGAGCTGCTCTGGCTGATCCTGTTGGTATCGGTACTGCTGACCGTGGCCAGCCTCGGACTGTTCATCTACACCCAGCAGATCGGCTGGAGCATGGAGGCCAGCCGAACCCTGGCGGTCAACGCCCTGGTATTCGGCGAGATCGGCTACCTGTTCAGCAGCCGCCGGCTGAATGGCCCGGCGCGTTTCAGCTTCAGGGACAACCCAATGGTCTGGGGCATGGTCGGCCTGATGGTGTTGCTGCAACTGGGCTTCACCTACCTGCCGGCGCTGCAGACGCTGTTCGGCACCAGCGGGCTGAGCCTGGTGGGCTGGAGCTGGTGCCTGGTAACGGCGGTGGCCACCTGCGCGGTAGTGGAGGTCGACAAGATCGTTCGGCGCACGATCCTGCGTAAGCACCGCTAGCGCCCGAACAAGCGCGCCGCCTACCCGCGTCGGACGCCGGTGGGCGGCGCTGGGCTCAGCTCGGCCGCACCATGTTGAATGTGTCGCGGGTGCGGGTGTAGGCACTTCCGCCCAGACGCCCCACCAGATCCAGGCGATGCGGGTCCACCCGGCCAGCCTCGGTCAACACCGCATCATCGACATGCGCCAGCAGCACTTCGGCGAACACCAGATGACAGTTGGGGTTGGCACGTGGATAAGGCTGAACCTCGGCCACCCGGCACTCGAAAGCCACCGGCGCGCCCTGCACCCGCGGCGCCTGCACACGCAGCGACGCTTCGGTGGCAATGCCACACTTCTCGAACTCGCTCACACCATGGGGCAACAAGGCCGCACTGGCGTTCATGGCTTCCGCCTGCTCGAAGGACACCAACTGGATCACCAGCTCGCCGGTGTCCTGCACGTTGCGCAGGGTGTCCTTCAGTTGCCCATCGTCACGTGTGTTGACGTTCACCATCAAGGTCGGCGGGTTGTCGCTGATGACCTGGAAAAAGCTGAACGGCGCCAGGTTGCTGACCCCATCCTTCGACAGTGTGGAAACCCAGGCGATAGGGCGCGGCGTAACAGTGGAGGCAAGCCAGCGGTAGGCGTCCAGCGGGGCCAGTTGGGTGAAGTCGAGCTGCATGAAAAGGCTCCAGCAGGGAGAAAGCGGCGATTATGCCTTGCCGCCCCAAGCGGCAACACGGGTACCTTGGTCGAAGGCCGGGAGCTCTATGTGCAGGAACCTGGGCGCCATCAAACCCTGGCCTCAGCCACGCACCAGGTAGGCACCCTGCGGAACCTGATTCTGCAGCTTCTTGCATTTACCAGGTGCGGGCTGTTGTCCCACCGGGCGATCAGGGAACCAAATCCGACACTTGCCACGCGGTGGCATCTGGCCACGCGGGATACGCACCTCGTCATACGCCGGCTGTGAATCGAACGAAGCGGCCTGGAAACCACCGGCATCATGGGATTCCCAGTCACCCGCCTGCGACTCGGTTACGAAGCCGTCCTGCTCCGCTGTGGCCAGACCACCGGCTGCAATACCCGCCTCACTTGGCCTTGCGCGTTGCTGATACAGGCCCACTCGGACTTGAGCCTGTTCATCCACCGCGACCTCCGCTTCCGAACCACTCGCCACGCCCGGCCCCATGCTCTGCCGGGCGGCCTGGATCAACTGGAGATTGCGAGTGCGCAACTCGGTATTGGTGCGAGCGCGCGCAGTGGATCTCTTGGCCAAGGCGATGGCCTGCTCAAACTGCCCCTGCTGAAACCGCACCTGCCCCAGATAATGCAAGGTCGCGGGATTGTTCGGCTCGATGCGCAAAGCACGCTCCAGCGTGTCGCCAGCCTGTTCCACCTCGCCAAACTCCAGTTGCAGCGACGCCGCCTCCAATAGGGCAGCTGACGCACTGTTATTGCCCTGGACCGCCCACTGATCAGCGGAGTACGCCGGCAGCGAAGAAACCGCGTAAAGGGTGAACGTCAGGATCGACATAAAACACGTGGCGTACATCGAGGGCACTCTCACCAGGGCTCGGGGTATGGCGGGTTACAGGCTTTGCCTGCGCCGGTTATCCGCTCCGCCCCGGCGTCACCTGCGTGAGCCAGAGACGGAAATCACGGCGTTCTCCGACCTGCACCAGTGCCCTGAAGTTCCCACGAAGCAACCGCCAGAGCTGCGCGTCCGGCCGACGTCTGCGACCTGGGGAAACAACATTGGAAGCGCCAACGGGATGACTTGACTGCGAGGCGCCGCCGAGAGGTGGTCGGGACGGGAAATCCCGCTTACTGATAAACTACGCGCCCTTCACGCCGCCCGGCGCCGCAACACAGCCATCATTACCGATGAATCAGCCGCAAGCCCAGCTCCAGCCCACCGACCGCCCTGCCCTGTCCCGCCGCTTCTCCGTGGCGCCGATGATGGACTGAAGCGATTGAGCCCTACAGACCCCGCGGAATGTGGCCTCCAATCAACTCCCCCTCTTTTAAGCACTGCTTTTAGCACTTCCCACCAATTTACCCACTTCCCTGACTGTCGACCCGCTCGTCCCCCAAACTCTGCGAAGAACCTTTTTCTGGGCCAGCCCCCTTCCTGGCTCAGTCCCCACAGACCGCCAACTAGCTAATCACTTCCCGCCGAGGATCAGGCAGGTGGTGGAGCCGGTCGCATAGAGCTTGCCATCCACATCGTAGATGCGCCCCTCGGCCAGGGCAGTGGAACGCCCCACATGGATGATCCGACCCTCGGCGCGTACCGGCCCGGTTTTGGCGGTCAGGGCACGGATGTAGCTGATGCGCAGGTCGGTGGTCGTGTAGCCCTGCCCCCTCTCCAGATTGGCGTGAATGGCACAGCCCATCGCCGAATCCAGCAGCGTCGCCGCGTAGCCGCCGTGCACCGAGCCGATGGGGTTGTAATGCTGCATCTGCGGCACGCCCTGGAAGATGAAGCAGTCCTTTGACCATTCGATGGGCACAAAACCCATCAGCTCACCGATGGGTGGCGCCGGCAAATCGCCCTGACCAATGCCGTCGAAGAACTCCAGGGGACTCAACGTCGCCACGTCCGCGATGCTCATGGTGCCGGGCTTGAGGCGGGCACGAATCTCAGCTTCGGCCGCCAGCCAGGCTTGCAGTGTTTCTTCGCGGGTCAGATCACGCATCGGACTACTCCTGGGTCACTCGTTCAAATTGAATGTCGATCGTAATATATATGATCCAGAAAAAACCGGAACGCCCATTCGGAAGTTCCGGTCCGGTTCAGAGATTCATCTGCTTGGCGATGATCTCGTTCATGATCTCCCGCGTACCGCCGCCGATGGAGAGAATGCGATTGTCGCGATACAGCCGCTCCACCAGGCTTTCGCGCATGTAACCCATGCCCCCGAGAATCTGCACGGCGTCATAGGTGAGGCGGTCAGCGATATCGGTGGCAAAGTTCTTCGCCATGGAGATTTCCTTGATCACGCTCTTGCCCACTGCCATCTTCGCGGCCTGGCGGTAGGTGAACTCACGGGAAACCTCCAACTGGGTGGCCATTTCCGCCAGACGATGCTTGAGCACCTGGAACTTGCCAATCGGTTTGCCGAACGCCTCACGCTCGCAGCCCCATTTGAGGGATTCCTCCAGTGCAAGCTGGGCCGTCATGTTGGCCATGATCGCCAGCGCCAGGCGCTCGCTCTGGAAGTTGGCCATGATGCAGGCGAAGCCCATGTTCTCCATGCCGATCAGGTTCTCCACTGGCACCTTGCAATCGTCGAAGAACAGTTCGGCAGTGTCCGAGGCCCACCAGCCCATCTTCTTCAACTTGCGGCCAACGGTGAATCCCGGCGTGCCCTTCTCCACCAGCAGCAGGCTGACCCCGCCGAAGCCTTCGCCACCGGTGCGCACTGCGACCGTGTAGTAGTCGGCACGCACACCGCTTGTAATGAAGGTCTTGCTGCCAGAGACCCGATAGAAATCGCCTTCCCGCACGGCACGGGTCTTGAGACTGGCCACATCCGATCCACCCGAAGGCTCCGTCACCGCCAGGGCCATGATCTTCTCGCCGGCCAACACCTGGGGCACAACGCGCTCACGCAACTCGGTGCGCCCCCACTTGATCACCGGAGGCAGGCCGATATCCAGGGAGCCCAATCCAGCCACCAACCCCCCGGAACCACAGCGCATCAACTCTTCGCTGGCTGCCACTTTGGCGAACACGTCACCTTCGTGGCTGCCACCGAACTGCTCCGGGTAGCCGATGCCGAGGATTCCGGCCGCACCAGCCTTGAGGTAAAGCTCGCGGGGAAACTCCTCGGCCTCTTCCCATTCGGCGATGTGGGGCAGGATTTCCCGCTCGACGAAGCGGCGCACAGAGTCCCGAACCAGTTGGTGGGACTCGTCGAAATATTCCTGATAGGCAGACATGGCAAGACTCCCCGGTAAGATCGATCGAACTTACCGAGCGCTTGCTTGGTTAGCAAGATGAGAGTTGCGCCATCGATCCGGCCGTATCGGCCTCGACGTCTCGCGGATCAGAGCCCGATCGGACGACGCCCGGCCAACGCATGGGCCAGTGTGCCACCATCCACCAGCTCCAACTCGCCCCCCAGCGGCACGCCATGGGCGATACGGGAAACGGTGATGGACTTGGGCGCCAACAATTGGGCGATGTAGTGGGCGGTGGCCTCCCCCTCCACGGTGGGGTTGGTCGCCAGGATCACTTCAGCGAACTGGCCCGCCTCGATGCGCGCAATCAGCTCCGGGATGCCAATCGCTTCCGGGCCAAGGCCATCCAGGGGTGACAGATGCCCCTTGAGCACGAAGAAGCGGCCGCGATAGCCGGTCTGTTCCACCGCGAATACATCCAGCGGTCCCTCTACCACGCAGAGCAGAGAATCATCGCGACGCGGGTCGGCGCACTGCGGGCAGAGCTCATCCTCGCTCAGGGTGCGGCACTGCTTGCAATGGCCGACCCCTTCCATGGCCGCCGTCAGCGCCTGTGCCAGGCGCAGCCCGCCACTGCGGTCGCGCTCCAGCATCTGCAGCGCCATGCGTTGCGCCGTCTTCTGGCCCACACCGGGCAGGATGCGCAAGGCGTCGATCAGTTGGCGGATCAGCGGGCTGAAGCTCATGGGCGTCTCGGGATGGATGGAAGTGAGAGGTAGGGTGGGCTTAAGCCCACCAATCCCGGCGGTGGGCTGAAGCCCACCCTACGTGAAGCCGGGCGCGACCGGCGTAGCCACTGCATCAGAGCAGTGGCTCGCCACATGGCCACTCAGAAGGGCATTTTGAAGCCGGGGGGCAGCTGCATGCCGGCAGTCATGCCTGCCATTTTTTCCTGGTTGTTCTGCTCGATCTTACGGACCGCATCGTTCACCGCAGCAGCGATCAGGTCTTCAAGGATTTCCTTGTCTTCCTGCATCAGGCTGTCGTCCAGGGAGACGCGCTTGACGTCGTGACGCCCCGTCATCACCACGCTCACCAGGCCAGCACCGGACTGGCCGGTGACTTCGGCATTGGCCAGTTCTTCCTGCATCTTCTGCATTTTTTCCTGCATTTGCTGGGCCTGCTTCATCAGGCCTGCCATGCCACCTTTCATCATGGTGATTGTCCTCAGCGGTCAAGTGGTTCAATGGTGTCGGCGCGCACCTGGGCGCCGAACAGTTCGATCATTTTCAACACCAGCGGATCACTGGCAATGGCCGCTTCGGCCTGGCGCTGACGAGCGGCACGTTTACGAGCGGCGGCCTGGGCCGGGGTTTCCTGCTCAGGGCGACGCACTTCAACTTCCAGCTTCAGATTACGCCCGTGGTACTGGTTAAGCGCATCGTTCAGACGACGCTGCTGGTTGGCATTGAACAGTGCGCTCTGCGCAGGGTCCAGGTGCAGGCGCCAGACGTCACCGTCCACCGCCACCAGGGTGCAGTTGGCGCCAATGTTGCCGGTCATGCCCGACAGACCAAGGCGCGGGAACAGGTCCAGCCACTCGGCGGCCAGTCCCGTGGCCGGTTGCGCGGCAGGCAGGATCTCCGGTACCGCGGCGGGTTCTTCCGACGGGCCGAAGTCGTCCATGTAGGCAATGCTGTCGGCATCCGACTCGTAGTAGTCCTCGTAGTCACCGAGCGGGGGTTCGTCTTCGGTCTCATCAGCCGTTGCAGCCACCTCGGACTGAGCGCCAGGCTCGGGCACAACTGGCATCGACTCAGCCACGACCTCCGGTTCGGATTCAGGCAGGGGCTCGACAGAAGGCGCCACTGCCGCTGGCGTGGATGGCTCCTCCCAAGGCAGGTCGACCACCTCGGCTGGGGCTTCAGCCGCAGGCGCGGGCGCGTCTACCGCGGGTTCCGCAGTCGGCTCGGCAACAGCTTCAACGATAGGTTCGGCAACGGGTGTAGGCGGAATGGCTTCCGCCACGGCAGTCACGACAGGAGCCTCGACCGCCGGAGCGGGCGCAGGCGTTTCGACGACCGGAGCCGGAGCCGGAGCCGGAGCCGGAGCCGGAGCCGGAGCCGGAATAGGCTGGCTGGCCACTGGTGCCGGCGCAACGACGGGAGCAGGCGGTTCTACGGGGGCGGGTTGCGGCGCGGCAACGGCCACCGGAGCCGACGAGGCGGCTCCGGCCACTGGGTTCGTCCGGGGATCAACCGTGGCCTGGCTGATCCCCGGGTCCTTTAGCTGGACCTTGGGCGTGCCTTCAGCATCCGCTGGGCGGAACGCCAGCATGCGTAGCAGCACCATCTCGAAGCCGCTGCGCGGGTCTGGCGCCAACGGCAGATCGCGCCGACCGATCAGGCCCATCTGGTAGTAGAACTGCACATCCTCGCCGGGCAACGCCTGGGCCAGCGCCAGCACACGCTCGCGGTCACCCTGGCCGTTGTCGATGGCATCCGGCAGCACCTGGGCGATGGCCATTCGGTGCAGCACATTCAGCATCTCGGAGAGCACGCCATTCCAGTCCGGCCCCTGCTCAGCCAGATGGCGCACCGCCTCCAGCAACGCGCGGGCATCGCCCTCCAGCAATGCATGAAGCACACCGTAAACCTGACCGTGATCAAGGGTTCCGAGCATGGCGCGCACATCAGCAGCCAGCACCTTGCCTTCACCGAAGGCGATGGCCTGGTCGGTGAGGCTCATGGCGTCACGCATCGAGCCATCAGCGGCACGACCCAGCAGCCAGAGCGCGTCGGCCTCGAAGGGCACATTCTCGGCGCCGAGTACGTGGGTCAGGTGCTCGACCACGCGCTCCGGCGGCATGTTCTTCAGGGAGAACTGCAGGCAGCGCGAGAGGATGGTGACAGGCAGTTTCTGCGGGTCGGTGGTGGCCAACAGGAACTTGACGTGAGGCGGCGGCTCTTCGAGGGTCTTCAGCAATGCGTTGAACGAGTGCGTAGAAAGCATGTGCACTTCGTCGATCAGGTAGACCTTGTATCGACCGCGACTGGGCGCGTACTGCACGTTGTCGAGCAGTTCGCGGGTGTCTTCCACCTTGGTACGGCTGGCGGCGTCCACTTCGATCAGGTCGACGAATCGCCCCTCATCGATCTCACGGCACACCGAGCACTGGCCGCACGGCGTGGAGCTGATGCCGGTCTCGCAGTTCAGGCACTTGGCGAGAATACGCGCGATGGTGGTCTTGCCCACGCCGCGGGTACCGGTGAACAGGTAGGCGTGATGCAGGCGCTGGTTGTCCAGGGCATTGATCAAGGCTTTCAGCACATGAGTCTGGCCGACCATTTCGCGGAACGAGCGCGGACGCCACTTACGTGCAAGAACCTGATAACTCATTGAAAACCATCGCGTCTGGAAAGCAGAAGGCGCTAATGCTAGCGGAGCGATGCGTAAATTGCATCCGATGCGAACGGCGCCCTGTTCAATCAATGTGGCAAAGGGCATTGTGGAGCACCGCCCAACCAGACGAGGGAGCCCGATGCGCTCATTAGTCCTCGCCCTTCTCCTCTGCTGGAGCACCTTTGGCAACGCCGCACCGGCGCCGCTGCGCTTTTCGGCAGTGGACAGCTGGGGCATGCCGCTCGCAGAGCTCGAGGACAACCGCCTGGTCGGCGGCATCATTCATGATGTGATCGAACGCCTGGTGCAACGACTCGATGTGCCGTCGCAAATCCAGGTCCTGCCGCGCAACCGCGTGGAACTGGCCCTGTCGCAAGGCGAGATCGATGTGCGCTGCTATATCCGCCCGAAGTGGATCACCCACAGCGAGAACTTCCTCTGGAGCGTGCCGTTCATCCACCAGCGCGATCTGATCGTGGCCCGCAGGGGCAGCCCGCGTCTGACCAATCCGGACGCACTGTCCGGGCTAAGCGTCGGCACCGTACTGGGTTACACCTATCCGCGCCTTCAGCACCTGATCGACCGGGGCGCCCTGCATCGCGACGAAGCCCGCAACCAGGAACTGGTACTACAGAAGCTGCTGGCCGGGCGCTATCAGTTTGCAGTGAGCAACGAACTGGCCCTGGGCTGGTTCAAGCGGGACCTGCCTGACAGCGACCGCCTTGAGAACGTCGCCACCCTGGAAGAAGAACCCGTGAGCTGCCTGGTACGCAATGACCCGGCCCTGCCTACGCAGCGCATTCTGCGCACGCTGTTGCAGATGAAGGAATCGGGGGAGATCGAAGGAATTCTGGCGCGCTACCGCTGAGATTCGGTAGCTGGGAGGAATTGGAGGTGACCCCACCAGCCACACCCCGGCACACGATTTC
Organism: Pseudomonas sp. D(2018); assembly: GCF_005502555.1. Classification (NCBI taxonomy): domain Bacteria; kingdom Pseudomonadati; phylum Pseudomonadota; class Gammaproteobacteria; order Pseudomonadales; family Pseudomonadaceae; genus Pseudomonas; species Pseudomonas sp. D(2018). Next base: position 111,661 of record NZ_SCOK01000001.1, read on the forward strand.
ACCGCTGCGGCTGCTCCCTTCCGGGCCTGACCGGGTTCACGGCTGATCGTTGCGGGGGGACCGGCAGGGCCACCATCACGCCGCTCGCCAGATCGGCGAGCCGCGCCATTGTACCGGCTCTTCGCCAACTTACAACCGGTAAAACCGGTTTCCTTACAAGCACTTGCGGATCAGACCCGGAAACGCCCCACCAACTGCGCCAGGCCGCTGGAAAGCTGGGAGAGGTGCTGGCTGGCCTGGGTACTACAGATATCGCTGATGTTACGGGCTATCTCTTCGGTGACACTGCTCTGCTCTTCGCAGGCGGAGGCAATCTGTGCCGCCATATTGTTGATCCGCTGAACCGAGCCGCCCATGTTGGACACCGCCTGGTCGACTCCCGCCGCGCGCTCTGCGCTGTCCCGCGCCCGGAGGCTGCCCGAGCGCATCGCCTTGACCGCCTCCTCCATGCAGAACTGCGGCCATCAGCATCTGTAGACGCCGGATTCGCAGCAACGGTGACGACCTGTCGTCGGTTGCGATGAGCGAGTAAAAGTTGCGTCAAATCGACGCAAACCCTGGGTTCGTGCACAGGAGCGCCGCACCTTTTGTGCTAGCTTGCTCACCGGTTGCGGCCTGTCCCCTACAACCTCGGCCGCACTTCCAGACGCACCGCTTGTCTCATCAGGGCCGGCGCGACCGGCCAGGCCACAAGCCAGACACTCATTGAATGGAGCAACACCATGGCACTCACCAAAGACCAGTTGATCTCTGACATCGCAGAAGCTACCGACACCACCAAGGCCGCCGTACGCGCCGTGCTGGAGCAACTGGGCGAGATCGTCAGCGACTCACTGGAAAACAGTGATGAGATCACCCTGCCGGGCATCGGCAAGCTGAAAGTAGGCGAGCGCCCCGCTCGCACCGGCCGCAACCCGCAGACCGGCAAGGCCATCGAGATCGCCGCCAAGAAGGTGGTCAAGTTCGTACCGGCCAAGGCCCTGACCGACGCGGTCAACAAGTAATAAAAAAGGGCGAACCAGATGGTTCGCCCCTTTTGCATCTGCCTCAGGCGACCCTGAGGCCCTCCGCCATCATCCCAGCCGCGCCAGTTCGGCGAGGAACTGCTCCTCGTCCAGCACGCGTACGCCCAACTCGTTGGCCTTGGCCAGCTTGGAGCCAGCACCTGGCCCAGCAACCACGCAATGGGTACGTGCCGATACCGAACCCGCCACCTTGGCCCCCAGCGCCTCCAGCTTTTCCTTGGCCACCTCCCGACTCATGACTTCCAGGGTGCCGGTCAACACCCAGGTCTGTCCCGCCAACGGCAGCCCATCCACGGCCTTCTTCTCGCTTTCCCAGTGCATGCCAAAGTCGCGCAGCTGGGCTTCGATTGCGCGGGCACGCTGAACGCTCTCCTCCGCCACGAAGAATTCGCGCAGGGCCTGCTTGGCCTTTTCGTTCAGGCCTTTCATCACGCTCAGGTCCAGCCAGTCGCGACTAAGGGCAATCAGGCCATCCAGGTTGCCGGTCTTTTCAGCCAGGTTTTTCGCGCCTGTGGCCGCGATACCGGAAATGTTGAGCTTTTCGATGAAGCCGGCGAAGGTTGCGCAGGCGGCAAACTCCGGACTCAGATCCCCCTCCTCCTGCAACTCGATACCGCGCGCCATCAAGTCGCCAATCACCTTCTCGTTATGAGCATCGGCGAAGAACGCGTGGATTTCGTGGGCGACTTCCAACCCCACGTCAGGCAGGTAGGTGAGCACGTCAGGCAGTGCCCGCTGAATGCGCTCCAGAGAACCCAGGGCGCGAGCCAACAGCTTGGCGGTTTCCTCCCCCACGTCCGGGATACCCAGGGCGTAGACGAAGCGCGCCAGGGCGGGCTTGCGGCTGTCGGCAATCGCGCCCAGCAGGTTGCGAGTGGAGAGGTCAGCGAAGCCTTCCAGCTCTACCACCTGTTCGTACTTGAGGGTGTACAGATCAGCCGGCGAAGCGACCAGCCCGGCGTCCACCAACTGCTCGACGATTTTGTCGCCCAGGCCTTCGATGTCCAGGGCGCGGCGCGAGGCAAAGTGGATGATCGCCTGCTTCAACTGGGCACCGCAGGCCAGACGACCGACGCAGCGATAGATCGAGCCTTCACTGGTGGTTTCCTTGCCCTTGGCGCGCTTGACCAGTTGGGTACGTTCGACTGCGGAACCACATACCGGGCATTGCTCGGGAACATGCACGGGGCTCGCATTGGGAGGGCGACGATCCAGAACGACCTGCATCACCTGCGGAATCACGTCACCAGCCCGGCGGATGATCACGGTATCGCCGATCCTCAGATCCAGGCGCGCGACCTCGTCCATGTTGTGCAGGGTGGCGTTGGAAACGGTGACGCCGGCCACCTGCACCGGCTTGAGGCGAGCGACCGGTGTCACGGCACCCGTACGACCGACCTGGAACTCCACATCCAGCAGTTCGGTGAGCTCTTCCCGGGCCGGGAATTTGTGAGCCAGGGCCCAGCGCGGCTCTCGGGCGCGGAAGCCCAGCTCACGCTGCCAGGCCAGGTTGTTGAGCTTGTAGACCACGCCATCGATCTCGTAGGCGAGACTGTCGCGGCGCTCGCCGATATCGCGGTAATAGGCCAGGCAGCCCTGGGCACCCGTGACCAGTTTCAGCTCACGGCTGATGGGCAGGCCCCAGCCCTTGAGCGCCTGGAGTATGGCGAACTGGTTATCTGGCAGCTCGCCCTCCACCCGACCGAAACCATAGGTACAGAACTCGAGCGGGCGACTGGCGGTGATCTTCGAGTCCAGCTGACGCAGACTCCCTGCGGCGGCATTTCGCGGATTGGCGAAGGTCTTGGCGCCGAGCTCCAGGTTGCGGGCATTGAGCGCCTCGAAGCCGGCCTTGGACATGAAGACCTCACCCCGCACCTCCAGCACGGCGGGCCAACCCTCGCCCTGCAACTTCAGCGGCACATTGCGAATGGTGCGCACGTTGCTGCTGATGTCCTCGCCCGTGGTGCCGTCGCCGCGAGTCGCCCCGCGCACCAGCAAGCCGTTCTCGTACAGCAGGCTCACGGCCAGGCCGTCCAGCTTGGGCTCACAGGTGTATTCCACTTCCGGGCCACTACCGAACAGGTCGCCGCCTGGAAGCAACTCACCCAGCCCTTCGCGCACCCGCCGATCGAAGTCCAGCAGGTCCTGTTCCTCGAAGGCGTTCCCCAAGCTGAGCATGGGCACTTCGTGGCGCACCTCGCCGAAGGCCGACAGGGCCGTACCGCTGACCCGCTGGGTCGGCGATTCCGGGGTCACCAGTTCAGGGTGCTCCGCCTCCAGGGCCTGCAGCTCACGAAACAGGCGGTCGTACTCGGCGTCCGGCACGCTGGGCTCATCCAGCACGTAGTAACGGTAGTTGTGCGCATCCAGCTCGGAGCGCAGCGCGTAGATGCGTTCGGCGGCAGTTTGGGCATCGATCATGGTTCAGGCTCGTTCTCTTGAAACAAAAAGAGCAGCCGGGGCTGCTCTTTCGTTGACTGCGCGCTGGATCAGCGCTTATGGGTCAGGTGCTTGCGCTCGAATTCGACGATGCGCTGGCGGTAGTGCTCGATGGTCTGGGCAGTCATCACGCTGCGCTGATCATCCTTCAGCTCGCCGTTCAGCTCCTGGGACAGCTTACGGGCGGCGGCAACCATCACGTCGAAGGCCTGCTTCGGATGGCGTGGGCCCGGCAGACCGAGGAAGAAACTCACAGCGCGGGTGCTGAAGTGGTCGATGTCGTCCAGGTCAAAGGTGCCGGGCTTGACACCGTTGGCCATGGAAAACAGCACTTCGCCATTACCGGCCATGCTTTCGTGGCGATGGAAGATGTCCATGGCACCGAAGCGCAGACCGCTTTCCAGGATGTTCTGCAGCAGAGCCGGTCCCTTGAAGCCGGCTTCGTCGCGTGCAACGACGTTGATCACCAGGACTTCCTCAACCGGAACTTCCGGGGTCTGCAGCTGCGGATGGGGCTTGCCGTTCTTTTTCCCTTCATCAACCGGGTTGAGCAGGGTCGGTACCGGCTCATCGAGGTTCAGATCGCCCTGTTGCGGCTCGCCGCGACGCTTGCCGGCTTCGCGGGCGCTCAGGGAAGGCAGGTCTTCCTCGTCCAGAGACGGCTCTTGATGAGCACGATCCTTGACCCGCGCCGGACCAAGCAGGTTCGGATCGTCTTCATCGCCCGGGGCATTGGAAAAACTGCGATCCAGTCTGAATTTGAGTTTCCCCTTGCCGCCACTCATGCGGCGCCAGCCATCGAACAGAATGCCGGCGATTACGATGATGCCAATGACAATCAGCCACTCGCGCAGACCGATATCCATGTAGTCCTGTGTCCCCTAGTGAAAATGCAAACAATGGTGAAGAAAGGACATCCCGTCCCCTGAAACGTGGCGCCCAACTCCATGTTCTGAATGGCGTTTTCCACGTGCGACAAAATTGGGCATAAAGCTAGCACGACCAGCCCAGCAGAGAAACCTCTGATAGAGGCTTACACCGATGCCAACGCGAATTTGATCTCCAGACCCATCTGGAGTTCGCATTCGACTGGCTACTAGGCCTCAACCATCGACATCGCCTCCTCGACATCCACCGCTACCAGGCGCGAGCATCCGGGCTCGTGCATGGTCACACCCATCAACTGGTCAGCCATTTCCATGGCGATCTTGTTGTGGGTGATATAGATGAACTGCACCTTCTCGGACATTTCCTTCACCAGACGCGCATAACGGCCGACGTTGGCGTCGTCCAGCGGCGCGTCTACCTCGTCCAGCATGCAGAATGGCGCCGGATTGAGCTGGAAGATCGCGAAGACCAGGGCCAACGCGGTGAGCGCCTTCTCACCACCGGACAGCAGGTGAATCGTGCTGTTCTTCTTACCCGGCGGCCGCGCCATGATGGCCACACCGGTGTCCAGCAGGTCTTCGCCTGTCAATTCCAGATAAGCATGGCCACCGCCGAACACTTTCGGGAACAGTGCCTGCAGGCCGGCGTTGATCTGGTCGAAGGTTTCCTTGAAGCGATTGCGGGTTTCCTTGTCGATCTTGCGGATGACGTTTTCCAGCGTCTCCAGGGCTTCCACAAGGTCGTCATTCTGCGCGTCCAGATAGCGCTTGCGCTCGGACTGCTGCTGGTATTCGTCGATGGCCGCGAGGTTGATCGGTCCGAGGCGCTGGATGCGCGCCGCCAGTCGCTCGAGTTCCTCTTCCCAGGCACTTTCGCTGGCTTCAGCCGGAAGCGTGGCGAGCACTCCGTGCAGATCGTAGCCGTCTTCATGCAGTTGATCCTGCAGCGTCTTGCGACGAACCGTGAGGGCCTGCCATTCCAGACGCTGTTGCTCCAGTTGGCCACGCAGCAATTGCGCCTGCTGCTCGGCCTGGGTGCGGCGTTTTTCGGCGTCGCGCAGTTCACGGTCGGCATCTTCAAGCGCCAGCCTTGCCAGCTTGAGCTCGTCCTCTACACCCAGGCGCTTATCCAGCAACTCCTCCAGCTTCAGGCGCAGCTCCTCCAACGGCGCAGCGCCCTCCTCCAGGTTCAGGCTGAGCTGTTCGCGCCGCTCGTTGAGGCGCTCGAACTGCAACGACAGGCGTTCCAGAGCCTGACGCGTCGAATCATGCTGCGCTCGCAGCGAGCCGACGCGCACGGCCAGTTGGTGGGCATGGTCCTTGTGCTGGCGAGCCTCCTGGCGAATCCGGTCGAGACGCTCGCGCAAGCTGTCGCGCTCGGCGAGCAGTTTTTCGCGCTGCTCGGTGTCGCTGGCCATCGCGTCCAGGGCGTCCTGCAGGGTCAGGCGCGCCTCGCCCAACTGCTCGAGCTCGAGGGCACGCTGCTCGTCCAACTCTCGGACTTCGTCTTCCAGGCGACGACGACGCAAGGTCAGTTGTTCCACTTTCGCCTGCTGGGCGGACAGGCGAGCCTTCAGTTCGCCCAGGCTGCGCGACTCTTCCTGCAACAGACGACGTTGCTGCTCGCGGGACTCCTCCTGCTGACGCTGGCTGTCGCGCAGCTGGTGCAGGCGTTCTTCCAGCTTCTCCAGGGCGGCTTCGCGCTCCTCGCGTTCGGCATGCAGACGTTCCAGCTCCTGACCACGGGCCAGCAGGCCGCTCTCCGCTTCGCTGGCGCGGCGAACCCGCAGGAAGTTGCGACCGACCCAGTAACCGTCACGGCTGATCAGGCTTTCGCCCTCGCCGAGTATGCCGCGCTGGGCCAAGGCCTGATCCAGGTTCTCCACCGGCAGGACCTTGGCCAGCCAGGGCGCCAGATCAATGGGCGCCTCTACCTTCTCCAACAGACTGCCGGGGGCTCGCGCCCCGCCCCTGCCGGCGCTGGCCAGGCGCAGCTCACCCTGGCTGAAGCCGGATAGATCGAGGCCGGTGAATTCCTCCAGTAATACGGCTTGCAGATCGGCGCCGAGCACGGTTTCCACCGCCAGCTCCCAGCCCTGCTCCACCCGCAGGCCTTCGGCCAGACGCGGACGTTCGGACAGCTGCTGTTCACGAAGCCATTCGGCAGCGCCCTTGCCAGGGTTCAGTGCAGCCTGTTGCAGGGCTTCCAGCGAAACGATACGTCCATTCAGCCGCTGCAGCTCGCCCTGGGCCTGCTGCTGGGTCTGATTGGCCTGCTGCAATTCTTCACGCAGCTCGTCCAGGCGTTCCGCCAGGCCCTGCTCCGCGACCTGAAGTTCTTCCAGGCGCATTTCGCCTACCGCGAGTTCCTCGCTCAGCTCCAGCACCGCCGCATCTTCCGGATCAGCGGCCAATTGAGCGCGCTCATCGCTCAGGCGGCGCTCGCGCTCCAGCAGACGCTCCAGGCTCTGCTCCAGCTGCTGGATGCGCGACTGCTGCACCTCAGCCTGGCGACGCGGTTCGGCGCTTCGCTGGTTGAAACCATCCCACTGTTCCTGCCAGGCGTGCATGCCGGTTTCGGCTTCTTCCAACTGGGCGGAGGCTTCTTCCGCAGCGGCGGCGCTCATTTCCTGTTCAGGGCCAAGCATGTCCAGCTCTTCGCTCAGCGTGGCGAGCAAAGTACGGTCGTGGCCCAGGTGGGATTCGGTTTCCTGGCGCGCGCGCTCGGCGTCGCGCAGGTCGTCCTGCAGCTGACGCAGGCGCTGCTGGCCGTGTTGGATGCTCTGCTCCACGCGGGCGATATCGCCACCCACGGAGTAGAAGCGGCCCTGCACCAGATTGAAGCGCTCGGACAGTTCATGATGCCCATCGCGCAGACGCTCGATGCTCGCGTCGGCATTGCGCTGTTCGGCCACCAGGGCCTCGAAGCTGACTTCCTGGTTGCCGATTACCGCCTCGCGCTGGCCGACCTGGTCGTTCAACGCCCGCCATTTCAGGGCGGCGAGCTGGGCCTTGAGCTGACGCTCCTCGGCCTTGTACTCCTGGTACTTCTCGGCGGACTGGGCCTGGCGATGAAGACGCTCCAGCTGGCGCTCCAATTCCTCACGCAGGTCAGTCAGGCGCGCCAGGTTCTCCTGGGTGCGGCGGATGCGGCTCTCGGTCTCGCGGCGGCGCTCCTTGTACTTGGAAATGCCGGCCGCTTCTTCGATGAAGTTGCGCAGGTCCTCAGGCTTGGCCTCGATCAGTTTGGAGATCATCCCCTGCTCGATGATCGAGTAGCTGCGCGGCCCCAGGCCGGTGCCGAGGAAGATATCGGTGATGTCGCGACGGCGGCACTTGGTGCCGTTGAGGAAGTAGGTGTTCTGGCCGTCGCGGCTGACGCGGCGGCGAATGGAAATCTCGGCGAAGGCGGCGTATTCGCCTACCAGGCTGTTGTCGGAGTTGTCGAAGATCAGCTCGATGCTGGCCTGAGCCACCGGCTTGCGGGTGTTGGAGCCGTTGAAGATGACGTCCGTCATCGACTCACCGCGCAGGTTCTTCGCCGAACTCTCACCCATGACCCAGCGAACGGCGTCGATGATGTTCGATTTTCCGCAACCATTGGGGCCGACCACGGCCGCCATGTTGCTGGGGAAGCTGACGGTGGTCGGGTCCACGAAGGACTTGAACCCGGCCAGCTTGATGCACTTCAGCCGCATCGGTGCGCTCCGCTCAACGCTCGGCCAGGGCCGCGAGCACCAGCTCGCAGTTCTGTTTGCCGTAGCCCAGCAGTACTTCGCGAATCTTCGCCTGGTCGCGGCCGATCACGGCCATCAACAGGTCGTCGAAAACCGCACCGAACAGGCTCATCTGGCCTCGGCGGCGCTCCAGGGCGATGTAGTAGGTACGCGCGATGGCCGGCTGCAGGTTGTCCAGGGTCTGCTGCAGGTAAGGGTTATCGGCGAACGGATAGGCCGCCTGCATGATGGCGAAGCTGGAGTCGACGAACGCCAGGATGTCTTCACGCTCGCGCGCTTCTGCCAGGCGCTGCTGAATCGAACGGAATGGCGCGAGATCGTCCTCCCCGCGCCAATGCTCGGCAACGGCGTAACCCAGCAGGATGTAGAGCTCCATCACGAGGGTATAGAGGCTGCGTACATGCTGCTGCGTCAGCTCGGACACCTGGGCGCCACGGCGCGGCAGGATGGTGATCAGGTGGCGACGCTCGAGGATCAGCAGCGCCTCGCGCACGGAACCCCGGCTGACATTCATGGCCTGGGTGACTTTCTGTTCCTGGATACGCTCACGCTCTTTAAGCTCGCCGCGGATGATGCGTTCGGCCAAATGGCGGGCAATCTGCTCGGAGAGGCTGTCCGGTGCCTTGAACGTCATGGTTTTCCTTTGAACTGGGGAACGTTGTGCGCTGCGCCGGAGCTTTCCCACGCCAAAGCTCCGGCGCTGACAGTACTACGGGTACGGGCAGTGGACGCAAGAGCAAAAGGGGGGAAATGTCCGACTCTGCCGCAGGACGCTGGCAGGGCGCGGAGTCTATCACAAGGCAGCAAGAGCTCCTGTAGAGCCGAACTCATTGGCTACGCCTGCATTGCGTGTTGCAAGCACTTGCATCGCCCGTAAGAGCTGGCTTGCCAGCGAATGGCCGCGTTTCGCCGGCAAGCCAGCTCCTACAAGGTTCTTGGCCCGATGGTAAATCTTTCGCAACAGCTAACGCAGACAGAGCCAATGAATTCACCCCGACAAAAAGCGCCCTGCCCTCCCTTACCTACACTTAGGACAGGTGGCACGAATTGCGCTTGAACCTTGAGACAGAGCCGGTACGGCGGGCTAATAACCGAAAGAGATGAAGATTTCCTGACTTTCGAGTCAAATATTTATTGACCCAAAAGTCAGACGCCTCTAAATTTGCCCCCATACGAGCCCTCGTAAAAACAATAAAGTGCCTGGAGGTCGTCCTTGATCCAGTTTTTACTCAATCGGGAGCTGCGCACCGAGCAAGCCCTCGATCCCAATGTCACGGTGCTCAACTACCTGCGTGAGCATGTCGGCAAACCCGGTACCAAAGAAGGCTGTGCCTCGGGCGATTGCGGTGCTTGCACCGTCGTTGTCGGCGAGCTGGACGGGGACCGCGTCCGCTATCGCACCCTCAACTCCTGCCTGACCTTCGTGTCCTCGCTGCACGGCAAGCAACTGATCACCGTGGAAGACCTCAAGCACCAGGGCCAACTGCACTCCGTGCAACAGGCCATGGTTGATTGCCACGGCTCCCAGTGCGGCTTCTGCACCCCTGGATTCGTCATGTCGCTGTTCGCGCTGCAAAAAAACAGCAACGGCTTCGACAAGGCGCAGACCATGGAAGCCCTGGCCGGCAACCTTTGCCGCTGCACCGGCTATCGCCCGATCATCGACGCCGCCGAGCAGGCCTGCTGCCAGAAGCAGCCGGACCAGTTCGACAATGCCGAAGCGCAGACCGTCGCCCAGCTGAAGGCCATTGCCCCGCGCGAAACCGCTGAGTTGAACAGCGGCGACAAGCGCTGCCTGGTGCCGCTGACCGTGGCAGACCTGGCCGACTTCTACGTCTCCAACCCGCAGGCCCGCCTGCTGGCCGGTGGCACCGACCTGGCCCTGGAAGTCACCCAGTTCCACCGTGAGCTGCCGGTGATGATCTACGTCGGCCATATCGACGCCATGAAGCGCATCGAGGAAAACGGCGACTTCATCGAGATCGGCGCAGCCACTTCGCTGTCCGACTGCTACGAAACCCTGTCCCGCGAGTACCCGGACTTCGGCGAGCTGCTGCACCGCTTCGCCTCCCTGCAGATTCGCAACCAGGGCACCCTGGGCGGCAACATTGGAAACGCCTCGCCCATTGGCGACGCCCCGCCGCTGCTGATCGCCCTGGGCGCCGAGATTGTTCTGCGCAAAGGCAACCAGACCCGCATCCTGCCGCTGGACGAATACTTCCTCGACTACAAGGTCACTGCCCGCCAGGATTCCGAGTTCATCGAAAAGGTGCGCGTGCCCCGCGCCCGCAAGAACCAGGCGTTCCGCGCCTACAAGGTGTCCAAGCGCCTGGACGACGACATCTCCGCTGTCTGCGCCGCCTTCAACCTGGTGATCGAGAACGGTGTGGTACGCAAGGCCCGAGTCGCCTTCGGCGGCATGGCCGGCATTCCCAAGCGCGCAAGCGCCTGTGAACAGGCCCTGATAGGCGCCTCCTGGTATCCGGGCACTGTCGAGCGCGCCTGCGAGGCCCTCGCCAAGGACTTCACCCCGCTCTCGGACTTCCGCGCCAGCAAGGAATACCGCCTGCTGACCGCGCAGAACCTGCTGCGCAAGTTCTTCCTCGAACTGCAATCCCCAGAAGTCGAAACCCGGGTGACCGCGTATGTCTAACAATCACCATCACAAAACCCAGGAAGAACTCGCGGAACTGTTCCGTGCCGACATCACCACCGGCGTCGGCCGCAGCGTCAAGCACGAGAGCGCGCCGAAACACGTGACTGGCGAAGCCGTGTACGTGGATGACCGCCTGGAGTTCCCCAACCAGCTCCACGTCTACGCCCGCATGAGCGACCGCGCCCACGCGCGCATCACCCGCATCGATACCACGCCCTGCTACCAGTTCCCGGGGGTGGCGATTGCCATCACCGCCAAGGACGTACCCGGCCAGTTGGACATCGGCCCGGTGGTCGCCGGTGACCCGCTGCTGGCAGACGGCAAGGTCGAGTATGTCGGCCAGGTGATACTGGCCGTCGGTGCCGACAGCCTGGAGACCGCGCGCAAGGCCGCGATGGCAGCCATCGTCGAGTTCGAGGACCTGGAGCCCGTGCTGGACGTTGTCGACGCCCTGCGCAAGAAGCATTTCGTGCTGGACAGCCACCAGCACAAGCGCGGTGACTCGACCACCGCACTGGCCAATGCGAAGAACCGGCTGCAAGGTTCCTTGCACATCGGCGGCCAGGAGCACTTCTATCTGGAGACCCAGATCTCCTCCGTCATGCCCACCGAAGACGGCGGCATGATCGTCTACACCTCGACCCAGAACGCCACCGAAGTCCAGAAGCTGGTCGGCGAAGTGCTGGGCGTGCCGATGAACAAGATCGTCATCGACATGCGCCGCATGGGCGGCGGTTTCGGCGGCAAGGAAACCCAGGCGGCCGGCCCGGCCTGCCTGTGCGCCGTGATCGCGCACCTGACCCGGCGCCCGACCAAGATGCGCCTGCCGCGCATGGAAGACATGTCGATCACCGGCAAGCGCCACCCCTTCTACGTCGAGTACGACGTGGGCTTCGACGATAACGGCCTGCTCACCGGCATCGAACTGGAACTGGCCGGCAACTGCGGCTATTCGCCCGACCTGTCTGGCTCCATCGTCGACCGCGCGATGTTCCACTCGGACAACGCCTACTTCCTCGAAAACGCCACCATCAATGGTCACCGCTGCAAGACCAACACCGCCTCGAACACCGCCTACCGTGGTTTCGGTGGCCCACAGGGCATGGTCGCGATCGAAGAGATCATGGACGCCATTGCCCGCAGCCTCGGCAAGGACCCGCTGGAAGTTCGCAAGCTGAACTACTACGGCAAGGACGAGCGCAACGTTACCCACTACTACCAGACCGTCGAGCACAACATGCTCGCCGAAATGACTGCTGAGCTCGAAGCCAGCAGCGAGTACGCCAAGCGCCGCGAGGAAATCCGCGAGTTCAACGCCAAGAGCCCCGTGCTGAAGAAAGGCCTGGCGATGACCCCGGTGAAGTTCGGCATCAGCTTTACCGCCACCTTCCTCAACCAGGCCGGCGCGCTGGTGCACGTCTACACCGATGGCAGCATTCACCTGAACCACGGCGGCACCGAGATGGGCCAGGGCCTGAACACCAAGGTCGCCCAGGTCGTGGCCGAAGTCTTCCAGGTGGATATCGGCCGCATCCAGATCACCTCCACCAACACCGACAAGGTGCCCAACACCTCGCCGACCGCAGCGTCCAGCGGTACGGACCTGAATGGCAAGGCGGCGCAGAACGCGGCCGAAACCATCAAGGGACGGCTGGTGGAGTTCCTCGCCAATCACTTCAAGGTGACGACCGAGGATGTGGAGTTCAAGAACGAGCAGGTGCGCGTGCGCGACCGCTACCTTTCCTTCGAGGAAATGATTCAGCTCGCCTACTTCAACCAGATCTCGCTCTCCAGCACCGGTTTCTACCGCACACCGAAGATTTTCTACGACCGCGACAAGGCCGCCGGCCGCCCCTTCTATTACTTCGCCTACGGTGCAGCCTGCGCCGAAGTCCTCGTGGACACGCTGACCGGCGAGTACAAGATGCTGCGTACCGACATCCTGCATGACGTGGGTGCTTCGCTGAACCCGGCCATCGACATCGGCCAGGTGGAAGGTGCCTTCGTCCAGGGTATGGGCTGGCTGACCATGGAAGAGCTGGTCTGGAACGCCAAAGGCAAGCTGATGACCAACGGTCCGGCCAGCTACAAGATCCCGGCCATCGCCGACATGCCCATCGATCTGCGCGTGAAGCTGGTGGAGAACCGCAAGAACCCCGAGCAGACGGTGTTCCATTCCAAGGCAGTGGGCGAGCCGCCCTTCATGCTGGGCATCGCCGTCTGGTGCGCCATCAAGGACGCCGTGGCGAGCCTCGGGGATTACAAGGCCCAGCCGAACATCGACGCGCCGGCCACCCCCGAACGCGTGCTCTGGGGCGTCGAGCAGATGAAGAAACTGCAACAACCCGCCAAGGCTGCCACGCAGACGCAGCCCGAACCGGCATGACCCGTGGCGGCCGCCCCGCAAGGGTCGGCCGCCACACGAAACCCACGGTGAAGAACAATGACAACATCCACCGATCGACCGAAGACAATGCAGCAAGACACCGAAGCGGTGCTGCTGGAAACGCTGCCGGCACCTGTACGTCCCAAGGACGACTGGCGCCTGTCGCGAACCACCAGGCCACTGCGTAGCTGGAGACTGAGCAAATGAGTTGGATCAGCGCCCTCGCCGACCTGCAGCAACGCTGTGAACCCTGCGTGCTGGTGACCATCATCGAGGAGCGCGGCTCGACCCCGCGCAATGCCGGCTCCAAGATGGTTGTCACTGCCGAGCGAATCTTCGAGACCATCGGTGGCGGTCATCTCGAATTCAAGGCGATGGAGATCGCCCGCGAGATGCTCGAAAATCGCAGCCAGGACACCCGCCTGGAGCGCTTCAGCCTGGGCGCCAGCCTCGGCCAGTGCTGCGGCGGCGCCACCGTGCTGCTGTTCGAACCCATGGGCCAGCCCCAGGCGCATATCGCCGTGTTCGGCGCTGGCCACGTCGGCCGCGCCCTGGTGCCGCTGCTCGCCAGCCTGCCCTGCAAGGTGCGCTGGATCGACTCGCGGGAGAATGAGTTCCCGGAGCACATTCCGGCCGGCGTGGAGAAAGTGGTCAACGAAGACGTGATCGACGAGATCGCCGAGATGCCCAAGGGCAGCTACTTCATCGTCATGACCCACAATCACCAGCTGGACCTGGAACTGACAGCCGAAATCCTCAAGCGCAACGACTTCGCCTACTTCGGCCTGATCGGCTCGAAGACCAAGCGCGTCAAGTTCGAACATCGTCTGCGCGAGCGTGGCTTCGCCGCCGAAACCGTCCAGCGCATGCGTTGCCCTATGGGTATCCAGGACGTCAAAGGCAAGCTGCCGATCGAGATCGCCATCTCCATCGCCGGTGAAGTCGTCGCCACCTACAACGCCAACTTCGGCCAGGAAGTGAAAAAGGGCGAGACGGTCGCCAAGCTGATTCCTTCCTCCCGCCGCGAACAGGCCTGAGTTTTTTCCTCTTCCCTGGGAAGTGGATGACGCGTAGTGCCGGGTGGGGGGAGCCGCGTGACAGGGCGTCCCCCACTTCGGCCCCTCCCCTTGGGCGAGGACGCAAGAATCGTAATGCTAACGAACGAGACTGACATGACCAGCCACGTAACCGCCTACCGCTCCGCCATCCTGCACAGCATCGCCGACCCAGCCCTGGTGGGCGTCGAGCAGTCCTACCAGTATTTCGACGACGGCCTGCTGGTGGTCGAGGACGGTCGCGTCAAGGCCGTGGGCGAAGCCAAGTCCCTGCTGCCAGGCCTGGATGCCAGCGTCGAAGTGCGTGAGTACCGCGACGCCCTGATCACCCCCGGCTTCATCGACACCCACATCCACTTCCCGCAGACCGGCATGATCGCCTCCTACGGCGAGCAACTGCTGGACTGGCTGAACACCTACACCTTCCCCACCGAAAAGCAGTTTGCCGACAAGGCCCATGCTGCTGACGTTGCTGGCATCTTCATCAAGGAGCTGCTGCGCAACGGCACCACCACGGCCCTGGTGTTCGGCACGGTGCACAAAGAGTCGGTGGACGCCTTCTTCGAAGCCGCGCAAGCGCTCAACCTGCGGATGATCGCCGGCAAGGTGCTGATGGACCGCAATGCCCCGGACTACCTGACCGACACCGCCGAATCCGGCTATGCCGACAGCAAGGAATTGATCGAGCGCTGGCACGGCAAGGGTCGCCTGCACTATGCGGTCACCCCGCGTTTCGCCCCCACCAGCACCCCGGAACAGCTGGAGCTGGCCGGCAAGCTGTATGCCGAGTACCCGGGCCTGTACATGCACACCCACCTGTCCGAGAACCGCAAGGAAATCGAGTGGGTGAAGGAGCTGTTCCCGGAACGCAAGGGCTACCTGGACGTCTATGACCACTTCAAGCTGATCGGCGAGCGCTCGGTATTCGCCCACGGTGTGCACCTGTGCGATGACGAGTGCAAACGCCTCGCGGAAACCGGTTCGGCGGTAGCGTTCTGTCCCACCTCCAACCTGTTCCTCGGCAGCGGCCTGTTCGACCTGCAGAAGCTGGAAGAGTACGGCGTGCGCGTGGGCCTGGGCACCGATGTCGGCGCCGGCACCAGCTTCTCCCAGCTGCAGTCGCTGAACGAGGCCTACAAGGTCATGCAATTGCAGGGCAAGAAGCTCGACCCGTTCAAGTCCCTGTACCTGGCCACCCTCGGGGGCGCCCGCTCGCTCTACCTGGATGACCGGATCGGCAACTTCCAGAGCGGCAAGGACGCTGACTTCGTGGTCCTTGACTACAAAGCCACCCCGCTGATGGATTACCGCCTGCAGCAAGCTCGCAGCCTCGAGGAAAAGCTGTTCGCCCTGACCATCCTCGGCGACGACCGTACCGTGAAGGAAACCTTCGCCGCCGGCCGCAGCGTGCATCAGCGCGGCTAACGCTCGCATGATGAAAAGAACCCCGCTTCGGCGGGGTTTTCTTTTGGCGCCCCAGTGGGGGCGAACTCATTCGCTCTGTCTGCGTAAAGTGTTGAAGGTCCAGGAATCCTTTGTAGGAGCTAGCTTGCTAGCGAATGCGGACATTCTCCCCCGCAAGAACTCGGCGTCCTACAGGCTCCAACAGGCGCTCACGCTCACCGGGTGGCTAACGCAGACATAGCCAATTCATTCGCCAAGGATCGCGCAGTGGCCCTGGAAGCTGGTCCGGGGGCAGGTCTTCGACCTGCTTGGCGAACGAATTCGCCCCTACAGAAAGCAAAAAGCCCCGCATGCGCGGGGCTCATTCGTCAGGCTGGCTCAGGCGCTGCGGGGCGTGTTGCGGCCTGGCTTCTTCTTGGTCTGCAGCAGGTGCGAAAACACCGCGTGCAGGTCATCCGAAGCGCCGCCTTCATCCAGATTCAACTTGTCATCGATGTGATCCATGTGATGCATCATCAGCATCACCGCGCGCTCGGCGTCGCGCGACTCGATGGCATCGATCAGGCGATTGTGTTCATCGAAGGAACAGTGGGAGCGGCTACCGCTCTCGTATTGGGCAATGATGAGCGACGTCTGGGACACCAGACTGCGCTGGAAACTGACCAAGGGAGCGTTCTTCGCCGCCTCGGCCAGCTTCAGGTGGAACTCACCGGAAAGACGGATGCCAGCACCACGGTCGCCACGAGAGAAGCAGGCCTGCTCCTCGCTGACCATCTGCCGAAGCTCCTGCAACTGCTCGGCGGTGGCGTGTTCCACCGCCAACTCGGTAATGGCTCGCTCAACCAGGCGGCGGGCGTAGAAGATCTGGCGGGCTTCCTCGACGCTGGGGCTCGCGACCACAGCGCCGCGATTCGGTCGCAGCAGCACCACACCTTCATGGGCAAGGCGCGACAGCGAGCGGCGGATGATGGTGCGGCTGACGCCGAATATCTCGCCCAGGGCCTCCTCGCTCAGCTTGGTACCGGGTGCGAGGCGCTGCTCGAGAATGGCATCGAAAATATGCGCATAGACGACATCGTCCTGCGTGCCGCTGCGGGTGCTTTTGGCGGTGCGCGGCTGCTTCTTGAGTGGCTGCAACTGTTCGTTCATGGGGGCTCGCGTCAAAGGGATTCGGCGGTCTTCCAGGGCCCTTTTTGCCCCTCTCCGCCGGGCTGAGCAGGTGTGTCAGCGAGGGAAATCAGGGAAAAAGCGAGTGATATTGTACACAATCATCCAGCCTTGAACAGTTTCGCCTCAGCTCAAGCCCCATTCCTGACCAGTTGCACAGGTTTTTCCAGTACTTCTCGAATGGCTCCGGTCGACGAAGGCATAAGCGACAGAAAGACAGATTTCCCTACATTTTTTTGTCATAAGCGCAATTGCTCCAGTGCCATTCAGTGCTTTGGCGCTTCCTTCCCTTTCCTGCCCTCGCACAAGCCACTCCTCTCAACCCATTGTTTTTAAATGACTTTATTAATTCATCGTCCAACGAATTGTCGCAGCAAAATCTGCCCTCATGGTCAGCTTTAACGAATTGGTGCGATTTTTCGAACATTGAAAACATTATTTGTTTTTTTTGTATACAAAGGCATAATCGCGCCGTGACTTCCTGACCCTGCGGTCAAGTATTAAGGGGAGTGCACCACTCACGCCATCCGCCTCAGTCAGTCCGGAGCCAACTCCAGGCTCTGGGTGAACAAAACAAAAGAGATGAGGAGTACCACGCTGTGGAAAGCATCAAACAACAAGAACAAGGAACGTACGCCGCAACACCGCCCTCCAATGGCCTGCTTGAACGTCTCTTCAAGCTCAGCCTTCACGGCACCACCGTGAGAACCGAACTGGCTGCAGGTCTGACCACCTTCATCACCATGGCCTACATCATTTTCGTCAACCCGAACATCATGGCCGATGCCGGGATCGATCATGGCGCAGCCTTCGTTGCTACCTGCCTTGCCGCAGCCTTCGGCTGCCTCCTCATGGGTCTTTACGCCAACTGGCCGGTGGGTCTCGCCCCGGGCATGGGCCTGAACGCCTTC
The DNA here is from genome assembly GCF_005502555.1 of Pseudomonas sp. D(2018). Classification (NCBI taxonomy): domain Bacteria; kingdom Pseudomonadati; phylum Pseudomonadota; class Gammaproteobacteria; order Pseudomonadales; family Pseudomonadaceae; genus Pseudomonas; species Pseudomonas sp. D(2018). The sequence continues at coordinate 129,331 of NZ_SCOK01000001.1, forward strand.
TTCACCTACACCGTGGTCAACACCATGGGCTACAGCTGGCAGATCGCGCTTGGCGCGGTGTTCCTCTCCGGCGTGCTGTTCATGATCCTCACCTTCTCGCGCATCCGCGAATGGCTGCTCAACAGCATCCCAAGCAGTCTGCGGTTCGCCATGGGCGCTGGCGTCGGCCTGTTCCTCGGGCTCATCGGCCTGAAGACCGCCGGTATCGTAGTTGCCCATCCGGCCACCCTGGTGCACATCGGTGATCTGACCTCCCCCGGTCCGCTGCTGGCCGCCATCTGCTTCCTGATGATCGCCGTGCTGGAATACCGTCGTATCTTCGGCGGCATCCTGATCAGCATCCTCACCGTCACCCTGGTCGGCGTGGGTCTGGGCATCGTCAAGTTCGGCGGCGTGTTCTCCATGCCCCCGAGCCTGGCCCCGACCTTCATGGCCATGGACATCACCGGCGCGTTCGACGTGACCATGGTCAGCGTGATCCTCGCTTTCCTCTTCGTGCACATGTTCGACACCGCCGGCACCCTGATGGGCGTGGCCCAACGTGCCAACCTGGTGCAGGAAGACGGCCGCATCGAGAACCTGTCCAAAGCCATGAAGGCAGACAGCGCCTCCAGCGTGTTCGGCGGCGTGCTCGGCGTACCGCCGGTCACCAGCTACGTTGAGAGTGCTGCCGGCGTGGCCGCTGGCGGTCGCACCGGTCTGACTGCCGTAACCGTGGGCATCCTGTTCATCGCCGCCATGTTCTTCGCCCCGCTGGCCGGCATGATCCCCGCCTACGCCACCGCCGGCGCACTGATCTACGTTGCGATGCTGATGATGGGCGGCATGGCCCACATCGACTGGAAAGAACACACCGAGACCATTCCGGCCATCGTCACCGTGATCATGATGCCGCTGACCTTCTCGGTCGCCGACGGCATCGCGTTGGGCTTCGTGACCTACGTCGTAATGAAGGCCTTCACCGGCAAGTACAAGGATGTGTCGGTAAGCCTGTATGCACTCTGCGCCATCTTCGTGGCGAAGTTCATCTTCCTGTAACCGATCAGCCACCGCGAAACCGAGCCCTGTCGCAATGCGACAGGGCTTTTCATTTTCGCCTGATGAAAAGCCCGACCAAGCCTGGCGGATTTCCGCCACCAACCGCACGCAATACGGCGGAAACCCGCCACGCAAACCTCCTCTTCACGCCCCTTCAGCACCCGCCCTCCCTTGATAATCGTGGCTTGCAGACTGCTGGCACAGTGCTTGCCATGTGATCGGCAAGCGAGCCAACAAGAACAAGCCAAGCCGCGTTTTCACGATCCAACCGACCAAATCGCGGTTGCCGCCTAGACTCCTTCTTGTTGCCTCGCTCGGACCGCCCCCGGCTGTCCGGACCTGATCTAGAACAACAAGAGGATGCATCAATGTTCAAACCTGCTCTGAAAGCGCTCGCCTGCGCCCTCGCGCTGGGTGCCGCCGGCCTGGCCCAGGCCGCCGACCCCATCGTGATCAAGTTCTCCCACGTCGTGGCCGAGCACACCCCCAAGGGTCAAGGCGCATTGCTTTTCAAGAAGCTTGCGGAAGAACGCCTGCCCGGAAAGGTGAAGGTGGAGGTCTACCCCAACTCGTCGCTCTTCGGTGACGGCAAGGAAATGGAAGCCCTGCTGCTGGGCGACGTGCAGCTGATCGCACCGTCCCTGGCCAAGTTCGAGCAGTACACCAAGCAGGTGCAGTTGTTCGACCTGCCCTTCCTGTTCAACGACATCCAGGCCGTGGATCGCTTCCAGCACAGCCCCGAAGGCCAGAACCTGCTCAAGTCGATGGAAAGCAAGAACATCACCGGGCTGGGTTATTGGCACAACGGCATGAAGCAGCTCTCGGCCAACAAACCCCTGCGCGAACCGAAGGACGCCCGCGGCCTGAAGTTCCGCGTACAGGCCTCGGCCGTGCTGGAGGAGCAGTTCAAGGCCGTGCGTGCCAACCCGCGCAAGATGAGCTTTGCCGAGGTGTACCAAGGGCTGCAGACCGGCGTGGTCAACGGTGCCGAGAACCCCTGGTCGAACATCTACTCGCAGAAAATGCACGAGGTGCAGAAGTACATCACCGAGTCCAACCACGGCGTGCTCGACTACATGCTGATCACCAACACCAAGTTCTGGAACGGCCTGCCGGCGGACGTTCGCTCCGAACTGGAGAAGATCACCGTGGAAGTGACCAACGAGGTGAACAAGCAGGCCGAGGCGCTGAACCAGGGCGACAAGCAGCGCATCATCGATGCCAAGACCAGCGAGATCATCGAGCTCACTCCCGAGCAGCGCAACGAATGGCGCGAGGCCATGAAGCCGGTGTGGAAGAAGTTCGAAGCCGAAATCGGTCCTGATCTGATCAAGGCTGCCGAAGCCGCCAATCAGGCCCAGTAAGACGCCCCGCCCGGGGTTGGCGGTTTTCCGCCAGCCCCGAGCAAACGACGCTTCTGCCATCGGGAGATGCCATCCATGAACGCTCTGCGGCGCGTCTGGGACCACTTCGAGGAAGGTTTCATCGCCTTCCTTCTGGCGGCCATGACGCTGGTGACCTTCGTCTACGTCATCCTCAACAACCTCTACACCGTCTTCTACGACCTGGCCGACCGCTGGGAGGCCGCCAGCGAAGCGCTCTTCGGCATCGGCGACAGCATCCTTGCCATGGCCCAGGCCATGACCTGGAGCAACTCGCTGACCAAGGCGCTGTTCGCCTGGCTGATCTTCTTCGGCCTTTCCTACGGCGTGCGTACCGCCGGCCACATTGGCGTCGATGCCCTGGTCAAGTTGACCACCCGCCCGGTGCAGCGAGCCCTGGGAATCATCGCCTGCCTGTGCTGCCTGCTTTATGCGGGACTGCTGGCTGTTGCCAGCTTCGAGTGGGTGCAAACCCTTTTCACGGCGGGAATCGGCGCCGAAGACCTCGGCCACTACGGCGTCCAGCAATGGCACATCGGCCTGATCGTGCCCGTGGGATTCGGCCTGGTCTTCATCCGCTACGCGGAAATTTTCGTTCGTATCCTGCAGAACCGGCAGACCGGTCTAGGCCTCGCCGATGAGGCTGCCGAGGCGCTCAAGCTGACCGAGCACGACGAGCCACAGCACAAGGAAGACAAGCAATGACTGTCCTGTTTCTCTTCTTCCTGCTCTTCCTGTTGATGTTCATTGGCGTACCCATTGCCATCTCGCTTGGCCTTGCCGGTTCGATGACCATCATGCTGTTCAGCCCGGATTCGGTGCGATCCCTGGCGATCAAGCTGTTCGAGACGTCCGAGCACTACACCCTGCTGGCAATCCCCTTCTTCCTGCTGGCTGGGGCCTTCATGACCACCGGTGGTGTGGCGCGGCGCCTGATCGACTTCGCCAACGCCTGCGTCGGCCACATCCGCGGCGGCCTTGCGATTGCCGCGGTGCTGGCCTGCATGCTCTTCGCCGCGCTGTCCGGCTCCAGCCCGGCCACGGTGGCCGCAGTGGGCTCCATCGCCATCGCCGGCATGGTGCGCTCGGGTTATCCGCAGGCCTTCGGCGCGGGCATCGTCTGCAACGCCGGTACCCTGGGCATTCTCATTCCGCCTTCAATCGTGATGGTGGTCTACGCCGCCGCCACCGAAACCTCGGTGGGCAAGCTGTTCATGGCCGGCGTGATTCCCGGCGTCTTGCTTGGCTTGGTGCTGATGGTGGCGATCTACATCATCGCCGTGAAAAAGAACCTGCCGGCGCTACCGCGCGCCACATTCCGCGAATGGCTGAACGCCGGGCGCAAGGCCCTCTGGGGCCTGCTGTTGATGGTGATCATCCTGGGCGGCATCTACAGCGGCATGTTCACGCCAACCGAAGCCGCGGCCGTGGCAGCCGTCTACTCGGCCTTCATTGCCCTGTTCGTCTACAAGGACATGAAGCTCAGCGAGGCGCCGAAGGTGCTGCTGGAGTCCGGCAAGCTGTCCATCATGCTGATGTTCATCATCGCCAACGCCATGCTCTTCGCACACGTGCTGACCACAGAGCAACTGCCCCAGCAGATCACTGCATGGGTGATCGATGCCGGCCTGACGCCAGTTACCTTCCTGCTGGTCGTGAACATCGTGCTCCTGATTGCTGGCGCCTTCATGGAACCCTCGGCAATCATCCTGATCCTGGCCCCGATCCTCTTCCCGATCGCGATGAAACTGGGCATCGACCCCATCCACCTGGGCATCATCATGGTGGTGAACCTGGAGATCGGCCTGGTGACACCGCCCGTGGGGCTGAACCTCTTCGTCACCTCGGCCGTGACCGGCATGCCGCTGACCTCCACCATCCGGGCCGCGATGCCCTGGCTGATGATCCTGCTGGCCTTCCTCATCCTGGTCACCTACGTACCCTGGATCTCCCTGGCCCTGCCGAACTGGCTGGGCATGACCTGATCCCTTGCGCATCTCCCCGTGATGCGTTTCAGCCCGGCCTTGCGCCGGGCTTTTTTATGAGCACCGTCTGCACTTTCCTGCAGACGAAAAAAAGCCCGCAGTGTGAACGGGCTAGAAAGACTCCAGTGAGTCGAGGGTAACGAACTAGCTACCGCGGTAAGTGGAGTAGCTGTAAGGGGAGATCAGCAGCGGCACGTGATAGTGGTCCTGTTCGGAGGAGATGCCGAAGCGCAGCACGACCACGTCGAGGAAAGCCGGCTCGGCCAGCTGAACGCCACGCGCGCGGTAGTAGTCACCCGCGTGGAAATGGATCTGGTAGACGCCGCTCTGGTAGTCGGCACCCTGCAGCAGGGGCGCATCGCAGCGACCATCGTCATTGGTGGTGGTGGTGGCGACCAGCTCCAGGCCCGCGTTTTCTACGCGATAGAGCTCGATCTTGATGTCACGGCCAGGGCAACCGTGGGCGGCATCCAGTACATGCGTGGTCAAACGTCCCATTGCTCGCTGGGCGTTCTTCGGGCCGGTGCGCTGGCCGCGATCGAAACGCCACACCTCCTCTGCTTGTTCATATCGGTGCGTGGTCAGGGCTGAGGCCCCGGTACGGTGCGCAGAATAACATGCACCTGACAGAATGTAAGACATAAACAAGACAAATTGTACACAATTACAGCAACAAATCCCGCCGAGCCTGCGTCGCACCACAGTCATTCGAAATTTACGCGTACCGTCCACCCAGCGGGCCTTACATCGAATCTACCTGACCATATGGGCAGGTTTCTTGCTTGGTGTCTGGATAACGAATCAGGTGATTTTTTGATTTACAAAACACAAGACAGTTTGTATACAATCACCCCATCCACGGTCGCGCACCACTCCCCAGGCTGTCGCTGATCGTCCAACAGACAAGAAAGGAAGACTGCAGTGAGCGCTGAGTACCCACGCGACCTGATCGGTTACGGCAACAACCCTCCCCACCCGCATTGGCCGGGTGAATCCCGCATCGCCCTGTCCTTTGTCCTGAACTACGAGGAAGGCGGCGAACGCAATGTGCTCCATGGTGACAAGGAGTCCGAAGCCTTCCTGTCAGAGATGGTGGCCGCCCAACCGCTACAGGGCGTGCGCAACATGAGCATGGAATCCCTCTACGAATACGGTAGCCGCGTCGGCGTCTGGCGCCTGCTCAACCTGTTCAAGCAGCACGACATTCCGTTGACCGTCTTCGCCGTCGCCATGGCCGCACAGCGCCATCCGGACGCGATCCGCGCCATGGTCGAGGCCGGCCACGAGATCTGCAGCCACGGCTACCGCTGGATCGACTACCAGTACATGGACGAGGCCCAGGAGCGCGAGCATATGCTCGAAGCCATCCGCATCCTCACCGAACTGACCGGCGAACGCCCGGTGGGCTGGTACACCGGCCGCACCGGTCCGAACACTCGCCGCCTGGTGATGGAAGAAGGCGGTTTCCTGTATGACTCGGATACCTACGACGACGATCTGCCCTATTGGGACGCCGCCAGTACCACGGAAAAACCGCACCTGGTCATCCCCTACACCCTGGATACCAACGATATGCGCTTCACCCAGGTGCAGGGTTTCAACAAGGGCGACGACTTCTTCGAGTATCTGAAGGACGCCTTCGACGTGCTCTATGCCGAAGGCGCCGCTGGCGCGCCGAAGATGCTCTCCATCGGAATGCACTGCCGCCTGCTGGGCCGCCCGGCACGCCTCGCCTCCCTGGCACGCTTCATCGAATACGTTAAGGGCCATGAGAAAGTCTGGTTCGCCCGCCGCGCCGACATCGCCCGTCACTGGCACGCCACCCACCCTTTCAAAGAGCAAGCGAAATGAGCCGCTTCCAGACCCTGACCCCGTCCACCCTGTCCCGCGATGCCTTCGTCAAGGCGTTCGCCGACATCTATGAACACTCGCCCTGGGTCGCCGAGAAGGCCTTCGACCTGGGCCAGGACGCCCACATCGACGACATCGACGGCCTGCACCAGCGCATGGCCGACCTGTTGCTCAGCGCCAGCCATGAAGCCCAGCTGGCACTGATCAATGCTCACCCGGACCTGGCCGGCAAGGCTGCCGTCCGCGGCGAGCTGACCGAAGCCAGCACCAGCGAACAGGCCGGTGCCGGTATCCACGAGTGCACGGCTGAAGAGTTCGCGCGCTTCACCGAACTGAACGACGCCTACAAGGTCAAGTTCGGGTTTCCTTTCATCATGGCGGTGAAAGGCAGCAACCGGCACCAGATCCTGGCGGCCTTCGAGGAGCGGATCCACAACACTCCTGAAGCCGAGTTCTCCAGGGCGCTGGCCGAGATCAACAAGATCGCGCTGTTCCGTCTGCAGCAGATGTAAGCCGCAGGCGCACCGCCCCAATCAAGACCGGGCGGCCTTAGGCCCGCCCATCGGCTCTCCACCGATTCGGAGAGCCAGGAGAGAGGATGGAATGACCACCCTCTTTCCCGGCCCCTCCCCCGCTCGCGGGATGGGAACCAGCAACGAACAAGTAGAACAGCCATGCGAACCCTGAAGATCGAGCCCCTGACCAAAGAAGCCTTCGCCCCCTTCGGAGATGTGATCGAAACCGAAGGCAGCGAGTACTTCATGATCAACAACGGCTCCACCCGCCGTTATCACAAGCTGGCAACGGTCGAGACCGCCCAGCCCGACGACAAGGCGATCATCAGCATCTTCAGCGCCGAATCCCTCGAGATGCCCCTGCGCATCCGCATGCTGGAACGACACCCGCAGGGCAGCCAGGCTTTCATTCCGCTGCTCGGCAATCCCTTTCTGGTCGTGGTCGCGCCACTTGGCGATGTGCCTGTACCGGGTTTGGTCCGTGCCTTCATTTCCAATGGCAGGCAGGGCGTTAATTACCATCGCGGCGTCTGGCACCACCCTGTGCTGACGATCGAAAAGCGGGATGACTTCCTGGTGGTTGATCGCAGTGGTTCCGGTAACAACTGCGACGAGCATTACTTCACCGAGGACGAACAGCTCCTCCTCAACCCCCACCACTAATAAGAGAAGCCCAACGATCGGCGTGCCGGTCGGCGGGAAAGAGGTAACAACTGTGGAAGCACATTTGACCGAATGGCTGAACCTGGGCATTCGCTGGGTTCACATGATCACTGGTATCGCCTGGATCGGCGCGTCCTTCTATTTCGTCTGGCTCGAGAACAACCTCAACCGCGCCAACCCGCGCGACGGTCTGTCGGGTGATCTCTGGGCCATCCACGGTGGCGGCATCTACCACCTGGAGAAATACAAGCTCGCTCCGCCGAAAATGCCCGACAACCTTCACTGGTTCAAATGGGAAGCCTATTTCACCTGGCTGTCAGGCGTCGCCCTGCTGACCGTGGTGTTTTACCTGAATCCGACCCTGTACCTGATCGCACCCGGCGTGGATATCGCCCCGGCTGCCGCCGTCGCCATCGGCATCGGCTCGCTGGTCGCAGGCTGGTTCATCTACGACTTCCTCTGCGATTCGCCGCTGGGCAAGACCCCCGCCCTGCTCGGCCTGATCCTCTTCGTGCTGGTGATCGGCGCGGCCTGGGGCTTCACCCAGGTATTCAGCGGCCGTGGTGCCTACATTCATGTCGGCGCCCTGATCGGCACCATCATGGTGGGCAACGTGTTCCGCATCATCATGCCGGCGCAGCGCGCCCTGGTTAAGGCGATCGAAGAGAACCGCACCCCTGACCCGACCCTGCCGGCCAAGGGCCTGCTGCGTTCGCGCCACAACAACTACTTCACCCTGCCGGTGCTGTTCATCATGATCAGCAACCACTTCCCGAGCACATACGGCAGCCAGTACAACTGGCTGATCCTGGCCGGAATCGCGGTAATCGCAGTGCTGGTGCGCCACTACTTCAACACCCGCCACGAGAGCAACAAGTTCGCCTGGACTCTCCCCGCCGGCGCCCTTGGCATGATCTGCCTGGCCTTCGTCACCGCGCCGAACTACAAGGCCGCTGAACCGAGCCTGGCCGTAGAGCCTGCCCACCAGGAGCATGCTGCTCCGGCAACCAGCACCAGCGCTGCCCCCGCCAGCGCCGAAAGCAAGCCGCAGGCTGCCGCCCCGGCGCAATCCGCTCAGGCCGCCCCGGCCCAGGCCAGCGCCAGCGGCAATGACTTCGGCAAGGTCCACACCGTGATTCAGGAACGCTGCACCGTCTGCCATTCCGCCAAGCCCACCAGTCCGATGTTCACCTCGGCGCCGGGCGGCGTGATGCTCGACACCCCGCAGCAGATCCAGATGCTCGCACCGAAGATCCAGGCTCAGGCAGTCGCCACCCAGATCATGCCGCTGGGCAACATCACCCAGATGACCCAGGAAGAGCGTGACCTGATCGGCCGCTGGATCGCACAAGGCGCGAAGACCAACTAAGCGCCCCCTGCAAGCAAGACCACGGCGGGTGGTGACCCCAAGCACCACCCGCGCTTCAAGCCTGCCCCAGGCAGGCTTTTTTTCTTCCAGCAGTACCCGCAGTACCCCTGCCAGGTGTCACCCACCCGGCCAGCAACATGAATACCCGGCACGCCGCACCCACGAGGCGCGGCATTGCCAAGCGACTTACAAGAACAAAAGCGCCCGAGGTGTTGCATGACCACTCCGACAGAGCGAGAGATCGCCCTTTCGCCCGCTGACCAGCGCCTGCCCCTGATGCAATTGCTGCTTGTCGGCTTCCAGCATGTCCTGCTTATGTACGGCGGCGCCGTTGCCGTACCCCTGATCGTCGGCCAGGCCGCCGGTCTTTCCCGTGAAGAAATCGCCTTCCTGATCAACGCCGACCTGCTGGTTGCCGGCATCGCCACCATTGTGCAATCCATCGGCATCGGCCCGGTGGGCATCCGCATGCCGGTGATGATGGGGGCCAGTTTCGCCGCCGTCGGCAGCATGGTCGTGATGGCCGGCATGCCCGGCGTCGGCATCCAGGGTATTTTCGGCGCCACCATTGCCGCCGGCTTCTTCGGCTTGCTGCTGGCCCCCTTCATGTCGCGCATCGTGCGCTTCTTCCCGCCGCTGGTGACCGGCACCGTGATCACCTCCATCGGCCTCACGCTCTTCCCGGTTGCAGTCAACTGGGCCGGCGGCGGTAACACGGCCACGCAGTTTGGCGGGCTGGAATACCTGTCTATCGCGGCCCTGGTACTGGGCACCATCCTGTTGGTGAACCGCTTCCTCAAGGGCTTCTGGGTGAATGTCTCGGTGCTGGTCGGCATGGCCCTGGGCTACGCCCTGGCCGGCGCCTGCGGGATGGTCAACCTCGATGGCCTGGACGAAACGCCCTGGTTCCAGATCGTGGAACCCATGCACTTCGGCATGCCGAAGTTCGAGCTGGCCTCCGTGTTGTCGATGTGCCTGGTGGTGGTGATCATCTTCGTCGAGTCCACCGGCATGTTCCTGGCCCTGGGCAAGATCACCGGTCGCGAGGTCTGCCCCAACGCCCTGCGCCGCGGCCTGATGTGTGACGCTGGCGCGTCCTTCCTGGCCGGCTTCTTCAACACCTTCACCCATTCCTCCTTCGCCCAGAACATCGGCCTGGTACAGATGACCGGCGTGCGCAGCCGCTACGTGACGGTCGCTGCGGGCGCCTTCCTGATCGGCCTCAGCCTGCTCCCGAAGGCCGCCTTCCTGGTGGCCTCGATCCCGCCAGCAGTGCTGGGTGGCGCGGGCCTGGCGATGTTCGGCATGGTGGCCGCCACCGGCATCAAGATCCTTCACGAGGCCGACATCGGCGATCGCCGCAACCAGTTGCTGGTCGCTGTGAGCATGGGCATGGGCATGGCGCCGGTCGTACGCCCCGAACTCTTCGCCCAGCTCCCCCACTGGATGGAGCCCATCACCCATAGCGGCATCGCCATGGCCACCGTCAGCGCCCTCACCCTGAATCTGCTGTTCAACATTCTCGGGGAGAAGGGTCGCAGCCGGCAGTACGTCGCCCACTGACTTGAAGTTGCTCCCATCCGGCCGTTCCCATGAGGTACAGCCGGACTTCAACAGCCCGCCTACCCGGCGGGCTCTTTTAACCTCAGCCCCCGGTGACGGCCGCCCTCGCGCGCTGCCGTTGAGGGGAAGACTTTTCCGCTTTCAGCTCAACAACAAAAAGAAGGAGTACCCGAATGCGTCGTTACACCAGTCTGGCGCTTGGCGCCGCCTTGATGGCCGCGGGCCCAACCGGCTTCGCCGCGGAGGACGGCAAGTTCTTCGAGTGGATGAACAACAGCGTCGGCTTCCGCTACGGCCAGCAGTTCACCAATCCGAACAACCCGAACAAGTTTGCGAAACGGGCCTACAGCTTTACCCATGCCGACGGCTACCGGTACGGCAGCAACTTCTTCAACCTCGATGTATTCCTCTCCGACAGTCGCGACCCGCGCAAGGGCACCGACCACGGTGGCAGCGAGGTCTACGCGGTCTACCGCCATCAACTGTTTGCCTCACGGGTATTCGACCAACCGCTGGGGACCGGCCTGATCAAGGACTACGCCTTCACCTTCGGCTTCGACGCCAGCCGCAACAACAACCTGGCCTCGGCCAAGAAACGCGCCCTGGTGTTCGGCCCTACCCTCAAGTTCAACGGTTCCGGCGTGCTCGACCTGAGCCTGATGTACTACCGGGAGAAGAACCACTCGGGCATCCCCAACGCCAAGCATCCGGACCACACCTTCGACGCCACGTACATGGTCAACCTGACGTGGCTCAAGCCCTTCCAGCTCGGCGAGCACGACGCCAAGTTCCAGGGGTTCGTCAACTACGTCGGTGAGAAGGGCGAGGATTACTTCGACAAGGACACCGCCCCGGAAACCCTGATGCGCACCTCGCTCATGGTCGCTGCCATGCCCGGAGCAAAGCGCAAGCCGAACCTGTGGCTGGGTGTCGGCTACGAGTACTGGCACAACAAGTTCGGTGTCGACGGTGGCCGTGGCAGCCGCACCTCGACGCCGACGGTGAACCTGGAGTTCACCTTCTGAGTTAAGGCCCGCCGCAAAATCGCTCGGTTTGTGGTGGAGTGACCTCATCTGTTGCAGGGACGAATTTGTTCGCCAAGCAGGCCAACGGCCTGCCCTCCGGTGCAATACCAGGCTGGGGGTCGCTGCGCGGCCCCTGGCGAATGAGTTCGCCCCTACAGAAACAGCCATGGCTCCCCTCCCATCCTGAACGGGCGGACGGCGCCGCGCGCCGTCCCCCTCGTCTTGTTACGCAATGCGATCAGAAGTGCGCCTTGACCAGCAGGCTGGCGGTGTTCTGGTCGGTGCCATCGAGGATCACGTCACCCAGGAAGCTGTCGTTGTCGATACCGTACTTGTCCTTCCAGTAGTCGTATTCGAAACCGACGTAGAGCTGCTTTTCACCCCAGCCCATAGCCTTGCCCAGGTCGTACTTCACCTGCGGGTTGAAGTGCAGGTTGGCGTGGTAGGTGCCGCGGCTGTTTTCGTCGTTGTCCACCACCCAGTCCATGAAGCCATCGATCAGGATGTCGGAATTGCCCACCGGAATGGTGTAGCTCCACACCGGGGTGATCTGCCAGACGTTGTCGCCCGGGCGGCTGCCATCGGTAGTGCGGTTGTAGAAGTTGACCTGGAAAAAGTCGAAGCCAGGAATGGCCAGGTCGAAGCCCGGGCCGATCAGGTAGGACTCGACGTCGCCTTCACCGAACTCGTAGGTCATGGCCAGCAGTACGTCGGTAACCGGACCGAACTGGATCTTCTGGTCGAAGATCTTGCCCAGCGACAGGCGCGGCTGGAATTCACCGTAATAGGTGTTGTCACCAACGAGATCGTCCTTGTCACCGTTGTAGAAGATCTTGTCGAGGAAGAAGAAGTTATCGCCGTACTTCCAGCCATCCGCGTGCTCGAAGGTCACCGTCTGCTGGATCTCCGGGTTGATCTTGAAGTTCTGGCCGTAGAGGTAGCTCAGGCTGTTGTTCTGCCAGAACAGCAGGTCACCGGCGATCGCCTGGCCGCCACCGAGCAATCCGGTCGTGAGGGCGAGGCAGTGCGGCAGATACTTGGCTTTCATGGTTTTTTCCTTGTTTTAGTGGGTTTCAGGTTTTTCCGCCCCGCGCCCACCCAAAGACCGCCCTGGGCATGAAGGCAGGCTGCAGGCAGGTTCGGGATTGAAGGGGGTTGCGCGCGCCGAGTGTCAGCCGGTCAGGTCGAGGCTGGAGTGGCGGACGATGCTGGACGGGCTGTCTTCAGCGTTGCGCCGTTCGGCTGCGTCCAAGGCGTTCCGCTGGACCTCGCTCATCGAGGCCAGGGCTTCGAGTACGTGTGCGCTTGCGTCATTAAGGACGAGGCCGGGCGGTCCGAGCAGGCCGCCAACAATCAGCGTCGACGCGGCAATGCCGGAGAAGCATGCAGATAGTCGGCCGAAAGCTGTGAAGCGGGAGTACCTCGTCCCTGGGCGATCCTCCAGGTGGTGACTGAGGTCGGAGCGAACCCCGGAAATGTCGGATGAACTCATGGGTAAAGCCTGCCTATTGTTCTTGTCGGTCGTTGGCTTACACGGGTGCCGATGAACACCCCATGTAGTTACTTCATCAGAAAAAGCTGATCTTGCGGTCAGGATTTTCCGAATTATATACACGCGGCGAACGTCACAAACAACACTTTCTTTCAGAATTGTGTACAAAACCGCCAAACAGAATAACCAAACAGCCTTCCGAGCGCTCTGCTGCGGCACTTCCAGGCCAATCGCAGTCAGGGGTTATCCTTCTCTTTCTGGCGTTTCAGGAAGTCGATCTTCCACTGCTCCATGCCGAGGTACTCGGAATCCAGGTTGGACTCCACCTGGTAGCGCGCCTTAAGCGCATCGACTTCCTGCCGGTGCTCAGCGAGGAAGCGATCGAAGCGCGCTATCAGCTCCGGATACCTGAGGCTGGAGAGATTGAAGGTTCCACGGGTGTGGGGCAGGTTCGGATCGAACACCAGGGCACCGGGGCGCGCACGGATGTTGTCCAGGTAGTAGGTGGCGACCACGACGTTGTAGTAGGCGCCGTCTGCCTGCTGCTTCATTGCCTGCTTGATCATCTGGCCCAGATCGGCGCTGCGCACCACCTGGGTCTGACCGCCATCGATACGGTCCTGGTAGGTCCAGGGCGTCCAGCCATCCACCACCGCCAGCCTCGCCAACTGATCGATTCCCTTGCCCTGCCGCTTGGGCGGCACCAGCACACCGTCGACGTACTGCACCACCGGCAGGCTGTAGGCGATGTCCTTGTTGCCCTTCAGGTCACCGGCCCACTTGGCGTTATCCGGGTACTTGAAGTCGATGCTGCCATTGAGCAGGTGCTGAGTGAGCTGATTGACCGGCAGGGCCTGGTACTGAATGTCCAGCCCGGCTTCGCGCGCGAACAAGTCGAGCACATCACGGGCAAAGCCCTGGTACTCGCCCTGGTCGCTGATCCAGTAATGGGGTTGGAACGACTGCTTTTCGACACCGATTACGTAGGTCTGCGCCAAGGCGCCATTCGCGGACAACAGGCCGGCAGCCAGCCAGCCGAAAACCTGAGGTTTCATGACCTTCTCCTTGTTCTCATGTGGGCACGAACAGAAAAGGGGCGCGGCACCCGGCCACGCCCCATCAGGACGATTTACTCGCCCAGTACCAGTTGCCGCGCCAGTTGGTTGTGGCGTTCCAGTACACGCGGCAGGTCGACGGTGACCAGTTGGCCGTCGCGTACCACGACCTTGCCGTTGATCACGCTGGTGGAAACCTGGGTCGGCGTGCAGAACACCAACGCCGCGAGCGGATCATGGAGGGCGCCGGCGTAAGCGATATGGTTGAGGTCGAAGGCGACGAAGTCGGCCGCCATGCCCGGCGCAAGCGCGCCGATGTCGTCGCGATTGAGCACCTTGGCGCCACCCAGGGTGGCAATTTCCAGCGCCTCGCGGGCGGTCATGGCGTCGGGGCCGAAACCAACCCGTTGCAGCAGCAGTGCCTGGCGCACTTCACCGATCATGGTGGCACCGTCGTTGGATGCCGAACCGTCCACGCCCAGGCCGACCGGCACACCGGCATCGCGCATGCGACGAACCGGCGCGATGCCGGAGGCCAGGCGCATGTTCGAGCAGGGGCAGTGGGCAACGCCCGTGCCGGTGCGGGCGAAAAGCTCGATGCCATGCTCGTCGAGTTGCACGCAGTGGGCGTGCCAGACGTCGTGGCCGACCCACCCCAGGTCTTCGGCATATTCGGCCGGCGTCATGCCGAACTTTTCCCGGCTGTAAGCGATGTCGTTGACGTTTTCGGCCAAGTGGGTGTGCAGCGATACGCCGTACTGACGCGCCAGCACAGCGGCTTCGCGCATCAGGTCGCGGCTCACCGAGAAGGGCGAGCACGGCGCCACCACCACCCGCAGCATCGAGCCATGGGACGCATCGTGGTAGTCCTCGATCAGGCGCTGGGACTCCTTGAGGATGTCCGCTTCCTTCTCCACCACCGAATCCGGCGGCAGGCCGCCCTGGCTGCGGCCAACGCTCATGCTGCCGCGTGCGGCATGGAAGCGCATACCGATCTCGCCGGCGGCGTGAATGCTGTCATCCAGCTTGCAGCCGTTGGGGTAGATGTAGAGGTGGTCGCTGGAGGTGGTGCAGCCGGAAAGAATCAACTCGGCCATGGCCGTCTGGGTCGAGACGCCAATCATCTCTGGGGTCAACCGCGCCCAGATTGGATAGAGGTTGGTCAGCCAGTTGAACAGCTCGCCGTCCTGGGCGGCTGGCACCACGCGCGTCAGGCTCTGGTACATGTGGTGGTGGGTGTTGACCAGGCCAGGAATGACGACCTTGCCCTTCATATCCAGCACTTCGTCAGCGGTCTGAGGCAGCTCACTGCTTGGCCCGACCTGAACGATGCGATTGTCCTCGATGAACATCCCGCCCTGCCGGATCTCCCGGCGCTGGCCGTCCATGGTCACCAGAAGGTCAGCGTTCTTTACCAGTAGCGTCTTGCCCATGTGTGTTCTCCTTCGCCCTGGCGGGCGCTCTTGTTATCAGGATCTGATCAGAAAGGAATCGAGGCCCCTGGGACGCCATGGCAAGGCGCTTCATCGAACACAGCAGGTTTCCTGCGGCGAGCTGAAGCCACGCAGCCAGCGCTGATCCAGGGAACTCGATCAGCCGCCGGTCATGCTCATGAAGCGCACCACTTGCACCTGCTGGTCTGCTTCGAAGAAATGCCGCTCGGGCTTGAGCCTGAGCGCTTCGATCAGCGCCGCCCGCAGCCGCTCGCGGTCACCGGGATGCCGCCGGATCAGCGACTTGAGGTCCAGCGCGCCTTCGTGGCCAAGGCAGAGCACCAGCTTGCCTTCGGCGGTGACGCGCACCCGGTTGCAGTCGCCGCAGAAGTTGCGGCTATGGGGGGAAATGAAACCGACCTGGGTGCCGCTGCCGACCACCTGGTAGTAGCGCGACGGCCCGCCCGTGCGATAGCTGCTGGGCAGCAACTGGAAGCGCTGCTCCACCCGCTCGCGCACATCGTCCGACGTACACAGCGTGACCTTGCGCTCGTGACTGGAAACGCTGCCCAGCGGCATTTCCTCGATGAAACTGATGTCCAGGCCGCGTTCCACAGCGAAGGCCACCAGTTCCTGGACTTCATCGTCGTTACGGCCTTTCTGCACGACAGTATTGAGCTTGATGCGACGAAAGCCAGCCGCTCGAGCCGCGTCGATTCCAGCCAGTACCTGCTCCAGGCGGTCACGGCGGGTGAAGGCGGCGAAGCGTTCGCGCTTCAGGGAGTCGAGGCTGATATTCAGGCGAGTGACCCCAGCCCGGCGCAAGTCAGCAGCCATGTGCCCGAGCTGGGAACCGTTACTGGTGATGGCCAGGTCTTCCAGTTCCTCACGGGCGCCCAGACGCGCCAACAACGAGGTGAGGCCCTTGCGTACCAACGGCTCACCACCGGTGATGCGGATGCGCGAAACCCCGAGGCCAATGAACGCATCGGCGACGGCATAGAGCTCTTCGAGGCTGAGGATCTGCGCGCGGGGAGCGAAGACCATGTCCTCGCTCATGCAATAGGTGCAACGGAAGTCGCAACGGTCAGTGACCGAGAGGCGCAGGTAGGAAATTCGACGCCCGAAGGGGTCGAGCAAGTGGTTGTCTTGCATGGGTGAAGTCTGCCGCAACACACACCGGACAGGACTCCGGTGACATGGACGGATGCCGAATGGAAACAGAAGACCGTAATTTTGTATACAGGAAATTCATCCAGTGTCTCGCTTGAGGGCCTCGCAAAGCGGGTGATAACATGCCCGACCTCTCGCCGGCCGGCCTTCCTGGCGCCCGGGCGAGCCAAAAAAGGAGCCGATGTGAGCAGTATTCGCGAGCGCAACAGAGACCTGATCCTGCGCGCGGCCAGCGAGGAATTCGCCGACAAAGGGTTCGCCGCCACCAAGACGAGCGACATCGCGGCCAAGGCTGGCCTGCCCAAGCCCAACGTCTATTACTACTTCAAGTCGAAAGAGAACCTCTACCGCGAGGTGCTCGAGAGCATCGTCGAGCCGCTTTTGCAGGCGTCAGCGCCGTTCAACCAGACCGGCCACCCCTTTGAGGTGCTAACCGCCTACATTCGCTCGAAGATCCGCATCTCCCGCGACCTTCCTTACGCCTCCAAGGTGTTCGCCAGCGAGATCATGCACGGTGCACCACACCTCTCGCCCGAACAGACCGAGCAGCTCAACTTGCAGGCCAAGCACAACATCGAATGCATCCAGCGCTGGATCGACCAGGGCCTGATGGCCAAGATCGACCCTCATCACCTGCTGTTCAGCATCTGGGCCGCAACCCAGACCTACGCTGACTTCGATTGGCAGATATCTACCGTTACCGGCAAGTCCAGCCTCAGCGATGCCGACTACGATGCCGCCGCGGAAACCATCATCCGCCTGGTGATCAAGGGTTGTGAGGTCGAGGAAAAGGTTCAGGCCAAGAGTGCCTGATACCCCGACAAAAATCCCCTGAAAAAAATCGCCCCCACAAGGTACCAACCCTGTGGGGGCGAATTCATTCGCCGAGGGCTGCGCAGCAGCCCCTGCCTCGTATCAGGCCGCGCCGGCGTCCGCCTGCAGGCCCAACGCTTCCACCGCACTCACCGCGCACTGCTCGTCGATATCCGAGGTGTCACCGCTGATGCCGATGGCGCCGATCACGGCACCTTGACCATCGCGGATCAGCACGCCACCTGGCGCCGGTACCAGATTGCCGTCGGCGAGGTTGTTCACCGCGCCAATGAAGGCCGGTCGCTGCTGGGCGTCGGCGGCGATCAGGCGCGACCCCTTACCCAGCGCCACGGCGCCCCAGGCTTTACCGATGGCGATCTGCGGGCGAAGCATGCTGGCGCCATCCTCGCGCTGCAGGGTGATCAGGTGCCCGCCGGCATCCAGCACAGCGATGGTCAGCGGCGCCGTGCGCAGCTCCCGACCAACGGCCAGGGCGTGATTGGAAATGCTCACAGCGGTTTCCAGGGTCAGAGTGGTCATTTTCAAGCGTTCCTCGTGAGTGGTTGAACCTTGTGCGGCGTCGTCCGGGCCAGGGCTGGCGCACCCCTGGATCCACGCGGGCATTTTCCAGCCCGTCCTGCGACGCATCCGAAAGCTGTAGCCCACTATCCCATCGAACACAAAAAAATCAACAGATAGATACAATCAGATTATTTTTTGTATACAGTGTGTTCGTCAGCGCTTTGAGTCTCCATGGTGAGGCCCGTGAAACGGGCGTTTTAAAAGAGTCGCCACCCTGCGACCTTTAGCCTCACAAATGGCCTTGACCCTTCAGTCAGGTGCTGAATAGAATCCAGTCACGTAGCTTGTATACAATTTTCACAAGAAAGAGGCACAAAACATGGCCAAAATGAGAGCAATCGAGGCTGCCGTCCTGGTGATGCGCCGCGAAGGCATCGACACCGCGTTCGGCATTCCCGGCGCCGCCATCAACCCGCTGTACGCGGCCCTGAACAAGATCGGCGGCATTGACCATGTACTGGCCCGTCACGTCGAAGGCGCCTCGCACATGGCTGAGGGTTACACCCGCACCAACGCGGGCAACATCGGCGTCTGCATCGGCACTTCCGGCCCCGCCGGCACCGACATGGTCACCGGCCTGTACTCGGCGTCCGCCGACTCCATCCCGATCCTCTGCATCACTGGCCAGGCTCCGCGTGCTCGTCTGCACAAGGAAGACTTCCAGGCCGTCGACATCACCAGCATCGTCAAGCCGGTCACCAAATGGGCAACCACCGTTCTGGAACCGGGCCAGGTGCCTTACGCCTTCCAGAAAGCCTTCTTCGAGATGCGCAGCGGCCGTCCCGGCCCGGTGCTGATCGACCTGCCGTTCGACGTGCAGATGGCTGAAATCGAGTTCGACATCGACGCCTATCAGCCGCTGTCGGTCAACAAGCCGGCGGCTAGCCGTATCCAGGCCGAGAAGGCCTTGGCCATGCTGAACGATGCCGAGCGTCCGCTGCTGGTAGCCGGTGGCGGCATCATCAATGCCGACGCGTCGGACAAACTGGTCGAGTTCGCCGAACTGACCGGTGTTCCGGTCATCCCGACCCTGATGGGCTGGGGCACCATCCCCGATGACCACCCGCTGATGGCGGGCATGTGCGGCCTGCAAACCTCGCACCGTTACGGCAACGCCACCGTGCTGGAATCCGACCTGGTATTCGGCATCGGCAACCGCTGGGCCAACCGCCACACCGGTTCCGTCGACGTTTACACCCAGGGCCGCCGCTTCATCCACGTCGACATTGAACCGACCCAGATCGGCCGTGTATTCACCCCGGACCTGGGCATCGTTTCCGACGCTGGCTCCGCACTGGACGCATTCCTCGAAGTCGCCCGCGAGTGGAAAGCCGCCGGCAAGCTGAAAGATCGCAGCGCCTGGGTCGAATCCTGCCGCGAGCGCAAGCGCACCCTGCAGCGCAAGACCCACTTCGACAACGTGCCGGTCAAACCGCAGCGCGTGTACGAAGAAATGAACGAGTTCTTCGGCAAGGACACCTGCTACGTCAGCACCATCGGCCTGTCGCAGATCGCCGGTGCACAGTTCCTGCACGTCTACAAGCCGCGCCACTGGATCAACTGTGGCCAGGCCGGCCCGCTGGGCTGGACCGTTCCGGCAGCCCTGGGCGTGGTCAAGGCCGACCCGACCCGTCCGGTCGTGGCACTGTCCGGCGACTATGACTTCCAGTTCATGATCGAAGAGCTGGCCGTGGGCGCGCAGTTCAACCTGCCCTACATCCACGTACTGGTGAACAACTCCTACCTGGGCCTGATCCGCCAGGCACAGCGCGGCTTCGAGATCGACTTCTGCGTGCAGCTGTCCTTCGAGAACATCAACGCACCGGAACTCAACGGCTACGGCGTGGACCACGTCGCAGTGGTCGAGGGCCTGGGCTGCAAGGCGATCCGCGTGTTCGACGCCAACGACCTGCAGGCCGCTTTCGCCAAGGCCAAGCAACTGATGGAAGAGTTCCGCGTGCCGGTCGTGGTCGAGGTCATCCTGGAGCGCGTCACCAACATCTCCATGGGTACCGAGATCAACGCCATCAACGAGTTCGAGGAACTGGCCCAGCGCGGCGTCGACGCCCCGACCGCCATCTCGCTGCTGGATTGATCGCTCTGACTCCCCTCTCCCATTGGGAGAGGGGCCGGGGGTAAGGGATGTTCGAGGCGACTCGGTGCCCCCCTACCCCAATCCCTCGCCTATTCGTGGTGGGAGAGGGAGCTAGATTTGAGGAGACATTCATGCCCCGTTTTGCTGCCAACCTCTCCATGCTGTTCACCGAAGTGGACTTCCTGGACCGTTTCGCCGCTGCTGCCGAAGCCGGCTTCAGCGGTGTCGAATACCTCTTCCCCTACGACTTCCCGGTAGAGGAAATCCGTGCCCGCCTGGACGCCAACAAACTGGAGCAGGTGCTGTTCAACCTGCCCGCCGGCGACTGGGCAAAGGGTGAGCGCGGCATCGCCTGCCACCCCGACCGCGTGGAAGAATTCCGCGCTGGCGTGGACAAGGCCATCGCCTACGCCAAAGTGCTGGGCAACTCGCAGATCAACTGCCTGGCCGGCATCCGCCCGCAGGGCTTTGACTGCGCCACCATCGAGCAAACCTTCGTGGAGAACCTCAAGTTCGCCGCCGAGAAGCTCCAGGCCGCTGGCATCAAGCTGGTGATGGAAGCCATCAACACGCGCGACATCCCTGGCTTCTACCTGAACAACACCAAACAGGCCCTGGCCATCCGCGAGAAAGTGGGCAGCGCCAACCTGTTCCTGCAGTACGACATCTACCACATGCAGATCATGGAAGGAGACCTGGCGCGTACCGTCGAGTCCAACCTCGCTGCGATCAACCATGTGCAGCTCGCCGACAACCCGGGCCGCAACGAGCCGGGCACCGGCGAGATCAACTACCGCTTCCTCTTCCAGCACCTGGACCGCATCGGCTACCAGGGCTGGGTCGGCTGTGAGTACAAGCCGGCTACCACTACCGTTGCCGGCCTGGGCTGGCTGAAAACCCATAACGCCATCTAAGAAAGAGGTACATCACATGGCCAAGATCGGATTCATCGGCACCGGCATCATGGGCAAGCCCATGGCTCAGAACCTCCAGAAAGCCGGCCACACCCTGTTCTTCTCGGAGCATTTCGACAAGGCCCCGGCCGACCTGCTGGGTGACAACGGCATCGGCCTGGCCAACCCGAAAGAGGTTGCCCAGGAAGCCGAGTTCATCATCATCATGGTGCCGGACACCCCTCAGGTCGAAGACGTACTGTTCCGCAAGGACGGCGTAGCTGAAGGCGTAGGTGCTGGCAAAGTCGTGATCGACATGAGCTCCATCTCTCCCACCGCAACCAAGACCTTCGCCGAGAAGATCAAGGCCACCGGCGCCGCCTACCTGGACGCCCCGGTTTCCGGCGGTGAAGTAGGCGCCAAGGCCGCGACCCTGAGCATCATGGTCGGTGGCTGCCCGAACGCCTTCGAACGCGCCCTGCCGCTGTTCCAGGCCATGGGCAAGAACATCACCCGCGTGGGTGCCAATGGTGATGGCCAGACCGCCAAGGTGGCCAACCAGATCATCGTCGCCCTGAATATCCAGGCGGTTGCTGAAGCCCTGCTGTTCGCCGCCCGTAACGGCGCCGACCCGGCCAAGGTGCGCGAGGCCCTGATGGGCGGCTTCGCCGGTTCCAAGATCCTCGAGGTCCATGGCGAGCGTATGATCAAGGGCACCTTCGATCCGGGCTTCCGTATCAGCCTGCACCAGAAAGACCTGAACCTGGCACTGTCCGGCGCCCGCGAGCTGGGCCTGAACCTGCCGAACACCGCCAACGCCCAGCAAGTGTTCAGCACCTGCGCGGCGCTGGGTGGCAGCAACTGGGACCACTCCGGCCTGATCAAGGGCCTGGAGCACATGGCCAACTTCTCGATTCGCGAGGAGTGATGTTTCGTAGGACGGGGCGGACGAAGCACTGCCCCTCGAGCCGGCAGCTCCCGCGATGGCCAGCGCCCGCCCTCCCCGTCCTACGACCCCTTTCGACCCTCCTGATCCGCGGTGACACGGCGCCAAGGATCAGGAAGGTCGATTCCAGTCCCGAGCCGCTGTACGCGGCGGCTCGGGACTGAAATCGGCCTGAAGGCCAGGCATTGCCGATGCCTGGCACGCAGCACACAAAGGACCCGTTCAAGAGCGAGCGAGCTAGAGAAGAACAAGGCGAGAATGGCTGAAGACGCGGAGTTTACGAGCGGTAAATGAGCAGTCCGAAGCCATTTCTCAACGCAGTTATTCCGACGCGCAGCCGATCTTGAGCGGGTTCCAACAAGAATCCAGCGCCCCGGAGCCTGCCATGCCCCTCGATCCCAAAGCCTTCCTGCGCGACCTGTTCGCCACCGCCATCGCCGCCGCCCACCCCCGCCAGGTGCTGGCTGATCACTTACCCGCCGATCGCTCCGGCCGCGTCATCGTCATAGGCGCCGGCAAGGCCGCTGCCGCCATGGCCGAAGTGATCGAACGTGAATGGCAAGGCGAAATCTCCGGCCTGGTAGTGACCCGCTACGGCCATGGCGCCAACTGCAAGAAGATCGAAGTGGTCGAGGCCGCCCACCCAGTGCCCGACGCCGCCGGCCTGGAAACCGCCCAGCGCGTACTTGAGCTGGTGAGCAATCTCAGTGAGTCCGACCGGGTGATCTTCCTGCTCTCGGGCGGTGGTTCTTCCCTGCTCGCCCTGCCCGCCGAAGGCCTGACCCTGAAAGACAAGCAGGCCATCAACAAGGCCTTGCTGAAATCCGGCGCCGCGATCTCCGAGATGAACTGCGTGCGCAAGCACCTCTCGGCAATCAAGGGCGGCCGCCTGGCCAAGGCCTGCTGGCCGGCCACCGTCTACACCTACGCGATCTCCGACGTACCGGGTGACGAGGCTACGGTGATCGCCTCTGGCCCGACCGTGGCTGACCCGACCACGTCAGCCGAAGCCCTGGCAATCCTCGCCCGCTACGAGATCGACGTACCGGCCCACGTGCGCGCCTGGCTGCAGGACCCGCGCTCGGAAACCGTCAAGCCGGGCGACCCTTGCCTTTCCCGCAGCCACTTCCAGTTGATCGCCACCCCCCAGCAGTCCCTGGATGCCGCCGCCGAGAAAGTCCGCGCCGCCGGCCTCACCCCGCTCATCCTCGGCGATCTGGAAGGCGAATCCCGCGAGGTGGCCAAGGTTCATGCTGGCATCGCCCGCCAAGTGGTGCTTCACGGCCAGCCGATCACGCCGCCGTGCGTGATCCTCTCTGGCGGTGAGACCACCGTGACCGTACGCGGCAACGGCCGTGGCGGGCGCAACGCCGAGTTTCTGCTCAGCCTGACCAACACCCTGAAGGGCCTGCCCGGCGTCTACGCACTGGCCGGCGACACCGACGGCATCGACGGTTCAGAAGACAACGCCGGCGCCATCATGACCCCGTGCAGCTTCGGCCGCGCGGCCAAGCAAGGCCTTTCCGCCAGCGACGAACTGGACAACAACAACGGTTACGGGTATTTCGCCGCCCTCGGCGACCTGATCGTCACTGACCCGACCCGCACCAACGTCAACGACTTCCGCGCCATCCTGATTCTCGAGAGCCCTGAAAATGACGCCTGACAAGAAAGTAAAAATCCTCGCCACCCTCGGTCCGGCTATCAAAGGAATCGACGACATCCGCCAACTGGTGGAAGCCGGCGTCAACCTGTTTCGCCTGAACTTCAGCCACGGCGAGCACGCCGACCATGCCCAGCGCTATCAGTGGGTGCGTGAGGTAGAGCGTCAGCTCAACTACCCCATCGGCATCCTGATGGACCTGCAAGGTCCGAAGCTGCGCGTGGGCCGCTTCGCCGACGGCAAGGTCAACCTCGAGCGTGGCCAGGCCTTCCGCCTGGACCTGGATAACACCCCGGGTGACGCACGCCGGGTCAACCTGCCGCATCCGGAAATTATTGAAGCCCTGGAACCCGGCATGAACCTGCTGCTGGACGACGGCCGCCTGCGCCTGCAGGTGACCGCCAAGCACGCCGATGCAGTGGAAACCGCCGTGATCGCCGGTGGCGAACTGTCCGACCGCAAAGGCGTCAACGTGCCGGAGGCCGTACTGCAACTCTCGCCGCTGACCGCCAAGGACCGTCGTGATCTGGACTTCGGCCTGGAGCTGGGCGTGGATTGGGTGGCCCTGTCCTTCGTGCAGCGCCCCGAAGACATCATCGAAGCCCGCGAGCTGATCCAGGGGCGCGCCTTCCTCATGGCCAAGATCGAGAAGCCATCTGCCGTGGTGCACCTGGAAGAGATCGCCCGCCTCTGCGACGCCATCATGGTTGCCCGCGGCGACCTGGGCGTTGAAGTGCCGGCCGAGAATGTGCCGCGCATCCAGAAAGACATCATCCGCACCTGCCGCCAGCTCGGCCGGCCGGTGGTGGTGGCCACCCAGATGCTGGAATCCATGCGTTTCTCCCCGGCACCGACCCGTGCCGAAGTGACCGACGTGGCCAACGCCGTGGCTGAAGGCACCGACGCAGTGATGCTCTCCGCCGAGACCGCTTCTGGCGACTACCCGCTGGAAACCGTGCAGATGATGAGCAAGATCATCCGCCAGGTGGAGAACGGTCCGGACTTCCAGAGCCAGCTCGACGTCAGCCGCCCGCAGGCCGAAGCCACCTCCTCGGACGCCATCAGCTGCGCCATCCGCCGCATCAGCAGCATCCTGCCGGTGGTTGCCCTGGTGAACTACACCGAGTCCGGCAGCTCCAGCCTGCGCGCTTCCCGCGAGCGGCCCAAGGCGCCGATCCTCAGCCTGACGCCGAATCTCCACACCGCGCGTCGCCTGACCGTGGCCTGGGGTATCTATTCGGTCGTCAACGAACGCCTGCACAAGGTCGAGGAAGTCACCAGCACCGCGCTGGAGATCGCCCAGGCCCAGGGCATGGCCAAGCGTGGCGACACCGTGGTGATCACCGCTGGCGTGCCGTTCGGTCAGCCGGGCAGCACCAACAGCCTGCGGATCGAAACCCTGAACTGATGTAAAGCACCCCGAGCGACGGGGTCCAAAGAGAACCCGCGCTCCCCGCACCGGCCCCGATGCCGGGCGTTAACAGAAATCCCATCTGGCCACGGCCAGTTAGTCGGCGCCCTTTCACCGGGGCGCCTCTTTTTTCAAGCTGCCATGTATCGACTGCCTCTACGACCCGAAGTCCGTAGCTGGGCGACTGCCCAGTTGAACGGTTTCAGCCAGATTTTCCTCCAGCGCCACCCTGCTTGCGGCGCGCTGATCCTGCTCGCCATCGCCGTCGGCGCCCCCAACCTGCTGGGCGGTGCCTTGCTCGGAGGTGCCGCTTCCTGGCTTACGGCCGTGCGCCGTCGCTTTGCCCCTGAAGACATCGAGGCCGGACTCTACGGCTACAACGGTGTCCTGCTCGGCCTACTGCTCAGCGCCCGCTTCGAGCCTTCGCTCTACCTCGCGCTGCTGATCCTCTGCGCCAGCGGCCTGTCCAGCCTGCTGCTCAACCCCCTGCTCAAGGCGACGCGCCAACATAATTGGCTGCCGGCCTACACCTCGCCTTTCGTCGGCCTCGGCTGGCTGTTGCTGACCCTGAGTGGCCCGCTGGAGCTGACGCCAGCCCTTGAAGCCGCCGCAACGCTGCAACCCGGCTGGATCAACACGGCGCTGGCGTTCGTGCGGGGCATCGGCCAGGTAATGTTCCTCGACCAACCCCTCGCCGGAGCCCTGGTGCTGGGCGCGCTCTTCCTTGCCGGTTGGCGGGTAGCGCTCTGGGCGCTGCTGGGCTCGATTACCGCGCTGGTTCTCGCCTTGCTCCAGGGCATGCCAATGCAGGCGGTACTGGGTGGCCTGTTCAGCCTGAATGGCGCGCTGATCGCTTTGGCCCTGGGCAAGGATTTGCGCCGTCCCTGGTGCGCCCTCGCCGGCATCCTGCTGGGCGTCACGCTGCAACCCGGTTTCGAGGCCATCGGCCTGCCAGCCATGACCGCCCCTTTCATCCTTGCCTGCTGGCTGGTATTGGCCACCAAGCGGGTGATCGGGCTGGCACAGCCTGCACCGTCGCGGACGTCGTAGGGCGGGTTCATTCGCCAAGCAGGCCGGAGGGCTACCCATCGAGAGCCGGGCATGGACTGCATCCGATCTATGGAATCTCCCCGAATGAAGAAGCCCGGATCAAGTCCGGGCTTCTTCATTCAGGCTGAGGCGTTTCAGGCAATCTTCGCGAGTAGGTCGCGCGCTTCCTGTTTCTGCTGATCGTCACCTTCGCTGATGACCTCGTTGAGGATGCTGCAGGCCGCTTCGATATTGCCTTGCTCGATATAAGCCAGCGCCAGATTGAGCTTGATGAGGTTCTCCTGGCGAGCATCCAGCTTGTCCAAATCGTCCAGGCTGGCGATAGGGTCGACGAACTCGGCGGTGAGTTCGTCCAGGCTCTCCGCCTGGGCGAGCTCCGGCAGCTCACCGAACGGGCTGAGCGTGTCGGCATCCAGGGTCAGCTCGTAGACTTCCGGCAGCTCCTGGAGATTGGTGGGGAAGCCCACGTCGTCGTCCACCGTCGGGAAGGCCTGGACCACAGACGCCTTGCGCTTGGGTTCTGCGGTCTTGAAGGGGCTGACCTCTTCCCAGTCGGCATCCAGCGGATAGCCGTCGAAGTCGGCTTGCAGGCCATCGATTGGCTCGTTGCTCGCTGCTGCCAGTGTCGGTGTGGCTTCTTCCAGCACGAATACGGGATCTGTCGAAGCAGTCGCCGACGCCACGCCGGCGTAGCGGGCACGAATGGTGGCCAGTCGATCTTCATCCGCGTGCAGCTCGCGCAGGGCCGCCTCTTCAAGGGTGAAGGCCACCGGCTCACGCAGTTCGCCAAGCACTTCCAGCAGGCGATAACGCAGCTCCAGGCGTTGAGGCTCCTGGGCGACAGCCGGGCGCAGTACGGCCAGGGCTTCCCGCCAGCGGCCATAGGCGATGTAGATGTTGGCGCCCTCCAGGGCATCGGAGTGGGCCTTGGCACTGGGCACCGAGACGACCTGCAACGGCGCAACGGCAGCCTGGGCGAATACCGGAGCAGGGGCGGCCGGTTGCACGTCCTGATGACGATGCTGGAAGGCCACCTTGGCCTTGCCTGTGGTCTGGGCTTCTTCCAGCTCCTGCTCCTGGGCTTCGCGACGGGAGCGACGCAGCAGCACCCAATCCAGCAGGAACAACAGAACCAGGCCGGACACCATGATCGCCCACCAGAAGGGGCTGATGCCGGAGCTGTTTTCCTGCACCGGCATCGGCGCGGTTTGCTCGGCGGCCTGGGCGGAAGGGATCATTGCGGGAGCCGGGGACGGCTGGACTTGCGGTGCCTCGACAGCTGGAGCGGTGGTGATTTGCTGGACCTGGGTCTGCAATGCCGACATCTGCTGATCGCTGCCACTCAATTGCTGTTGCATGGCGTCAAGCTTGGCCTGCAACTCAGCAATATGCTGGCGCAGTTCAGCGCGCTCGGCGTCACCCTCGGCAATGCTGGAATCTACCCGCTGTTGGGCCTGGGTCAACGCTTCCAGGGTCGGACCGGACGGTGCCACGACAGCAGGGGCTGGCGCCTCGATCGGTACGGCCGCCGGGATTGTGGCGACAGGTGCCGGGGCACTGGCCAGCACGGCACTATCCGGCAGCAGCAGCGACTGGCCGGCATGGAGCAGGTTGATATCACCACCGGGGAAAGCCTGGGGATTCAGGGCGTAAATGCCGTCCAGCATCTGCTGCTGGGTCACGCCACTGCCCGAACTGAGTCGCTTGGCGATCAACCAAAGGCTGTCACCCCGTGCAACCTGGTAGGACTTGCCCTGGGTGGCCGCAGGGGCCGGCTTGGGTTGTACCGGCGCCACGCTCGAGGTTGCGACAGGCACCGCGCGGGCTGGGTTGATCGGCGCCGCATTGGCGGTATAGGCGGAACCGGGCGGGTCCAGCAGCAAGGTGTATTCGCGCAGCAGCTTGCCATTGGGGCGGGCCACTTCGACGATGAAATTCAGGTAGGGCTCTCGGACCGGCTTGTTCGACACCACACGGATGCGACTTCCCGAGCCACGGATCACCGGGCTGAAGCGCAGGTCGTTGAGGAAGATGAAACGGTCGACACCGGCACGCTCGAAATCGTCGGCGGACGCCAGCCTGACCTTGATCTCGCTGTCATTGAGGTCGCCGACCTCTAGCAACTCGATTTCGGCATCCAGCGGTTGGTTGAGGGCGGAGTGCAAGGTGATTTCGCCTAGCCCCAGCGCGGGCACCAGGCCTGAATAAAGTGCAGAGCCAGATGCAAGCGTCAGAAGGAGCTTGTGAACCCTTGCCATACGTCCTCCCCGGTCATTCGCACTCACGAATCACGCCTCTGATGTCCCGCCCGGGCATCCTCGAAACGTCGTGAAAACCTTGACCTCAAAACAACAATGATAGCGGGATGCCGCTCCCTATCCATCCCACTCAAGACCCATGGCACCGGGCTTCTCGCTCCCTTGCCCGTCGTAATGGCAGCTGGCCACAGACCTGCGTTGTAGCTTACTCCACAATCCACAGAATTTCGCTATTGGGCTTGACAAATTTTTCGTCGTGCGATTTGCAACCTCACTTCCTTGCAGGACGCACGCCTCGCGCCGGCACTACCGCCAGGAGGAAAAGCAGCGCAACCAGCCAGAAACTCTGCTCGAACGCCAGCGCTTCGGCCACGGCATCGCCGCCTCCGGCGGTGTGGCGCCACTCCAGGAAGAAGGTAAGCAGGTTGACCCCGAATGCGCCTCCCAGCTGACGAACGAACGTGATGGCGCCGGCGCCCAGGGCCAGTTCTTCCGGACTGAGGACATCCAGCGCCCCTGTGCTCATGGCCGGCAGCAGCAACCCGAGCCCAAGCCGGCCGACACAGGCCCAGCCACAGAGCGCCAGGAAGGATGTCCCCTCCCCCATCAGACCCAGTGCGGCCGAAGAGAGCGCGAACACCAGCAGGCCCACGACCAGCATGAAAGCAGCCGACAGACGGTCGCTGGCCCATCCACCGAGAAAGGATGCCAGCCCCAGCACAACGCCGGTCGGCAACAGCAGCAGACCGGCCTGACCCGCGCTGTAACCCTCCACGGTTTGCAGGAAGAGCGGGATCAGGTAGGTAGACCCGTACAACCCCAGACCGAGCACCAGGGCGACCCAGCTGGCGTTGCGGAACGCAGCATGGCGCCAGAGCTGCAGCGGCAGCAAAGGCTTCTCGCAGGCACGGCTGCGGTGCAGGAAAGCCGCGGCACATACCAGGCCGAGCGTCCCCGTCAACCAGGTGCTCGGCGCCAGCCAGCCGAAGCGCTGGGCCTCGGCCAGAGCGCCGAGCAGGGCGAACAGTGCGATGCAAAGGAGGGCGAATGCCCGCAGGTCCACGCCGGGTGTATTGCGGTCGCGAACACTGGGCATCAACCATTGCGCGCCTATTAGCGCCAACAAACACAGCGGCAGCGGCAGCCAGAACACCGCGCCCCAACCGAACTGGTCGATCAGATAACCGCCAATGGTCGGCCCCAGCGTCGGCGCCACCATGATGCCCAGCCCATAGATCCCCAGGGCCAGGCCACGGCCACCCTCGGAATAGACGCGGAAGATCAGCACCATCGCCAGTGGCTGGATGATGCCGGCACAGGCCCCCATGACAATGCGCAGCGCAATCAGCTGCCAGGCGGACGTCGCCACCAGCGCAAGGAGCGACGCCAGGCCGAACAAGCCGAGTCCGAGCTGCACCGTACGCCGTGCCCCCAGCCGCGCTTGAAACCAGGCCGCCAGCAGCAGGCCAGCCGTCATGGCGGCGAGGAATCCGGTGGCAAGCCATTGCGCCAGCGGCCGGCCGATGTCGAAGTCGTCCATGATCGCCGGCAGTGCGACGTTGATACTGGTGGAAGCAAGGATCATCGCCATGCTGCCGAGCATCAACAAAGCCAGTAGCCATTGCGGATAGCGGGCACCGAAGCGCCCGTGCAGCGCCTCAAGGTCCTGCCCCATCAGAAGTTGTCCAGGTTCGCCAGTATCCGCGCGTGAACCTGCTGGCAATGGCGCAATTCTTCTTCGTCGATACCGGCGAAGAGCTCCTGGCGCAATTGGCTGGAGATGGCTTCGATCTTCTCGATCAACGGGCGAGCCGGCGGGCACAGGGCAATCTTCTTCGCCCGGCGGTCCTCGATGACGGCCATGCGCTGAATCAGGCCCTGAGCTTCGAGGCTGTCCAGCAGGCGAGCCAGGGTCGGGCCTTCGACGCCGACGCTCTTGGCCAGCTCGCGCTGGGTGGGCAACTCTTCAAAACGGGATAGGTGCAGCAGCACCAGCCAACGAGCCTGGGACAGCCCGAGGCCGGCGAGACGACGGTCGAGCTCGGCGCGCCAAGCGCGAGACATCTGCGCAAGCTGCATAGCGAAACGGTGTTGATCGGGATAGGACATCGAAATTGACTCGGACTTCTTATACTAATAATTAGCCAGCTAATCATAGCCGAATGCCGCGAGCAAGCCCCCCTGCCCTACCACTTCACATACTGGTCCTCGACGAAACCCCACATACGCTCGATTCGCACCGGCGGACGCCCGATCGGCCGCAGGGTGCCGCTGAAGCAGCCGAACACCTGCTTGAAATTACTTGCAATGAAACCGAGGTTCAGCCGCTCCTGATGCAACCCTGCCCCCTCGAAAGTCAACGCCACCTGGCCGTCATGCGAGGCGATGGTCCAGGCCTTGAGGGGCTGGTCACGATCGAAGGCGAAACGCACGGAATCGACTTTGAGCAGCTCCCCATCCAGCCAGAAACAGTTCTCGGTAAAACTGGTCTCGTTCACCCCGCACGACAGGTTCAGTCCAACCCGTAGCCCATCGGCCAGGCCGGACAGGCAGGCCCAGTTCCAGTGGGTTTCCGGGCGCATATAGCCGGCCGACCAATCGTGGTGGGCGTAGGCGCCGATCTGCCCGAGATCGAAGTTGCCCAGGACACTGCTCACCTGCCCCCGGCAGGTGACGCCCGCCACCTTCTGCGCATATACCCAACCGTTCACCGCCGTCGGCGTGCAGATGCACATGGGCTGGAAGGCAGGCTCCCGCTCGCTGAATCGCGCGTCGATGCGAGTGCCGTCATCCAGCTCCACCAGAAGCCGCTTCTCCCCCGTATCGCCACGATTCTCCAGGCGCAGCAGGTTGCGGCCCTGGCGTAGCTCGCAGACACCCTCGTCCGGCGTCTGGGAAAACGAGGTGCCCATCCCCAGCGGCAGCTTGAACTGGCGCTCGATCATGCGCCCACTGGCTGGGTGGAAGAGATAGACGAAGCCGACGCCCGCCAGGCTCAGGTCGGCCAGGGCGCAGCCGCCGATCAATTCGTTGCTGAGCAGGCCGAAGTACTGGAATTGGTGGAAGCGACGCCACTTGGCCAGCGCACCGCGGCGGCGCCCCATGGGCGAGCGAAAGTCGAAGTCGCGGTAGTTGATGACGCCCGGTGCGGCGGGAAAGATGCCGTAATGCGGTCGGCCATCGGCCTGGATCAGCTTGTCCATGCAGGTCGCTCAAGGCGGGAGGAGCGGCGATGCTAGCACCGGCCGCGGCCTTGGGCAGTCACGGCGCGCGCCATCCGGAGCGACTATCTATGCCACGACCCGGTTACGGCCGAAAGCCTTGCCTTCATAGAGCGCACGATCCGCGTGTTCATACAGCTCGTAGAGCTTGCCCAGGGGCATGCCTGGAATCGGATGAATGCAGGCAACGCCGATGGACATGGTCAACACCGGCGCGGTGGGTGACGCCTCGTGGCGAATGGACTGGCCCTCCAGCGCCGCGCGCAGTGTCTCGGCGCAGCGACGCGCCTCCTGTTCGCCGATGTCATAGAGCAGCACGGCAAACTCCTCGCCTCCCAGACGCACAGCCATGTCCAGGGGCCGGCGCGCGGTTCCTTCCAGCACCCGGGCCACTTGCTGCAGTACCTGGTCGCCGGCCTGGTGACCGTAGCGGTCGTTGTACGCCTTGAAGTGGTCAACGTCGCAGAGCAACAGCGCCAGCCCGTGCTTTTCGCGCTGGGCCTGGCGCCACAGGCGCTCCAGCTGACGATTGAAGCTGCGGCGGTTATGGAGACCGGTCAGGCTGTCATGATCCGCCAGGACCCGCATCAGGCGGCTGATAAGGAAGTGCTCGCGAGACTTGAATTCCAGCAGGTAGCAACCGACGGCGCCCGCCACATTGCCGAACAACAGGAACAACAGGTTGTTGATCAATCGCGGCCAGGGCAGCCCGGCCCAGAGCTCCAGGCCCACATAGGCCAGCAGGATCACCAGCGAAACGCCCAAGGCCTCCACCAGCCGCAGCCCCACCAGGAAATAGGCAGCCATGCACACCAGCACCAGCCCTTCATAGGGGAATGACGGATCGCTGCGATGGGCGATGGCTACCACCGCACCGGCGCCTATTCCCAGAGCACCGATACAAACCAGGCTCAGCGGCGCCAGCAAGTTGCGGTGGCGCCGCTGGAGCATCAGCACGCCGCACACCAGCAACAAGCCCAGCACGCCCAGTCGCACGGCCAGCATCCACCAGCGCTCCTCGCTGCTGATCAGATAGAAATCGAGCACGGCGAACGCCAGCCAGATCAGCAGGCCGACGCCAAGGGCAATGCGCTTGAGATCGAAATTCTCTTCAAGGAAATAGTCGCGGTACTCACGCTCCAGGGAGGGCGAGAAACGCAGATGCCGAAACCCCAGGGCCATTTGATCGGCATAGGGATTGGGGCGGACGTCATTGAGCCAGGCAGTATTGCTGTAGGACACGTCTACCTCTTCTGTCGGAGGCCTCTGACGCACATTAGCCGGTCGTGCGCGGCGTCACAAGTTTGTCGCTTTATCCCGCCATTTTTACGTCAAGTTCGAACCAATCAGGTCTCGAATTCCGCCTGCAGGGCCGCCCGCACGCAATGCAGCACGCCATCAGGCACCCGGCCTGCGAAAAGCTCGGCCACTTCTGCCACCGGCGGCAGCTCACCTTCGCCGTCCAGGAAGGCATCCTGGATCTCGCCCAGCAGTTCCTCCGGCAGGTCCAGCGCCTGCTCCAGACTCAGTTGCTGGTTGCCGATGGTCTCGGCCAGCAGGCTGTAGACATTCTTCTCGCTGCAATTGAGCCGACGGGCGATCTGCGCCGGGGTCATGCCCGCACGAGCCAGGCTCACCAACTCGTGGCGCAGGTCGGCAACGGCCGGCGGCGCTTCTCCGGTACCGCTCAGTACCTCGAGGAAGGCCTCTCCATAGCGTTCCAGCTTGCGCGCACCCACACCGCTGACCTGGGCCATTTCGGACAGGCTGCGCGGCTTGCTGCGTAGCATCTCCAGCAAGGTCGCATCGGGGAAGATGACGTAGGGCGGCACGCTGTGTTCTTCCGCCAGCTTGCGGCGCAGCGTACGCAGGGCTTCCCACTGCTCGCGCTCCTCGCCCCGCACCAGTTGGCTGGCAGCGCTGGCGGTTGGTTTGGGTGCCTTGGTCGACAGGTCGCGGCGCAACTCCAGTCGCACCTCGCCGCGCAGCAGCGGGCGACAAGCCTCGGTCAACCGCAGGCCGCCGAAGCCTTCCAGGTCCACATCGGCCAGGCCGCGGGCGACCAACTGCCGGTAAAGGGTTCGCCATTCATTCTCGGACAGACTCTTGCCCATGCCGAACACCGACAGGTGCTGGTGGCCAGAGGACCTCACCTTTTCGTTGTCACGCCCCAGCAACAGGTCGACCAGATGGCCGACGCCATAGCGCTGGCCGCTGCGGTAGATAGCCGAGAGCGCCTGGCGCGCCGGTTCGGTGGCATCCCAGGTCTGTACGCCGTCGGTGCAGATATCGCAGTGGCCGCAGGGTTGGGGCAACTCCTCGTCGAAGTAGGTCAGCAGTGCCTGGCGGCGGCAGCGGGTTTCCTCACAGAGCGACAGCATGGCGTCCAGCTTGTGCTGTTCGATGCGCTTGTGGCGTTCGTCACCCTCAGAGTTGCTCAACATCTGCTTGAGCAGCAGCACATCCTGCAGGCCATAGGCCATCCAGGCATCCGCCGGCAGGCCGTCGCGGCCGGCGCGACCGGTTTCCTGGTAATAGGCTTCGAGGGACTTGGGCAGGTCCAGGTGGGCAACGAAGCGCACGTTGGGTTTGTCGATGCCCATGCCGAAGGCGATGGTGGCGACCATGATCAGCCCTTCCTCATTGAGGAAGCGCTTCTGGTGAAACGCCCTCAGGTCGTTGGGCAGGCCCGCGTGATAGGGCAGCGCAGGGAATCCCTGCTCGGACAGGAAGGACGCCACCTCCTCCACTTTCTTGCGCGACATGCAGTAGACGATGCCGGCATCGCCCCGCCGCTCGGCCAGGAAGCCCAGTAGCTGCTTGCGCGGCTGATCCTTGGCGACGATGCGATAGAAGATGTTCGGCCGGTCGAAGCTGGACAGGAAACGCTCGGCGTTCTGCAGGTGCAGGCGCTGGACCATCTCCTCGCGAGTACGCATGTCGGCGGTGGCGGTCAGCGCCATGCGCGGGACATTGGGGAACAATTCGGCCAACTGGCCGAGTTGCAGGTATTCCGGACGGAAATCGTGCCCCCACTGGGATACGCAGTGGGCTTCGTCGATGGCGAACAGGCCGATCTGCAGCCGCTGCAGGAATGCCAGCATTCGCGGCTGCACGAGGCGCTCAGGCGCGAGGTAGAGCAGTTTGATCTCGCCCCGGCGAATGCGATCGGCGATCTCCCGCTGGGCTTCAGCGGTCAGCATGGAGTTCAGCGCCACGGCCGGCACACCCAGTTCATCCAGGGTGGCAACCTGGTCCTCCATCAGCGCGATCAGCGGCGAAACCACCACCGTCAGGCCCTCGCGCAGCAGCGCCGGCACCTGGTAGCAGAGCGACTTGCCGCCGCCGGTGGGCATCAGCACCAGGGCATCGCCACCCGACGCCACACGTTCGATGATCGCGGCCTGGTTGCCACGGAAAGCGTCGTAGCCGAATACGTCTTTGAGGATGCGCAGTGCCTGATCGAGCATGGGGGTCTCCGGAACAAGCCGCGCATTATACGTCAGCCGCACCGGCAAGATGGCCACGCCCATCGCCCATCGCGCGTGCCTTTTGCCGCGGACCTCGCACTCGACTAGAATTCAGCGTCGTTTATCCCTCAAGGTAGTCCCACGATGTCCTTCGCTGCGCAATTGTCCCGCCTGCAAGCCTTTCTCGACGCCGATGACCTGCACGAGGAGGCTCTGGACTATGTGGCCACCCACGGCTACCTGACCGCCCTGTCGATCTGCCCGGACCAGGTGCCCGAGCGTGAATGGATCGACGCCCTGTTCGCAGAGCCGCCGCACTACCGCAGCGACGCCGAGCGCGAAGAGATCGAAACCACCCTGCTGGCCCTCAAGGCCCACATCGCCCGCCAACTGGCCAGCGATGAAGACCCCGAACTGCCGTGCGACCTGGACCTGGGCAGTGACCCGGACGACTCCGACCTGCGCGGCTGGTGCATCGGCTTCATGGAAGGCGTGTTCCTGCGTGAAGAAGCCTGGTTCGAGAACGCCGAGGAAGAAGTCAGTGAACTGCTGCTGCCGATCATGGTGGGCTCCGGCCTGTTCGACGAGCAGCCCGAGTTCGCCGACATCGCCAAGGACCGCAACCTGGTGGACGAGATGATCGAGCAGATCCCCGAACTGCTGACCGCCCTCTTCCTGCTCTGCAACGCCCCGGAAGAAAAGCCCGCCCTGCTCAAGCCCCGCCACCACTAAGGCCAGGCGCGCATGGCGCACAGCGATATCCAGCAACAGCGCCACCCGGCGCTGCGCATGGTCCTCCTGATCATCGGCTGGCTCAGCGTTGTGCTGGGCGTGATCGGCATTTTCGTGCCGGTGCTGCCTACCACGCCCTTCCTGCTGCTCGCCGCGGCCTGCTTCGTACGCAGCTCGCGGCGTTTCTACCTCTGGCTGGTGGAACACCCGAAACTCGGGCCCTGGATTCGCGACTACCTGGAAGGCCAGGGCATCCCCCTCAAGGGCAAGGTCTACGCCCTGGGCCTGATGTGGACCAGCATCACCCTCTCCTGCTTCCTCGTGCCCCTGCCCTGGGCCCGTGGCTTCATGCTCACCAGCGCCGTGCTGGTCAGCGTCTACATCCTTCGCCAGAAAACCCTGCGCAGCCACTGAAGCCCCGGCAGATCGCCGATTTCCGCCTAGACTCTGAGCATCCTGGGCGGAGAGACGGCTGATGCGGCAACGGTGGGCAGCAAAGGAACTGCGGAACCCCTCGTGGCTGGCATGGCAAGGCGGCTGCCTGCTCGCCGGTTTGCTGCTCTGCCTGGCCAGCGTGCTGGCCAACTGGGACTTCGAGCTGATCCTGCAGAACGCCTCGAAACGCTACGGCGACCTCGGCCCGGCCAAGGCGCGCATCCTTGCCTGGAGCGAGCTGATCCAGGGCAGCGCCGACCTGCCCGAGGCCGACAAGCTCAGCGCGGTGAACCGTTTCTTCAACCGCCAGATCCGCTTCACCGACGATATCCGCACCTGGCGCGAGAACGACTACTGGGCCACCCCGGTCGAGGCCCTGGTGAAGGGGGCAGGCGACTGCGAGGACTACTCCATCGCCAAGTACTTCACCCTGCGCCGGCTCGGCATTCCCGCCGAGAAGCTGCGCATCACCTACGTCAAGGCCCTGCGCCAGAACCAGGCGCATATGGTGCTCACCTACTACAAGACCCCGACCGCCGATCCCCTGGTGCTGGACAACCTGATCGGCGAGATCCGTCCCGCCTCCCAGCGCACCGACCTGCTGCCGGTGTATGCCTTCAATGCCGAGGGCCTCTACACCGGCGCCAAGCGCGCCGGTGATACCAAGAAACTGTCGCGCTGGCAGGACCTGTTGAAAAAGATGCGAGCCGAGGGCTTCGCCATTGGAGAGGGTTAGTTCATGTCGTTACTCAAGCAACTGTTCCTGGCCATCTGCCTGCTGCTCGCACTGGCCTTCGCCGGCAGCTTCCTCGCCGGAGTCGAAAGCTCCCGCGAGCAGTTGCTCAGCCAGTTGCGCTCCCATGCCCAGGACGCGGCGACGGCGCTTGGCCTGTCGATGACGCCCCATGTCGACGACGCGGCAATGATCGAACTGATGGTCAGCTCCATCTTCGACAGCGGTTACTTCGCCAGCATCCGAGTGGTGCGCATCCCCGATGGCGGCGTCATTGCCGAGCGCCGCACCACCACGACCAGCGAACAGGTGCCCAGCTGGTTCGCCAACCTGGTCGATCTGCGGCCCCAGGGAGGCGATGCGCTGATCATGCGCGGCTGGCAACAGGCGGCGCGGGTGGAGGTGCTCAGCCATCCCCAGTTCGCCCTGGCCAAGCTTTGGGACAGCGCAGTCGGCAGTCTCGCCTGGCTGCTGCTCTGTGGCCTGCTCAGCGCGCTGGTCGGCGCGTGGTTGCTGCGTACCCAACTGCGGCCGCTGGACAACATGGTCCAGCAAGCCGAAGCCATCAGCCGCCGAGAATTTCTAGCCCTGCCGAAAGTGCCGCGCACGCCGGAGCTGCGTCGCGTGGTACTGGCCATGAACCAGATGGTGGACAAGCTGCGCAACCTCTTCGCCGAAGAAGCCGCACGCAGCGAACGCCTACGCGAAGAAGCCTATCAAGACAGCCTCACGGGCCTGGCCAACCGTCGTCAGTTCGACATTCGCCTGGCCAACCAGTTGGTGCCCAACGACCAGAACGCCGCCGGCTACCTGCTGCTGCTGCGGGTCAACGACCTGGCTGGGCTCAACCAGCGCCTCGGCGGTCAGCGCACCGACGCCTTGATTCGGGATATCGGCGAGCTCCTCCAGGACCTTGAACAGAAGCGCGGCACCCCGGACTGGCTCGCCTCACGCAGCCGCGGCGGTGAATTCTCGCTGCTCGCCCCCGGTCTCAACAGCGAAGACATCGAGCACCTGACCGCAGAGCTCGCTGATCGCCTGGAGAACCTGCATGCCACTGGCGCCAGTGACCGCAGCCCGGTAGCCCTGCTGGGTATCGCCGCCTACCGACCGGGGGAAGACATCCATAAGGTCATGGGCCGTGCCGATCAGGCGCTGGCCCAGGCGGCCCAAAGCACGGACCGACCCTGGGTCCGCCTGGACGACTACGACGCCGCACCCGGCCAGAGCCTGCACGACTGGCGGGTCTGGATCGACGACGCCCTCAACAAGGGCAAGCTGCGCCTCTACTTCCAGCCAGTGGGCCTCTGCACAAATACCGCGCAAATCCTGCACCACAAAGTGCTGGCGCGCTTGCTCGACCCTCAGGGCGAAGCCGTCCCCGCCGGACGCTTCCTGCCCTGGATCGAACGCCTGGGCTGGGCCGCGCGCTTCGACCTGGCGATGCTGGAGCACTGCCTGGCGCATCTGCAGCAGACGCCTTCTCCTATCGCCCTCAGTCTGTCAGCCGCCAGCCTGCGGCAGGGCGACAACCGCGAACGCCTGCTCGCGTTGCTGAAGAGCCATCCACAGCAAGCGGCGCTGCTCACGCTGGAACTGGATGAGCGCCATCTACCGCCCGCGAACGAGCTCGGGCAGATCTGCCAGGCAATTCGCGAAACCGGCTACAGCGTGGGCCTGCAGCACTTCGGCGGACGCTTCAGCCTGATCGGCAACCTGGCCCACCTGGGGCTGGCCTACCTGAAGATCGACGGCACCTACATCCGCACCATCGACCAGGAAAGCGACAAACGCCTGTTCATCGAAGCGCTGTACCGTGCGACCAACAGCATCGACCTGCCACTGATCGCGGAGATGGTGGAAACCGAGGGCGAGCTGGAGGTGCTCAAGGAACTGGGAATCCAGGGGGCCATGGGCCGACTGATCGGCGCACCGGCGCCCTGGCATGAGTAACCGGCCCTGCCTGTGATGATTGAAAGACTCTGACTAGCCGGGTGAAGTCGGCGTTTCGGTAGGTGGTGAGCTGCTTGCGAACGATCGCGCTCGGACTGTTCGCGAGCAAGCTCGCTCCTACAAGTTCGGAGGTGAACCCGGCGTAGACGCGCGAGCGTTGGCTTTGCACGCGTCCAGGTGCAACCCGTTCACTGCGGCAAGCGCGTCTCGTCGGGCACCAATCCGCCCAGATCCTCCACCTGCGCACGGGCGTAGGCACGGTGCTGGAGCTTGTGACGAGCAGGTTCCGGCAGGTCGGTGTAGTTCATCAAGCCCCGACTCACCAGTACCTGCACCAGGTCCTCGATCACCCGCACCAATTCCAGGTCGGAATGCTGCAAGGACATCAGGTGGTCATGCAGGCTGCGGCTGGCGAACCAGCTCTGCACCTCCGGGTCGTTGGCCGGCATGCTCTGGGTCATGCTCTCGAAGGGCTCGTGTTCCACCCGCAGCACTCTTCCTTTTTCGTCGCGTTGCACGAAAACCATGGTTCCCTCCCTTTGCCATCGAGAATCGGGGCCGCCCTGAGAGCGGCCCCCTTCTGCCGATCAGACATCCACCTTCAACGAACCGTCATCGAGCATGTGCGAAATCACCGAGGCGGTATCCGGCGCGCTATATGCGGCCATCAGATTCACCCCTTGCAGCACGATGGTCTGTCCTTCCCCGCCCGTCGCGGCCGCGTTGCTGTCCACCGTGATGGTGGTGTTGGCACCGAAGGCCATGGTCAGGTAATCGTCCAGGCTGCCTACATCGCTGTGCTCGCCACTGAGCAATTGCGACAGGTCCAGCTTGTCCACGCCCGGGTTGAAGCCGGCGATGGTGGTGACGCCACTGTCGCCAGGCAACCACTTGAAGGTATCCGCCCCGGCGCCGCCATCGAGCAGGTCGTCGCCGCCATTGCCAGCGAGCACGTTGTCGCCGCTGTTGCCGGTGAGCACGTCATCGAAGCGCGAACCCAGCAGGTTCTCGATGTCGATCAGCCTATCCAGTCCGGCGTTCCCGGTGTCCTGATCAGTGGTCAGCGCCAGGTTGACCGTCACCCCGCCGGGTGCATCGAGGTAGGCGGCGGTATCCGAACCCGAACCGCCGCGCAGGATATCGTCGTCCGCGCCGCCCACCAGCAGATCATCGCCACCATTGCCTTCGAGGGTGTCGTCACCGACGCCACCGATCAGCACATCCTCGCCACTGCCACCTCGCAAGGTTTTGCCGTCATTACCGGCATCGATAACGATCTGGTCAGTGCTGGTACCACTGTTACCCAGTGCGCCACTGGTGTCCGAGGTCACGGTGATGGTGGAGTTGGCACTGCTTGCGCCGTTCTCGTCCCCGGTGCGGTAGGTGAAGCTGCCGCTGGCATCACTGAAGGTCACGTTACCGAGGTAGCCCGCGCCCGGGTTGTGGGTGGGCGAACCGCCACTGCCGCCACCGACGTAGGCGACATCCAGGGGGCTGCCCTCGGGATCGCGGTCGTTCCATACGATGGCCCATTCGGGAATGGCAACCGAGCCGGAGCTGTTGGTGACCACCCGGTCGCTCTGAGCCACCGGTATGTCATTCACCGCATTGACCTGCACCAGTGCATAGGCCGTGGCAAGGTTCTGACCACCGTTGGCGGTGCCGTCGCCGTCGTCCAGCGTGAAGCTCAGGGTGCGGTCGAGCACGCTCGGCGCATCGTCGCTGTTGGCATAGGCAATTCGCTGGATCAGCGCCTGCACCGCAACCAGAGTCGCCGCGCTGTTGAAGCTGATAACCAACCCACTGCCGTTACTGCCGCCGCCCCAGGTGCCGATGGTGTTGCCGTTGTAGCGCACGTTCTGATTGCTCTGCAGGGTGATGTTGCCGCCCGCCAGTATCGACAGCTGGT
Organism: Pseudomonas sp. D(2018); assembly: GCF_005502555.1. Classification (NCBI taxonomy): domain Bacteria; kingdom Pseudomonadati; phylum Pseudomonadota; class Gammaproteobacteria; order Pseudomonadales; family Pseudomonadaceae; genus Pseudomonas; species Pseudomonas sp. D(2018). The sequence continues at coordinate 170,039 of NZ_SCOK01000001.1, forward strand.
CCGTCGCAGTGCCGTTCGCGCTGAAGGCCACGGTCAGTTTACCGCCGTCGAAGTTGGGCGAATCGATATCGCTCAGGGTCACGCTGCTGTCGATCACCTTGGCGCTGGCATTCTCGGTGTAGATCAGGGTGCCGCCCATACTGCCCAGCAACGGCGCATCGTTCACCGGTGTGGCATTGAAGGTGATGAGGTTGGCACTCTGGTCCAGGTCTATCCCGCCGTTGCCGGTGCCGCCGTTGTCCTGCACCTGGAAGGAGAAGCTGGCGTAACCGTTGCCATAGCCATTCGCCGTGGGCACGAAGCTCAGCTTGCCATCGTTGATATCCGCCACGCTCACACTGGCGCCGGGAACCAGCACCGGACCGCCAGCCAGCACCAGATTGCCGGCACCCGGCAACGTAGTGATCTTCACGGCCAGCAGGCTGTCGCCGTCAGAGTCGCTGAAGCCGAAGTCCGCCGCAGTCAGCACACGGCTGCCGTCCTCCAGCACGCTGATGCTCTTGTCGGCGCCGGTGGGCGCCGTGTTCACATCCACCACCGTCACGCTGAGGGTCGCCGAATCCGAGGTGCCGTCGGCGTCCACCAGGCTGTAGGTGAAGTGTTCGGTGACATTGGCCGTGATGCCCTGGGGCGCCACATAACTCCAGGCGCCACTGGCGAAGTTGAAGGTCAGCTTGCCGCCGGCGGTCGTACCGATATTGCTCAGGACACTGCCAGCAATGTCCTGGCCCGCACTGGCGTCGATGTTGTCCGAGCCATTCCAGGTGTAAGTGACGCCATTGATGACGATGGACTTGATGTAGCCGGCACCATCCAGCCCGAAGCTGTCGTCGTCGGCAGTCCCCGGTGTGTTGTCGTTGCCGTGAAGCACATTGCCCGAGACGTCGCCGCCGACTACCTGGCTGAGCAATGCACCGACCAACTGCTCGAAGCCGGACACGGTCAGCGGCGAGCCCTGACCATCCAGGTCGACATCCTGCAAGCGGTTGGAGTTGATGCCGTCGCCGATACCGACGGTGGTCACGTTCAGGTGATAGCCGTCGACGAAGTTGTTCCAGTCCGTCGCCGTGCCGTCGGCCAGCGAATTGTTGTTGCTCCCGGTCTGTTCGTTCGGGTTGCCGTCGCTGATGAAGACCACCTGGTTGCTGTAGCCCGACAGCGGCTGGTAGGCATCCATGGTCTTCTCGATACCAGCGGTGAAGTCGGTATTGCCATTGAACGGTCGCGAGCCGTCCTCGGCCGGGTTGATGGCGGCGATCTGCGCGGAGAACGTGCTGAAGTCAGTCGCCACCGGGTAGGAGGTCGCGGTGGAGGAGAAGGCTACGATCTGCAGCTTGACGTCACCCGTGGTGCCATCGAACAGCGCCTGCCCCGCCGCGCGTACGGCGCTGAGCATCTGGTTCAGCTCGGTGTTGCTGATGCTGCCGCTGAAGTCCAGAACGAACACCACGTTGAAATCCTGGCCCTGTCCTTCGGTGACCGAAGCCTGGTCGTTCCTGGCGTCCGGCGCATTGTCCACGGCGCTCACGCTGATGCGCGACTCGGCGACATTGGAGTTGAGGTTGCCGTCGTTGACCACCACGGTCAGGTTGCGAGGCGTGGTATCCGGCGTATTGCTGCTGTTGGAGTAGCGAATGGACTCGATGGCCGTCTCGTAGGCCGCCTTGGTGGCCGAGCCGGTCAGGGTGACGGTGATCTTGCCCGCCACGCTGGTGTTCACCACACCGCTGATACCGCCCGACAGGGTGCCGAGAGACAGCACATCACCCGCCTTGGCGTTGGTCAGTACGATGGTGGCCGACTCGATGTTGCTGTCGTCTACGTCCGTCACACGGGTATCCAGGTCGGCGATGGCAACCGCCGGTCCACCTTCGGTGTAGCTGGACTGGTAGTTGGCACCCGTGGCACCGCTGCTGTCGTTGTCGTCCAGGTCCAGCAGTGGCTTGTCGTTGACCGGGTCCACCTTGATGGTGACGGAGGCCTCGTTGCTGTACAGCGCGCCATCGCTGACCTGGTACTTGAAGGTGGCGTAGGGATTGCCGCTTTCATCGGCATCCGGCACGAACTTCAGCTTGCCGGCGCTGATATCGGCGACCGTCACCTCGGCGCCAGGTCCAACGGGTACGCCGTTGAGCTGCAGTTGTCCATCGACCGGGAGTTGGGTGATCTTGATCTTGGTGAAGCTCGCCGAATCGATGTCGTAGTCGTTGTTGCCGCCTGTGCCATCGGCACCGAACAACCCGCTGTAGCTGATGGTGACGGCCGAGTCCTCGTGGGTGCTGAAGCTGTCGTCCTTCGCCACCGGCGCATCGTTCTCCGGCGTGACCTCGATGGTTACAGTCGCCACGTTGCTGTAGCTGGTGCCGTCGCTCACCTGGTACTTGAAGGTGGCGTAGGGGTCGCCGTGCTCGTTGGCGTCGGGCACGAACTCCAGCTTGCCGGCGTTGATGTCGGCCAGGGAGATCACCTGGTTCGGGTTCACGTTGGTGCCATCCAGCTTGAGCACGCCGTTGCTGGCCAGCTGGGTGATACGGATGCTGGTGAAGCTGGCGGAGTCGCCATCACTGTCGTTCAGCGGCCCGGTTCCATCGGCGCCGAACAGCTGCTGGGCGGTGATGGTGAGGGCCTGGTCCTCGCTGGTGCTCAGGAAGTCGTCCTTGGCCATGGGCGCATCGTCCAGCGCCTTGACGGTAATGCTCAGCACCGCGCTGGAGGGGTCGTTGTCGGCATCCACCAGGGTGTAGGTGAATTGCTCCAGCACGTCGGCGCTGATGCCACTGGGTGCCACATAGCTCCACGCGCCGGTGGCGAAGTTGAAGCTCAGCTTGCCGCCTGCGGTGGTGAGGATGTTGCTGAGTTGCGCGCTGGCCGAGTCGCCGTTCCAGCTGTGGGTGTTGCCACCAATCACGATGGACTTGATGTAGCCGGCCCCGTCGGCGCCGAAGTTATCGTCATCGCCCCCCCCTACCGCACCATCGTTGCCACGCAGCACGTTGCCGCTGACCAGGCCATTGCTGACCTGCCCAAGCAGGGTGTTGATCAGGCCGGAGAAATTACCTACGGCGATGGGCATTCCCGAGCCGTCGAGATCCACATCCTGCAGGCGCGGAGTACTGATGCCGTTACCCACACCGATGGCGGTGACATGGAGGCCGTGCTCGGCGATGAAGTCGCTCCAGTCGCCAGCGGTTCCATCGTCCAGGGAGTTGTCGCCCGTACCGGTCTGCTCGTTGGGGTTGCCATCGCTGATGAAGAACACCTGGTTGTTGTAGCCGGCAATCGGGTGATAGTCGGTCATGGTTTTTTCAATGGCGGCCGTGAAGTCGGTCTGACCATTGAAAGGCCGGCTGCCGCTCTCGGCCGGGTTGAGTGCCTTGATCTGGTTGGAGAAGGTAGTGAAGTCAGTCGCCACCGGATAGGACCCGGCGGTGCCGGAGAACGCGACGATTTGCACCTTCACATCACCGTTGGCACCGTTGAACAGCGCCTGGCCGGCCGCACGCACCGCGGTGAGCATCTGGTCCAGTTCGGCGTTGTCGATACTGCCGCTGAAGTCCAGCACGAAGACCACATTGAAGTCCTCGGTCCGGGCTTCATTGACGCAGGCCGAATCGTTCTTTGCCTGGGGCGTATCGTCATCGACATTGATGGTCAGGCTGCCGTCAGCGGTGTCGCCATCTTTGTCGCTTACCTGGTAGTTGATGGTGAAGCTGACATCGTTCTCGTGCTGGCCGTCCTCATGCAGGATCGGCTTGTTCTGGGTCACCTGGTAGGCACCGGTGGCCGGGTTCAGGGTCAAGGTGATGACAGTCTGCCCCCCTTGCTTGATCAGCAGGTTATGGCCGTCCTTCACGTAGCTGAAGCCATCCGGCGCACCTGTGGCGAGCAGGCTGACCGCGCCGGGGCCGTCGGCACCAAAGCTGTGACCCAGAATTCCGCCCAGATTGCTGGTGTCCGGACTGACGTCGCCCGTGCCGTAGGGAATTCCGCCGTACAGGGCATCATCATCGAGCTGCACCGGCGCAGTCGTCGTCACGGTAGGCATGTCGTCGTCGACGTTGATGGTCAGGCTGCCCTGTGCCGAGTCGCCATCTGCATCAGTCACCTTGTAGCCGATGGTGAAGCTCAGATCGTTCTCATCCCCACCGGCCGGGTGGCTGACGGGCAGGTTCTGCACCACGCTGTAGGCGCCGGTGGCCCAATTCAGGGTCAACGTAATGACGGTGACCCCACTCTGCTTGATCAGCAAGTTGTCGCCGTCTTTCACATAGCTGAAGCCGTCCGGTGCGCCGCTGGTGAGCAGGCTGATGGAGCCCGGCCGATCAGCGCCAACGCTGTGAGCCAGGGTGCCGGTGAGGTTCGCCGTGTTCGGGTCGACGTCGCCCGTGCCGCTCGGGTTGCCGCCGTACAGCGCATCATCGTCCAGCTGCACCGCTGCATTGCTGCCGACGGTCGGGGTGTCGTCATCGACATTGATGGTCAGGCTGCCCGGCGCCCAGTCGCCGTCCTGGTCGGTGACCTTGTAGGTCAGGGTGAAGCTGACATCGTTCTCGTTGTAACCGTCCGGATGCTGGATGGCGGCGTTCTGGGTAACGGAATAGGCCCCGCTCAGCGAGTCCAGGGTCACGGTAATGACGGTCACCCCACCCTGCTTGATCAGCAAGTTGTCGCCGTCTTTCACATAGTTGAAGCCGTCCGGTGCGCCGCTGGTGAGCAGGCTGATGGAGCCCGGCCGATCAGCGCCAAAGCTGTGAGCCAGGGTACCGGTGAGGTTCGCCGTGTTCGGGTCGATGTCGCCCGTGCCGCTCGGGTTGCCACCGTACAGGGCATCGTCGTCCAGCTGCACGGCCTCGTTGGCGCTGACCTTGGGCGCGTCGTCACGGAAGCTGATGGCATTGCCCAGCCCAATCGAGGCCGAAGCGCTGTCACCATCGCGGTCGGTCAGGGTCAGGGTCAGGGTGACCAGATCGGCCGACGCCAGGCCGGCGGCCTGATCCGGCCCACTGTCGGGGGTGTGCAGGATGGCGCGTAGTTGCTGCAGGCTGACGTTGCCATAACCGTCCACCGAAACCTTGAAAACGATCTCGCCATCCTCACCACCTTCCCGGCCAACGACGCCGTCGCCCAGTGTGTAGAGCAGGATATCGACGCCGGTCTCGGAGTCGTCCAGGCCGCTGTCGGCACCTTCGCCGCTGATGCCCAGGCTGTACTGGCTGGAACCCGCGCCATCGGCGCCATGACCGCCACTGAAAAGCCCTGAGAAATCGGTGGAAGCGGACTGCCCGAGGTAGCTCTCGTCCACTTCCAGCGAGCCGCTCTGGGCCAGGTGGCTGGTCACCACAGGCGTATCATCATCCACCTTGATGTACAGCGAGCCATCGGCGCGGTCGCCGTCGCGGTCGACGATCTTGTACTCGACCTCGAAGGTCAGGTCGTTCTCGTCGTAACCGTTGGCATGCAGGATCGGTGCGTTCTGGGTGACGGTGTAGGCGCCGGTGAACTTGTCCAGGGTGATGGTGATGACGGTCACGTCGCCCTGCTTGATCAGCAGGCCGCCTTGGGTTTCCACATAGGTGAAACCATGGGGTGCGCCGCTATCCTGCAACTCGATCTCACCCGGGCCATCAGCACCGAAATCATGGGCGATGGTGCCGCTGGTGTTCCGGGTGTCGGGATCACTGTCGCCCTCGCCGCCGGGGTTGCCATAGGGCAAGGCGTCATCGTCGAGATAGACCTTCACGGACGGATCGATGCAGGGCGCGTCATCCTTGAAGCTGATGGCGTTGCCCAGGTCGAGCGAGGCACTGTCCTGGTCACCATCGCCGTCGGTGATGGTGGCGTTCAGAGTGATCAGATCGGTACCGGCCAGCCCTGCGGCCTGGTCCGGCCCGTCATTGGGGGTGTGGAAGATCGCGCGCGATTGTTCCAGGGTTACCGTGCCGTCAGCGGCCACACTCAGGCGGAAGGCCAGTTGCCCTCCTCCAACCACGCGGCCGACGATATCCGCGCCTTCCTTGAACAGCAGGATGCTGCTGCCGGTCGCAGTATCGCGCAGGCCGCTGTCCACCCCTGGCGACTTCACATCCAGGCTGTAGGTAATGGCATTGCTCAGGGCCGCGCCATCGGCGCCGAACACCGACGAGAAGGCTCCGGCGAAGCTGGTGCTGTCGGTGGCGCCCAGGGTGGTCTCGTCGACCTGCAGGTCGAGCCCTTCCAGCCCCCTCACGCTGATGCTCGGCACATCGTCGATGATGTCGATGGTCAGGGTGCCGATGCCGGTATTGCCGTTGGCATCGGTCACCGTGAAGGTGAAGGTTTCAGTGAACTGCAGGTTGTTGCCGTTGTTGTCCGGATTGACCTTGGGCGCAGAAATCAGCGTGTAGGTGTAAGACCCATTGCTGTTGACTACCAACTGGCCGTACTGGCCGGTGCCGGCGCCAACGCCCAGACTGAAGCTGTAGGGGCCGTTGCCTCCGTTGGCTACCAGGGTGCCGCTGGCGAATTCGTCATTGCTGGTGGGTTCGCTGCCGAAGCCCAGGGCTGCCTCGCGGACGTCGTCGTCCGAGCCGGCCTTCACGTCGCCAACCACGGTGATGTTCGACAGGTCGATGGTCAGGGTCGTGGTGCTCAGGTCACCATCGGCGTCGACGATGGTGTAGGTGAAGGTATCCACTGCACCCGCCTGCCCCAGGGCGTTGGCGTGGCTGGTGTAGGTGTAACTGCCGTCGGCATGCAGCACCAGGGTGCCCAGGCCGGTATCGATTGGCACCCCCACGCCGCCAGCGGCCGGCGTCGAAACATCGCCACCGGTACGCACGCCCACAACACCGGTCGCCGGTGAGGGTCGGCCATCGGCACCGAACACGTCCGCTACTGATCCCAAGCCAGCGCCACTGACCACGTTTCCGCTGACGCTGCTGCCTTCACTGACCGAAGCATCGTCGGCCTTCGCTTGCGGCACATCGTCGACGATCTCGATGGTCACCGTGGCCGACGCATTGGCCAGCCCGTCGCCCACATTAATAAGGAAGCCGTCCGTCTCCGGACCAGCGGTGTCGGTGGTGGCTTCGGTCAGGGTGTAGCTGAAGCTGTAGGTGCCATTGCTGTAGCCGGTGATCAGCACGGTGCCATGGGCCGCCGCGAAGCTTTGCCCGACCAGGCTGGCGAAGCCGCTGGTGGTCAGGTCGACCGTCAGGCTGCCGACGCTGAGGGTCTTCAGGTTGGCCAGGCCATCGGAGTCCGCGACGCTGAAGCTGCCAGTGGTGACCGTGCTGCCGTCACCCGCGCTGCTGCCATCCGCCAGGCCCTTCTCGAAGACCTGGGCCAGCCCGTTCTCGGCATCCGGGGTGCTGACCTCGATGGTGGGGATGTCGTTGCTGCCGGTGATGGTAAGGGTCAGCGTTGAATTGCTCGGATCGCCGTCGGCGTCCTGCATGGAATAGGCGTATTGCAGGGTGACCTGCTGGCCTTCGGTCAGGGCTTCCACCGCGGCCGAACCGTTGGCCAGCGCGAAGCTGTAGCTACCGTCGGCATTCAGGGTGACCACGCCATAGGGGGTGTTCACCAGCAAGCTGCCATTTTCGCCCGTGGTGGCACCGGCCACACCGTTCCAGCTGGTGAAGGCCTTGGGCTGGTCGGCACCGCCCACATCGTTGCCCAGCACATTGCCGGACAGGCTCGACGGCACGCCGTTCTCGGTCAGGCCGCCGCTGTCCGGGTTGGCCTGCGGCACATCGTCGACGATCTCGATGGTCACCGTGGCCGACGCATTGGCCAGCCCGTCGCCCACATTAATAAGGAAGCCGTCCGTCTCCGGACCAGTGGCATCGGTGGTGGCTTCGGTCAGGGTGTAGCTGAAGCTGTAGGTGCCATTGCTGTAGCCGGTGATCAGCACGGTGCCATGGGCCGCCGCGAAGCTTTGCCCGACCAGGCTGGCGAAGCCGCTGGTGGTCAGGTCGACCGTCAGGCTGCCGACGCTGAGGGTCTTCAGGTTGGCCAGGCCGTCCGAATCCGCGACCGTGAAGCTGCCGGTGGTGACCGTGCTGCCGTCACCCGCACTACTGCCATCCGCCAGGCCCTTCTCGAAGACCTGGGCCAGCCCGCCCTCGGCATCCGGGGTGCTGACCTCGATGGTGGGGATGTCGTTGCTGCCGGTGATGGTAAGGGTCAGCGTCGAATTGCTCGGATCGCCGTCGGCGTCCTGCATGGAATAGGCGTATTGCAGGGTGACCTGCTGGCCTTCGGTCAGGGCTTCCACCGCGGCCGAACCGTTGGCCAGCGCGAAGCTGTAGCTACCGTCGGCATTCAGGGTGACCACGCCATAGGGGGTGTTCACCAGCAGGCTGCCATTCTCACCCGTGGTGGCACCGGCCACGCCGTTCCAACTGGTGAAGGCTTTCGGTTGGTCGGCACCGCCCACATCGTTGCCCAGCACATTGCCGGACAGGCTCGACGGCACGCCGTTCTCGGTCAGGCTGCCGCTGTCGGGATTGGCCTGTGGCAGATCGTCGACGATCTCGATGGTCACCGTGGCCGACGCATTGGCCAGCCCGTCGCCCACATTAATAAGGAAGCCGTCCGTCTCCGGACCAGCGGTGTCGGTGATGGCTTCGGTCAGGGTGTAGCTGAAGCTGTAGGTGCCGTTGCTGTAGCCGGTGATCAGCACCGTGCCATGGGCAGCCGCGAAGCTTTGCCCGACCAGGCTGGCGAAGCCGCTGGTGGTCAGGTCGACCGTCAGGCTGCCGACGCTGAGGGTCTTCAGGTTGGCCAGGCCATCGGAGTCCGCGACGCTGAAGCTGCCAGTGGTGACCGTGCTGCCGTCACCCGCGCTGCTGCCATCCGCCAGGCCCTTCTCGAAGACCTGGGCCAGCCCGTTCTCGGCATCCGGGGTGCTGACCTCGATGGTGGGGATGTCGTTGCTGCCGATGATGGTGAGGGTCAGCGTCGAATTGCTCGGGTCGCCGTCGGCGTCCTGCATCGAATAGGCGTATTGCAGGGTCACCTGCTGGCCTTCGGTCAGGGCTTCCACCGCGGCCGAACCGTTGGCCAGCGCGAAGCTGTAGCTACCGTCGGCATTCAGGGTGACCACGCCATACGGGGTGTTCACCAGCAGGCTGCCATTCTCGCCCGTGGTGGCACCTGCCACACCGTTCCAGCTGGTGAAGGCCTTGGGCTGGTCGGCACCGCCAACGTCGTTGCCCAGCACATTGCCGGACAGGCTCGACGGCACGCCGTTCTCGGTCAGGCTGCCGCTGTCCGGGTTGGCCTGCGGCACATCGTCGACGATCTCGATGCTGACATTGGTAGAAATCGGGAGACCCAGGCCGTCGCTCAAACTGATGAGGAATCCATCTCGCTCGTCGCCTGCGGCGAGGTCGGAAATGGGCCTGGTCAGCGTGTAACTGAAGCTGAAGGTGCCGGTGGAAGCGTCGAATCCTGTGATCCGAACCGTGCCAAAAGCCGCTTCGAACCCCCCGCCGATCAAGCTGGCAAGCGGGTGATCCGGGTCGATCTGCAGGTCCAGGCCACCAACGCCCAGGCTCTTCAACTTATCCAGGCCGTCAGGGTCCCGAATCGTGAAGGTGCCATGCACCACATTGCTGCCATCGCCTTCGCTGGAGCCGCCAGGCAGGCCACGCTCGAACACCCGGACGACACCGCCCTCGGCATTGGGGAAATTGACTTCCACGGTTGGAACGTCATTTTGGCCGACGATGGTAATGGTCAGATTTGCGGAGCTCTGGTCGCCATTGCCGTCCTGGATGCTGTAGCCGAAGTCGATATTGACGGTTTCCCCTTCGCCCAGTCCTTCGACTGCCGGCGTACCGTTGGCCAGTTCGAAGTTGTAGCTGCCGTCGGGGTTCAGGGTCACCACACCATACGGGGTGCTCACCAGCAGGCTGCCGTTCGGACCGCTGGATGCACCGGGGGCTTGCCAGGAAAGGAACTGCGTCGGCAGATCGGGGCCGCCGTCGTCGTTATCCAGCACATTGCCCTGCACGCCTTCGCCGCCCTCTCCGACCGTCTGGGCATCATCTTCGGCGACCGGCACACCATTGACCGGAGGGACGACGACCTCCAGTTCCTCTGCCGCGATGGCGACATCGGGATTGGGAAACTCGGGAACGGAGCCGATCGGGCCAGTAGGGAAGCCGATATTGGGATCGACCCTGCCTGCGGTCTCTCCCAGCAGCACAAAGGAGTGACCGCCACCGGCGTTACCGGAACCACCGCCACCCGAGCCCGGCCCTGCCGCAGTTGCTTCGGCTGCCTGGGTCGGGTCTACGCCCGCCTCGATGGCGGCCTGCAGCTTCTCGACGTCGGTGAGGTCCTGCTCGCTGGGTGTGGCGGCGGAATCAGCGGCGGCAGATTGGGTGGCATCTGGGGTGCCGGCCAGCAAGCTGTTGTTCAGCGCCATGCTGCTCTCGCGGCCGAGCACCAATTCCTGGCCGTTGGCCAGGGCCACTGCCACCGCGCCCTGGGCGCCGGTGACCAGTTGCTCGCCAGCGAATACCCGATCGCCTTCGGTGAGCAAGCGACGCGAACCATCCGCTGCCACGGCGAAGACTTCACCTACGACCTGCCGAACGACCCCGATTGATCCAGCCATGACTCCTTCCTCCCGCACCGCGTGCTGCCAAACGGGCAGCGCCGACACTAGTCAATGAGAGTCACAGCACGTCAAACCGGACATCGGTCCGATGAAGAAGCGTCAGAGAGAAGAGGCTCACACCCGCACAAAACCACGCAATGTCAATAAAACGTCACGCAGTCCGACGTCGCCCTTCTCCGTCGGATTTACCCCGCCCTGAGTTCCTTGATATGTGCTTGACCACATTTGGCACCCACAAGTGGGGCCTGGAAGCCCCAAAACATGCGATCTGCTGGCAAAAAGATGTCTTGAATTTCCGACGAGTGCATAAGAATTTTTCCTGATAATCCATGTGAAAAATTCTTCTTAGCCCCTTCTAAAGTTGTTCTTAGCTCTGATGTTACAAGCCTGAAACGGTTTGCCATGGATTTTCGCCAATTTTTCGGCGCCAGGAAGCAAGAATCCGACATGGAGAACGACAAAAAATGCGCACTTTCACTCCCCTGTGGTCCAGCATTCTGCTTGCCATGGCTGCCACGCAAATCCAGGCCATGACGCTCACGGACGCGATCCAGAGCACCTTGGACAAACACCCCGAACTCCTCGCCAGCGCCCAGAATCGACTGGTCGCCGACGAAGAAGCGAAAGTCGCCAAAGGTGGGTACCTGCCGACCGTCGACCTGATAACCGGTGTAGGTCGGGAGCAGAGCGACAGCCCGTCCACACGAGCGCTCGGCGATCACAATAAGGAAACCCTGAATTTCCGTGATGCCGAACTGCGTCTGCGGCAAATGCTGTTCGATGGTTTCAACACGCCCAACGAGGTGGATCGCACCAAGGCCGTGGTCAATTCACGCGCCTACTTCACCCTGGGTACCGCCGAGAGCCTGGCACTGCGCACCGTGGAGGTGTACCTGGACGTGCTCAAGCGTCGTGAGATGGTGGCACTGGCCAAGAACAACCTGATGGCCCACGAGCGTATCCACGACCAGATCGGCCTGCGCAGCGAGCGCGGTGTGGGCAGCACCGCCGACCTCGACCAGGCCGAAGCGCGCCTGGCCCTGGCCAAGAACAACCTCTACACCGAGGAAGTGAACCTGGCCGACGCCGAAGCCAATTTCTATAGCGCCGTAGGCGTGCCGGCCGACGAACTGGTGACACCGGCCACCATCAAGGGTGAGATGCCCGCCGACCTCGTGGCCGCGCGCCAGGGCGTGATGGAAACCAACCCCCTGCTGAAATCGGCCCAGTCCGATGTGCAGGCCGCCGAGAGCCAGTACGAATCCGCCAAGGCACCCTTCTACCCGCGCGTGGACGCCGAGCTGGCCACCACCGCTGACGACAACGTGCAGGGCGACGAGGGTCACTACAACACCTGGCGGGCCGGTGTGGTGATGAACTACAACCTGTTCAACGGCATGCGCGACAAAGCCCGGCTGCAAGCCGCCGCCCACCAGATCAACCAGTCGATGGACATCCGCAACAACGCACTGCGGGTGCTGAACGAAAACCTTGCCCTGGCCTGGAACGCCATGGAAAACGCCCGCAAGCAGACCCCCGAGGCACGCGCCTACGCCGACTACACGGCCCGCGTCCGCGAGGCTTACCAGCAGCAGTTCGGCCTCGGCCAGCGCACCCTGCTGGACCTGCTGGACAGCGAGAACGAGCTCTTCACCGCCAACCGCCGCTATGTCGAGGTGCGCTACACCGAAGAGTTCTCCATGTACCGGGTGATTTCGGCCATGGGCGACCTGCTGCGCCGCCAGAAAGTCGTGGTCCCGGCCGAAGCCGTCGCCCTCACCGAGGTGAGGAGCGAAGCCCAGTTGCCGGATATGAAGTGAACCCGCATGGGAGTCCAGGACCATGACCACCATGGAACGGACTGACAGTCCCAGAGATCCGCGCCAGGGCCATGACGACCCGCTGCTCGACGGCCTGCTGATCCTGTGCCGGCTGCATGGTCGTGCCGCCAGCCGCGCCAGCCTGAGCAGCGGCCTGCCGTTGCCGGGCCAGCGCCTGTCAGCGGAACTGCTGCCTCGCGCGGCGGCGCGCGCCGGTTTGCAGGGTCGTCTGCTGCGCCGCGAACTGGACGCCATCTCGCCACTCAACCTGCCGCTGCTGCTGCTGCTCAAGGGCGGCCGCAGCGCGGTACTGACCCGGTTCGACGACAAGGGCCGCGCGCTGATCCTGCCCTGCGAAGCCGACGGCGGCGAGCAATGGGTGCCCCGCGACATACTGGCCCTGGAGTACAGCGGCCAGGCCCTGTTCGCTCGCCCGCGCCATGAACTGGAAGATGCCCACGCGCCGCTCGTGCCACGGGTAACCTCCTGGTTCCGCGACACCTTGCGGCTATCCCGCTGGCTCTATGCCGATGCCATGCTGGCAAGCCTGCTGATCAACCTGCTGGGCATGCTGGTGCCGCTGTTCGTGATGCAGACCTACGACCGCGTAGTGCCCAACCAGGCCACCTCGACGCTCTGGGTACTGACCATCGGCCTGCTCATTGGCACTGGCTTCGACCTGCTGCTGCGGGTGCTGCGCGCCAACCTGCTGGATAACGCCGGCAAGAAGACCGACGTGGTGCTTTCGGCGACGCTGTTCGAGCGCATCATCGGCATGTCGATCAAGGCGCGGCCGGCCACCATCGGGGGCTTTGCCCAGAGCATCCACGACTTTCAGGGCCTGCGGGAATTCCTCACCGCGGTGACCCTCACCAGCCTGATCGACCTGCCCTTCTCGGTGCTGATGCTGCTGGTGATCGGCCTGCTCGGCGGGCCCCTGGTAGTGATCCCGCTCCTCGCCTTCCCGCTCACCGCGCTCTTCGCCTGGATCATCCAGACGCGCCTGCGTGACACGGTGCAGCGCAGCCTGACCCTGGGCGCCGAACGCCAGGCGCTGCTGATCGAAACCCTCTCGGGCCTGGAAACCCTCAAGGCCTGCGGCGCCGAAAGCGAGCGCCAGCATCGTTGGGAACACACCCACGGCGCCCTCACCCGGCTCGACAGCCATGCCCGCTTCCTCTCTGCCCTGGCCACCAACGGCACCCTGTTCATGCAGCAGTTCGCCGGCCTGGCAGTGATCGTCGCCGGGGTCTACAGCATCATCGCCGGCAACCTCAGCGTCGGTGCACTGGTGGCCTGCTACATGCTCAACAGCCGCGTGCTCTCGCCACTCGGGCAGATCGCCGGGCTGATAACCCGCTACCAGCAGGCGCGTCTGACCATGAAATCCACCGACGCCCTGATGACCCTGCCCCAGGAGCGCGAGGCCATCCAGCAGCCGCTGGAACACCAGGTGTTCAAGGGCAACCTGGACGTTTGTCAGGTGGAGTTCCGCTACCCAGGGCAAACCACCCCGGCGCTCAACAAAGTCAGCCTGCGCCTGGCCGCCGGAGAACGCGTCGGCATCATAGGCCGCAGCGGCTCGGGCAAGAGCACCCTGGCACGCCTGATTCTCGGTTTCTACGCGCCAGACGAAGGCCAACTGCTGCTGGATGGCATCGACCTCCGGCAGACCGACATCGGCGACCTGCGCCAGCAGATCGGCTACGTCAGTCACGACCTGCCGTTGCTGGCCGGCAGCCTGCGCGACAACCTGACCCTGGGCGCACGCTACGTCAGCGACGAGCGCATGCTCGAAGTCGCGGAAATGACCGGCGTCGGCGAGCTCGCCCGCCAGCACCCGCAAGGTTACGACCGACCGGTGGGCGAACGTGGCCAACTGCTCTCCAGCGGCCAGCGCCAGGCCGTGCTGCTGGCCCGCGCACTGCTGCTCGACCCGCCACTGCTGGTGCTCGACGAACCCACCAGCGCCATGGACAACAGCAGCGAAGAGCAACTGCGGCAGCGCCTGGCGACCTGGTCGGCGGGCAAGACACTGATCCTCATCACCCATCGCAGCTCGATGCTGGCGCTTGTCGATCGCCTGGTGGTACTGGACAACGGCCAGGTGGTCGCTGACGGGCCCAAGGACACCGTCATCGACGCCCTGCGCAAAGGCCGCATCGGCCAGGGCAATGCCTGAGGAGACACGCCATGGCCAGCGCAGAAAAGTCCACCCCCTACTTCGGTCGCCGCAACGGCGCCGATACCGCGTTCATGCCGGAAGTGGCCGGCGCCATGCTGGAAGACTCGCCACGGGCCACCCGCATCACGGTCTGGGTGGCGTGTACCCTGCTGCTGGTGGCGCTGATCTGGGCGCACTTCGCGGTGCTGGAAGAAGTGACCACCGGTGAAGGCAAGGCGATCCCCTCCAGCAAGGTGCAGGTGATCCAGAACCTGGAAGGCGGCATCGTCTCGGAAATCCTCGTGCGCGAGGGCCAGGTGGTGGACAAGGGCGCCGTGCTGCTGCGCCTGGACGACACCCGCTTCCTCTCCAACAAGGGCGAGAGCGAGGCTGACAGGCTGGCCCTGACGGCCCGCGTCGAACGCCTTTCAGCCGAAGCCGAGGGCCGCGAACTGGCCCTGCCCGAAGAGATCATCCGCGAGGCGCCGCAACTGGCCGAGGACGAAACATCGCTGTACCGGGCACGCGCCCAGCGCCTCGAAAGCGAGCAGCGCATTCTCAGCGAACAGCTGCGGCAGAAGAAGCAAGAACTGGCCGAGTTCCGTTCCAAGAGCGGGCAGTACCGCTCCAGCCTGGGGCTGATCCAGCAGGAGCTGAACATGTCCCAGCCCCTGGTGAAGGCCGGCGCCATCTCCCAGGTGGAGATCCTCCGCCTGCAGCGCAGCGCCGTGGAAACCCGTGGCGAACTGGAGGCGACCAACCTGGCCATCCCTCGCGCCGAATCGGCCATGTCCGAGATCGAGCGGAAGATGGAGGAAAGCCAGCTTGCCTTCCGCTCCGACGCCTTCAAGGAACTCAACGAGGTGCGCACCGAGCTGTCGAAGATAACCTCCACCGGCAAGGCCATCGATGACCGCGTAAGCCGCACCACCGTGGTGTCTCCGGTACGCGGGGTGATCAAGCAGCTCAAGGTGAACACCATCGGCGGCGTGGTGCAGCCCGGCAGCGATCTGGTGGAAGTGGTGCCGCTGGAAGACAGCCTGCTGATCGAAGCGCGCATCCGCCCGCAGGACGTGGCCTTCCTGCACCCCGGCCAGAAAGCCATGGTCAAGTTCACGGCCTATGACTACACCATCTACGGCGGCCTCAAGGCCGGCCTGGAGCTGATCAGCGCCGACACCATCCAGGACGAGGAAGGCAAGAGCTTCTACCTGATCCAGGTGCGTACCGATAAGAATCACCTGGGACAGGACGACCACCCACTGCTGATCATCCCCGGCATGGTCGCCACGGTGGACATCATCACCGGCCAGAAGAGCGTGCTCGACTACCTGCTCAAGCCGGTGCTGAAAGCCCGGCAGGAAGCCATGCGCGAGCGGTAAGGCGATTCAGTCCCCTGGGCACTGTGGGGGCGATTTCAATCGCTAGGTCTGCGTTAGCGGTTGCGAGAGACTTACCATCGGGCCAAGAGCCTTGTAGGAGCTGGCTTGCCAGCGAAACGCGGCCATTCGCTGGCAAGCCAGCTCCTACGGGCAATGCAGCTACTTGCAACATGTAATGCAGACAGAGCCATTTCAATCGCCAAGCAGGACGAAGTCCTGCCCCTTCGAGTCCCTGCATTTCCCACCGACCCTCACCCCCAACCCTCTCCCAAAGGGAGAGGGAGCTGGCTTGTGCATCCCTTCGGGATTTACTCACCATCGCCGTGATTCTTCCTGAAGGTCTCCTCCCCCATCGCCTCGATCTGTCCCTGGATCAACGCCTCGAACGGCCGCAGCAGTTCATCGAAACGATTCGGCGCTTCGAGGATGTCGAGGGCTGCAACGATGGCTTCGAGGGTGGACAGGGCACCCGCCATGGGTGCCTTGCGCAGGCGGTAGCGGGAGGTCAGCCCCTCGGGCAGGGTCACTCGTGGCAGCGCTTCGAGTTCGGGGTTGAGGTAGAGCAACTTGCGCGCCTTGCGCCAGGTGCCGTCGGGCACCACCAGCAGCAGCGGGCGCGGATCGGCGGCCCCCATTTCACCCACCGGCCGGGCCGTCTCGCCGGGGAACAACAGGCAGGCGCGGAACCGGGAATCGGCGAGGGTCTCGGCCAGATCGGTGAAGCGCTCGCCCACGCGCAACTCCGCATTCGCCAGTCCCAGGGCAGCCAGGCGCGCGGTGTTCAGGGCATGGTTCACCTCGCTCGGATGCTGCAACAGCAGCACGCGGGTGCGGCTGGCCAGATACGGAATCAGCGGGCACAGGCAATGGGTTTCGGGGCGCTGGCAACGCGGGCATTGAGGGCGAGGCATGAAGGGTCTCCTGAGAGGCGCATTCTGCCACAGGGTGTCCGGGCGGCTACGCCACCCTTGGCCAATGAATTCGCCCCTGCAAGGAACTCGCGGGTGAGGTCGCCAAACGCAAAGCACATCACAATGATTCCGCGTGCGTCAGCGCAGGTTCAGTTGGGCCCGCAGCAGGTCACGGAAGGTGAGGATCAACGGTTCCTTCGCCCGCCCCCGGCGCAGGATCATGGAAAACGGTGCCTGGTAGCCGAAGGTGGCCGGCAGCAGAACCCGCAGACGCTGCTGCTCGACCCAGGGCTGGGCATAGTGCTCGGGCAGGTAGCCGATGTAGGCGCCAGACAGCACCAGGATCAGTTGCGCTTCCATGGATTCCACGGTCGCCGCACTGTGCTTGAAGCCGTGGCGCGCCAGTTCTGCCTGGCTCCAGTAGCCACGCCCCACCATGCGCTGCTGGGTGATGAGCTCGCCGGGAATGCGCCGCTCGTTGTACAGCGGGTGGCGTTCACTGCAGTAGAGCCAGTGCTGTTCGCGGTAGAGCGGCTGGTAGACCAGGCCGTTCATCCGCGTGGAGAACGCGCCGATGGCCAGGTCCAGGCGGTTGTCGAGCACGCCGAGCTGCAGGTCGTAAGGGCTCATCACCGAGAGGTGCAGGTGCACCGCTGCGTGTTCCTGGCTGTAGGCGCCGATCACTTCAGCCAGCGGCAAAGCGGGATCGCTCACCGTGGAGTCGAGCACGCCGAGGTTCAGCGTGCCGCGCAGCTCGCCCTTGAGGGAGGCGGAGTAGCGCTCGAAGCTTTCCAGTTCACCCAACAGACGCAGGGTTTCCTGGTAGTACAGTTCGCCTTTGCTGGTCAGGCTGAACCCGCCGCGCCCACGGTGACAGAGCGTCAGGCCGACCTGCCCTTCCAGCTGGCTCATATAGGTGCTGATGGCCGAGGTGGAGAGGTTCAGCTCCTGCTGCGCGGCGGCGAAGCCCTGGTTGCGGACCACGCTGGCGAAGATGCGCAGGAGTTTCAGATCAGGCATGGCGGTGGACATGGAAGTACTCACGGTTCCGGGTGCGGTTGAACGATGTAGGGGCGAATTCATTCGGCCCTACAGGAAGCAGAGCCCCTGCCGGTAGGACGGCATCTTACCCGCTCCCGATAGTTTAGAAATCCTTGAAGTAATTATTTGCCGCCAGCGATTTGTCCGTGATGGCACTGTCACCAGAATCCCCCCACTACCTACAACCACAACAACCGTGAGGCCACCCCGTGGACAAGAAACTCCATCAGCCCCTGGGCGGCAATGAAATGCCCCGTTTCGGCGGCATCGCCACCATGATGCGCCTGCCCCACATTCAAACTCCCGCCGAACTCGACGCCCTGGATGCCGCCTTCGTCGGCGTTCCGCTGGACATCGGCACCTCCCTGCGCTCCGGCACCCGCTTCGGCCCCCGCGAAATCCGCGCCGAATCGGTGATGATCCGTCCGTACAACATGGCGACCGGCGCAGCGCCCTTCGATTCGCTGAACGTGGCCGACATCGGCGACGTGGCCATCAACACCTTCAACCTGCTGGAAGCCGTGCGCATCATCGAGCAGGAATACGACCGCATCCTCGGCCACGGCATCGTTCCGCTGACCCTGGGCGGCGACCACACCATCACCCTGCCGATCCTGCGTGCTATCAACAAGGTGCACGGCAAGGTGGGCCTGGTGCACATCGACGCCCACGCCGACGTCAACGACCACATGTTCGGCGAGAAGATCGCCCACGGCACCACCTTCCGCCGCGCCGTGGAAGAAGGCCTGCTGGATTGCGACCGCGTGGTGCAGATCGGCCTGCGCGCCCAGGGCTACACCGCCGAAGACTTCAACTGGAGCCGCAAGCAGGGCTTCCGCGTGGTCCAGGCCGAAGAGTGCTGGCACAAGTCGCTGGCACCGCTGATGGCCGAAGTCCGCGAGAAAGTCGGCGGCGGCCCGGTTTACCTCTCCTTCGACATCGACGGCATCGACCCGGCCTGGGCGCCCGGTACCGGCACCCCGGAAATCGGCGGCCTGACCACCATCCAGGCGATGGAAATCATCCGTGGCTGCCAGGGCCTGGACGTCATCGGCGGCGACCTGGTCGAAGTCTCCCCGCCCTACGACACCACCGGCAACACCTCGCTGCTGGGCGCCAACCTGCTCTACGAAATGCTCTGCGTCCTGCCGGGCGTTGTGCGTCGTTGAACGCAGCCATGACCGGGCAGCAACGAGCCGCTGCCCACTGGCACTGCTGACAACTGTTCAGGAACCGGCCCTTAACAACGGCCCCAAGGGCCCGCGCTGGCTCCCGGCGGGCAAGACATCCGAAACGACCGCTCAGGTTTCTCCTGACGCTGCATAAGAACGAAACAGCTCCACTTTATTGCGACTGCCTACAACAACAACCACTGCAATACGCCTTGAAGGAGTTAACGATGAGCAATCGTCCGCTGAAACTGTTTGCCCTCGCCGGTCTGTTCGCCGCCACCCTCAGCGGTGGCGCCATGGCCGCCGATGCCAAGCCCTCGTTCGTGAGTTCGGGAAGCTTCCAGGTCTGTTCCGACCCGACGTTCCCGCCGCTGGAGTTCTTCGAGAAAACCGGTGACCGCGAACCCAGCGGCTTCGACGCGGACCTGATTCGCGCCCTGGCCAAGCACTGGGGCGTAAAACCTCGCTTCATCGTCACCGAGTTCACCGGCCTGCTCCCGGGCCTGGATGCCAAGCGTTGCGACGCGGTCATCAGCGGCACGCTGATCACACCCGAGCGCACCCAGAAGCTGAACGCCGTGGCCTACCTCTCCAGCGCCACCATCGTCTTTGGCAGCGGCAAGAGCGACCTCACACTGAACAGCCTGGACGACCTCTCCGGCAAGGTAGTGGCGGTGCAGTCCGGCACCCGCTACGTGACCATCATGGAAAAGCTCAATGCTGACCTGAAGGCCGCTGGCAAGGCCCCGGCCACCCTGCAGACCTATCCGAAAGGCAGTGACGTGGCCCAGCAGGTACTGGTTGGCCGCGCCGCCGCCGGCCTGTCCCAGGACACCGAGCTGGCCTACCGCGAACTGCAGACCCCTGGCCAGTTCAAGACCCTCTACGCGTTCCCCGAAAAGGACATCTTCGGCGCCTACATGCGTCCGAGCCCGGAAGACAAGAAAGCCGTCGAGGACGCGGTGTCGGCCCTGAAAGCCGACGGCACCCTCAAGTCCATCGCCGAGAAATGGAAGCTCGATCCAGCCAACCTGGAAACCGCCGCGCAGTAAGCAAGGCCAACGGCCCGCCCCTCTCCCGCTCGCGGGGGAGGGTGCAACGGCACGCTTCCATTCACGCAGGACACGTACATGAACTTCGATGTGACTGTCTTCTGGGACGCCCTGACGTCCTGGCACTTCTTCCAGGGCGCTTGCATCACCCTGGTGCTGGCCCTGGTGTCCCACTCGGTGGGCATCCTGATTTCCATTCCCTGCGCCCTGGCCCTGGACGGTCCGGCGAGCGTGTGGCGCAGCACGCTGCGCGGCGTACTCAGCGTATTCCGCGGCGCCCCGACGCTGCTGCAACTGTTGTTCGTGTGGAACGCCCTGCCGCAGTTCTTCCCGGTGTTCCGTGAAGAATGGTTCACCCCCTTCATCGCTGCCTGGATCGCGCTGTCGCTCAACGAAGCCGCCTACCAGGTGGAGATCAACCGCGCCGCGCTGAAATCCGTGGACAAGGGCCAGTACGCCGCCGGCCACGCCCTGGGCCTGTCGCGCTGGCACACCTTCCGTTACGTCATCATGCCGCAGGCCGCGCGCATCGCCGTACCGCCGACCGCCAACGAATTCATCACCCTGCTGAAGATCACCTCGCTGGCGTCGGTCATCTCGCTGCAGGAACTGATGGCGGTGACCTCGCAGACGGTCTCCACCACCTTCCAGTTCTCCGAGTACTACGCCGTCGCGCTCGTTTACTACCTCGCCATGGTCTACACCCTGACCTGGATGCAAAGCGGACTCGAACGACGCCTCTCCTGGGATGCCCAGGGCAGCGCCAGCAGCAAATCCGTCGGCCTGGTGCAACGCACCCTGGCTCGCATGCGTCGTATCTGAGGACCCCGCCATGAACGAAATCATTCGTCTGCAGAACGTCGGCAAGCGCTATGAGGATTTCCAGGTGCTGCAGGGCATCGACCTGTCGGTGCGCCAGGGCGAGAAAATCGTCATCTGCGGCCCGTCAGGCTCCGGCAAATCGACCCTGATCCGCTGCATCAACCGCCTCAATCCCCATGACAGCGGCACCATCATTGTCGAGAACCAGGACATCTCCACCAAGGCCGGTAGCGACCACGTGCGTCGCGAAGTGGGCATGGTGTTCCAGAACTTCAACCTGTTCCCCCACATGACGGTGCTCGAGAACTGCACCCTGGCGCCGATGAAGGTCCGTGGCATGCCGCGCAAGGAAGCCGAGGAGCTGGCCCTGCGCTACCTCAACCGCGTGCATATCGGTTCCCAGGCGCACAAGAAGCCCGGCCAGCTCTCCGGCGGCCAGCAGCAGCGCGTGGCCATCGCCCGCGCCCTGTGCATGAACCCCAAGGTGATGCTGTTCGACGAGCCCACCTCGGCGCTGGACCCGGAAATGGTCGGCGAAGTGCTGGAAGTGATGACCGAGCTGGCCCAGGACGGCATGACCATGCTCTGCGTGACCCACGAGATGGGCTTCGCCCGCAAGGTGGCCGACCGCGTGGTGTTCATGGACGCCGGCCAGATCGTGGAAACCGCCACGCCCGGCGAGTTCTTCGACAACCCACAGCATCCGCGTACCCGCGCATTCCTTTCGCAGATCCGTCACTGATGAACGCACAGAACGAAGCCATCCTGCGCCGTGACCTGGCGGCCGCCTACCGGCTGGCCGCCCTCTTCGGCTGGGACGACACCCTCTACACCCACTTTTCGGTGCGCCTGCCGGGCGTCGAGCCGCGGTTCCTGATCAACCCCTTCGGGCTGATGTTCGAGGAAATCCGCGCCAGCGACCTGATCGTGGTCGACATGCATGGCCGGGTGCTGGAAGGCAACGCCGACTACAACGTCGCGGGCTTCACCATTCACAGCGCCGTGCACATGGCCCGCGCCGATGCCCACTGCGTGATCCACACCCATACCCTGGCGGGCATGGCGGTGGCCGCGGCGGACAACGGCCTGGCCCAGCTCAACCAGATCAGCGCCGAGTTCCACCAGCGGGTGGGTTACCACACCTACGAAGGCATCGCCCTGGACCTGGGTGAGCGCGAGCGGCTGGTGGCATCGCTGGGCGACAACATCGCCCTGATGCTGCGCCATCACGGCCTGCTCAGCGTGGGCGCCAGCGTCGCCGACGCCTTCTACGTCATGTACTACCTGAACAAGGCGTGCGAGATACAGATCGCCGCCTCCACCCTGCGGGGCATCCGTGAGATGCCCAACGAGCTCAGCGTGCACGCGTGCGAGCAGTTCCAGGCGAGCGAGTGGCAACGCCAGCTGGTCTGGGAAGCCTGGCTGAGAAAGCTCGAGCGGGAGTGCCCCGAATACAAGGACTAGGACAAGCGGGATTGCTTGATAACGGCGCAGTGTGAAGCGTTGCGCGCCTTGCAACACCAGTCGTGGACTTGCGAACCGCGACAACAACAATAGTAAGAGAGACCTGAAATGGCTTTGGATTTATTCGTAGTACTCCTATACGTAGCTGCCATGCTCGCACTGGGCTGGTACGGCATGCGCCGCGCCAAGACCCGTGAAGACTACCTGGTGGCCGGGCGCAACCTGGGCCCGGGCTTCTACCTCGGCACCATGGCCGCCACGGTTCTCGGCGGCGCCTCCACCATTGGCACCGTTCGCCTGGGCTACGTCCACGGCCTTTCCGGTTTCTGGCTCTGCGCCGCCCTGGGCCTGGGCATCATCGGTATCAGCCTGTTCCTCGCCAAGCCGCTGCTGAAGCTGAAGATCTACACCGTCACCCAGGTGCTGGAACGTCGCTACAACCCAACGGCGCGCCACGCCAGCGCCGCCATCATGCTGGTCTACGCCCTGATGATCGGCGCGACCTCCACCATCGCCATCGGCACCGTCATGCAGGTGCTGTTCGACATGCCCTTCTGGATCGCCATCCTGATCGGCGGCGGCATCGTGGTTGCCTACTCCACCATCGGTGGCATGTGGTCCCTGACGCTGACCGACATCGTGCAGTTCCTGATCATGACCATCGGCCTGGTCTTCATCCTGATGCCGATGTCCATCAGTGACGCAGGTGGCTGGGACGCTCTGGTCGAGAAGCTTCCGGCAAGCTACTTCTCCATGACCGCCATCGGTTGGGACACCATCATCACCTACTTCCTGATCTACTTCTTCGGCATCTTCATCGGCCAGGACATCTGGCAGCGCGTGTTCACGGCCCGTAGCGAAAACGTGGCCAAGGTCGCCGGCACTGCCGCTGGCGTCTACTGCGTGCTCTACGGTCTGGCCGCCGCAGCGATCGGCATGGCCGCCAAGGTGCTGCTGCCCGACCTGGACAACGTCAACAACGCCTTCGCCAGCATCGTTCAACTGAGCCTGCCGGATGGCATCCGTGGCCTGGTGATCGCCGCTGCCCTGGCCGCCCTGATGTCCACCGCCAGCGCCGGCCTGCTGGCCGCCTCCACCACCGCCGCGCAGGACCTGTGGCCGCTGTTCACCGGCCGCAAGGACGAGGAAGGCAGTGCCCATGAAAACCGCGTCTTCACCCTGCTGCTCGGCTTGGTGGTCCTCGGTATCGCCCTGGTCGTCAGCGACGTGATCAGCGCCCTGACCCTGGCGTACAACCTGCTGGTAGGCGGCATGCTGATTCCGCTGCTGGGTGCCATCTACTGGAAGCGCGCCAGCACCGCCGGTGCCATCGCCAGCATGGTCCTGGGCAGCATCACCGCCTGCGTCTTCATGTACACCGACGGCCTCGAAGCCAACACCCCGATCTACTACAGCCTGGCTGTAGGCGCGGTGAGCTTCGTGGTCATCAGCCTGCTGTCCCGCCGCCCGGCTGCAACGGGCGAACTGGCCTGACATGCACTGCCGCCTCTCCCCGGAGGCGGCATTTCCCGCCCCGGTCCGGCCCTGCCGACCGGGGCTTTTTTTATTCGATAGCCCCCCCTGGGCGACCTACCCTACAGATTCAGCCCATGCAATCCAGGCACGGAGCACCCCATGAAAATCGTCAGTCGTGACCAATGGTTCGACGTCGAGCACTGCTACGACGGCATCAGCCTGATCAGCGAGCCCTTCGTGCGCCCCTTCTACCGCTGCAACCTCTGGCACGTGCAGGGCCGCGACAAGGACCTGCTGATCGACTCCGGATCGGGCCTGGTCAGCCTGCGCGAACAGTTGCCCTGGCTCACCCAGCGGCCGTTGCTGGCCGTGGCCAGCCACACCCACTTCGACCATATCGCCGGCCACCACGAATTCCCCGAACGCCTGGTTCACCCAGCGGAAGCGGACATACTGGCCACGCCCACCGGGGCCAATACCCTGTCGGCGGATTTCGTCGGTGATGAGATGTTCGAAGCGCACCCGGACTGCCCGCTGTGCTACGCCGAATACCGCGTGAAAGCGGCGCCGGCGACGCGGTTGATCGATGAGGGCGATGTGCTGGACCTGGGAGACCGGGTCCTGGAGGTGCTGCATACCCCCGGGCATTCACCCGGCGGCATCAGCCTGTGGGAATCGAAGACAGGCACACTCTTCAGCGGCGACATCATCTACGACGGTCCGCTGATCGATAACGCCTACCACTCGAACCTGGATGACTACGCCAAAAGCCTCGCACGGCTGCGCGACCTTCCGGTGCGCACCGTGCATGGTGGTCATTTCCCGAGCTTCTCGGGTGAGCGCCTGCGCGAGTTGGCGGACAACTGGCTCAGGGCTCACGAGTAAGCCGGTTACTCCCTCAAGCGGCGCTGCTCGGCGAGACGGCGCTGCTCTTCGCTACGGATTGGGATGGGTTGCAGGCGCGGTGCTTCGATCAGACCCAGCGCGACACCCAGTTGCCACATCCACGCTTCTAGTCGTTTCTTCATGCTTGACCCCCTTTCCTGGGACATTGGTCGGGTGGCCCGTGCTTCTTCGGCCACCCTTGTCTGGAGCTTAGTTGCTCCGGGCAAGATCCAAAATACGCTCGCCCAGAAATTTCCTACTGACCTGAATCAAACCGCTGAACGGTATTACGGAGCCGCCCTACAACCATGCATGACACCGATGATGGATCGGTGGCGCGTGATCCTACTGCGCCTGGCGGCCGTCCTGCTGCAGGTCGATCCAGGCACGCAGGTTGGCGCCGAGCATGCCCTTGCGCCACATCAGCCAGGTGGTGGTGCGATTGAATGGCGCGTCCAGTTGGTGAACCCGCACCTCGTCCCGCCCGGGCAGGCTTTCCAGCATCGAACGCGGTACCAGGGCAATGCCGCCGCCGGCGATCACGCAGGCCAGCATGCTGTGGTAGGACTCGATCTCCATGGGCGGCGCCATGGGCACCCGCGAGGCAACGAACCAGCCTTCCAGGCGGCGGCGATAGGAGCAGCTCTGGCGGAAGGCGTAGACCTCCAGCCCGGCCACATCCTGAGCCGACTTCACCGGCCCATGGGCAGCCTCGGTGATCAGCACCATCTCTTCTTCGAACATCGGCAGGCCGTCGAGCTCGGCGAATTCCACCGGGCCGTCTACCAGAGCGGCATCCAGCCGGCCACCGAGCAGGCCTTCCAGCAGCTCGCCACTGGGTGCGGTCTGCACCTGCAGGTTCACCGCGGGCCAAGTGCGGTGGTAGCGCACCAGCATGGGTGGAAGGTGGATGGCGGCGGTGCTGAACATGGACCCAATCACGAAGTCCCCAGCCGGCTCACCGCCACGCAAGGCCGCCTCGGCCTCGGCCTGCAGGGCAAACATGCGCTCGGCGTAACCCAACAGCACCTTGCCCGCCGGAGACAACGTCAGGCGCTGCCGTTCGCGCAGGAACAGCTCGACACCCAGGGCATCCTCGAGCTGGCGCAAGCGCGTCGAGAGGTTGGACGGGACCCGATGCATACGCGTGGCAGCGCGGGTGATGGAGCCTTCCTCGGCGACGGCCTGGAAGATGCGGAGCTGGCTGAGTTCCATGGCAAACCATTCAATAAAAGAGAACATATACGTTCATTTTTATTCGTTTTTAATGAATACATCCAGCCCCTAGCATGGAAATCCCGATGACCAGCACCGGAGAACTCCCATGCCCACGCTGATCCGTCTATTCGCCTGCTTTCTGGCCCTGCTCGTCGCCATGGGCGTTGGCCGCTTTGCCCTCACCCCGCAACTCCCGCACCTGATCGCCGAAGGCCAGGTAAGCCTGACCGGCGCCGGCCTGGTGGCCGCCGCCAACTACCTGGGCTACCTGATCGGCGCACTGGATGCCTTCAATGTCAGGTCGCCGGGCCAGGCTCGCCTGCGTCTGGTGATCGGACTCTGGGCCACTGCGCTGCTGACCCTGGCCTCGGTGCCGGCGGAAGGTCTCTGGCCCCACGTCCTGCTGCGCTTCGCCCTGGGCGTCGCCAGCGCCTGGGTGCTGGTGGTGGTCACCGGCCTCAGCCAGCGTATTGCAGCGGACGCCAATCGGCCTCGCTTGGGCAGCCTGGTATTCGCGGGCCCGGCCTTTGGCGTGATGCTGACCGGCCTGCTGGCCCTGCAGCTGAACCTGCAAGGCCAAGGCTCTGCCGCGCTCTGGCTGGCGTTCGGCGCGCTGGCACTCGTATTGACCCTGCTGACCCAGCCACTGCTGCCCTCCGCACCGACAGCAGCGCCGCAGATGGAAACGCCGGCCCGCGCCCGGCCAAAAGCCTTCTACGCCTTGCTGGTTGCATACGGACTGGTGGGCTTGGGCTACATCATCCCGGCCACCTTCCTCTCGCAGATGGCAGCCGCGCGCTTCCACGGACAATGGCAGGCAGACCTGTTCTGGCCGGCCTTCGGCCTGGCGGCTGCGTTGGGCGTAGTGCTGGTCAGCCTGCGCCGGCGGAGCCCCGGCGGTACACGGCGCTGGATGGTGGTAGCGCTCTGGCTGCAGGCGCTCGGCACCCTCGCCTGCACCCTGCCGGGCATGGCTGGACTGACCCTGGGCGTGATCCTCAGCGGCGGTCCCTTCCTTGCCGGTATGCAACTGGTGATGCAGTACGCACGGGAACTGGACCCGCACGGCCATTCGCGCAATGTCGGGCTGCTGACCGCCGCCTTCGCCCTTGGGCAACTGCTCGGCCCGCTGCTGGCAGCGGTCAGCAGCCACCTCGGCGGTAGCCTGCAACCGGCACTCTATTTAGCGGGGGCGGGATTGGTGCTGGCGGGGGGATTGATGGCTCGTCCGGGCGCCAACCCTGTAGGGGCGAGTTCATTCGCCAAGCAGGCCGAAACTGAATGGGACCCCGCCCCGTAGGATGCGGTGGAGCGCAGCGATACCCATCGACTCGCACTGATGGGTTTCGCTTCGCTCTAGCGGTACGCCGCCCGCACCATCCTACGAAGTTCCAGTGTGGGAACCGGGCCCGTAGGATGCGGTGGAGCGCAGCGATACCCATCGATCAACACTGATGGGTATCGCTGCCCTAGTGGTACGCCGTCCGCACCATCCTGCAAAGGGCCGGCGCTAGGTGCCGGTCTTGACCTTGGTCCAGGTGCGGGTCCGGATGCGCTCCAGCTTCGGCGGCAGCATTTCCACCGAGAACAGCCGGGCCTGCACCTCGGCCGGCGGGTAGACGTTGGGGTTGTCGCGCAGCTCCGCAGAGGTCAACTGATCCGCCGCCTGGTTGGGGTTGGCGTAGGCCACGTGGTCGGAGATGGGCGCCACCACTTCCGGGCGCAGCAGGTAGTTGAGGAAGGCGTGGGCCTGCTCGACGTTCTGCGCATCCTTCGGAATGGCCAGCACATCGAACCAGGCGGCGGTGCCTTCCTTGGGAATGCGGTATTCCACCTTCACCCCGTTGCCGGCCTCACGCGCCCGCGCTGCCGCCTGCATCGCGCCGCCGGACCAGGCCAGCGCCACACAGACTTCGCCATTGGCCAGATCGGTGACGAACTTCGACGAGCTGAAATAGCTGACGTGAGGCCGCAGCTTCGCCAGCAGCTCCTCGGCCTTCTTGTAGTCGTCCGGGTTGTGGCTGTTAGGCGACAGGCCCAGGTAGTGCAGCACTTCCGGGATCACCTCGGTGGGCGAATCGAGGAAGGCAACGCCGCACTGCTTCAACTTGGCCAGGTTGTCCGGGTTGAAGATCAGCTCCCAGGAATCAACCGGGGCGTTCTCCCCCAGTACCGCTTTCACCTTGTCGACGTTGTAGGCGATGCCATTGGTGCCCCACATGTAGGGCATCACGTACTGGTTGCCCGGGTCCTTCGCGGCCAGCACCTTGAGCAGCGCCGGGTTGAGGTTCTTCCAGTTGGGCAGCTTGCTCTTGTCCAGCGGCTGGAACACCCCGGCCTTCATGTAGTTGGGCAGGAAGCTGTCACTGGGCACCACCAGGTCGTAGCCGGAATTGCCGGAAAGCAGCTTGGCCTCCAGCACTTCGTTGCTGTCGTAAACGTCGTACTGGGGCTTGATGCCGCTGTCGGCCTGGAAGTTCTTCAGGGTGTCCGGGCCGATGTAATCGAACCAGTTGTAGATGCGTACCTGGGGCTCGGCGACGGCATTCAACGAAGCGCCCAGCAGGGCCCCCGCCAGCAGGATGCGCGCCTTCATTGCGCAGCTCCTTCATAGCCTTGCAACACGTTCACCGCATTCACGCCGATGGCTTCCACCGCGTAGCCGCCTTCCATGATGAACAGGGTCGGCAGACCGAGGGCGGCGATGCGCTGGCCCATGCGGATGTAGTCGGGCGAGTCCAGCTTGAACTTGGAGATGGGGTCGTCCTTGTAGGTGTCCACGCCCAGGGAGATCACCAGCGCATCCGGCGCGTACGCGGCGATCTTCCGGCAGGCGTCGTCGAGCGCAGCGGACCAGCCGTCCCAGCCGGTGCCATGGGGCAGCGGGTAGTTGTGGTTGAAGCCGGCACCTTCGCCTTCGCCGCGCTCATCGGCATGCCCCAGGTAGTAGGGGTACTCCACCAGCGGGTCGCCGTGGATGGAGGCGAAGAGCACGTCGCTGCGATCGTAGAACAGCTCCTGGGTGCCGTTGCCGTGGTGATAGTCGACGTCGAGGATGGCCACGCGTTTGGCGCCCTGGTCGAGGAAGGCCTGGGTGACGATGGCGGCGTTGTTGAAGAAGCAGTAGCCGCCCATGAAGTCGCTGCCGGCGTGGTGGCCCGGCGGACGGCAAAGGGCGAAGGCGGTGTTGGCGCCCTGGCGCATGTGGTCCTGGGCGGTCAGCGCCACCTGGGCGGAGCTGTACACGGCCTGCCAGGTGCCGGCAGTGATCGGCGCCTCGGTGTCGAAGCAGTAGTGACCGAGCTGGCCATGCAGCGCGGTGGGGATCGGGCCATCGCGGCGCAGGCGGCGTGCCGGGAAGGTGGTGGGGAGCATGTCGCAGCTATGGCCTTCGGCGGCCCAGCGGTCCCAGGCACCCTTGAGGAACTCCACATAAGCCGCGTCATGCACGCGCAGGACCGGCTCCAGGCCGAAGTCCTTCGGCTCGATCACTTCACCGATTGCCTGCTGGCGTACCCGCGCCAGCACGGTGTCCGCGCGGCTGGGCATTTCGAAGCAGGGCTGGAGCTTGCCATCGACCAGTTCCGACTGGCCAAAGTGGAGACGGTGATCGTCGCTATAGACGGTCAGCATGGGGAGCACCTCATCGGTCTTGTTATTGATGGGGGATTCTGTGCGGAACCATGGGTGTTTGCGCAGTGGCAGGGACGGCCAATAGGGGATCTAAATGGCCAACATATGTGGCCACAAAACAATCCAGCCATCATCGGATGGATCGGGCGGCACTCCGCGAGCCTGCGAAACCCATGCTGCCGGATTGATGGGTTTCGCTCGCTCTACCCATCCTACCGAAGCAGCGCTCCGAGCCAATCCTCCAACCGCATTGCCGTCCTACAAGCCCCTTGGGCAGCATCCGGCCTCGTTGCGACGCTGGTCGCGACCCGGGCTGGAACCCCGGAATGTAGCGCGCAGAAAGCCATGCAGGTCGACTGGGCATCACCTTCAGTCATCTGGCAGTCATGGCGGACTGTGCGAGGCGGGCATTCGCCCGGCCGGTTGCTACACCGGTGGTTCCAACCTTGCACAGTCCGCCACCCTTCTCTGGACCTATCCGGGTGGATGATCAGCGAATCGGGCAGCTACGACCCGCTCCTGCGCCGCTTCTACCACCCGGAAACCGCAACCTGCGCCACTGGCTGACGCAGGAAGTGGTGCCGGCACTGAGCGCCGCGTAGCCGTACTGTGGGGGCGAATGAATTCGCCCCCACATGGACAAGCGACTCCCCTGCCGCCATTAACCCCGGAAATGACTCGGCGGCTGGCCGCTCCAGCGCTGGAAGGCATGGCGCAGGCTGGCGGTTTCGCTGAAGCCGAGTTCTTCGGCGATGCGGTAGATGGGGATGTCGCCTTTCTGGAGCATTTCCTTGGCACGGGTGAAGCGCAGCTCATCGAGCAACTGCTGGTAGCTGGTCTGCTGCTGGGCCAGGTGGCGGCGCAGGCTGCGCGACGAGCAGTTCATCTGCCGCGCCAGCTCTTCCAGCCCCGGCGGGTCCTGTAGTCGGGCGGCAAGCAGGCCGCGCACCCGCTCAAGCCAGGCGCGGCGGGCAGCGAATTCGACGTTCTGCCGGCGACACTGTTCGAGCATTTCCTTGTGGGTCACCGGGTCCGCCAGGGGCAGGCGCCGGGCCAGCCAGGCAGCATCGAAACCGATAGCGCTGTGGGCCGCGCCAAAGGTAACCGGGCAACCGAACCCTTTGGCGTAGGGCCGCGCCATGCCGCTGCTGCTCGGGTAGTCCAGCTGCACCGAGCGCAGCGGCAGAGGCTGGCCCAGCAGGTCTGCAAAGATCACTTTCAGCGAGCCCAGGCACAGCTCGGTATTGAAGGCCCGCAGCGACTCCTCTTCGCCATAGCCGGCGGCAGTCAGCCAGACGGTATCGCCGTCCTGCTCCAGCGCCAGGCGGAAATAGGTGCCCAGCAGCACCGGGTAGTTCAAGCCCACGCGCAGTGCCTCGCCGAAGGTGGGCGCTGAAAGCATCGCGTAACCGAGCAAACCATAGGCGGAAATACGCGTGCGCAGGCCAAGGGTCAGGCCCAGGGCCACGCGCGGCGCCAGGCGCACGGCATTGGCGTAAACCTGCTGCTCCTGCTCGGGGTTGACCAGCTTTTGCAGCTCGACGAGATCCTGCTCGCTGATGCCGCTGCCGGCCAGCACGTCGCACGCGTCGATGCCCTCCTCCTGCAACAGCGCCACGGTCAGCGCCGACATGTGCAGGGAGTTGAGCCAGGTGGCACGGGAGAAGATGTGCTCGACCATGGCCTTTACTGGATGGCCTCGGTGAGTTCCCGTTCCTGTCGCCGATAGGGGAAGACGTCGATGACCTTGCCGGAGCGGATCGCATCCTGCAGGGACTTCCAGTACGCGGCTTCGTAGAGGTCGCCATGCAGCTTGTTGAACAAGCGGCGCTGGCCGATATCAGCGAAGAGGAAGCGCGGGAATTCCTCGGGGAACACATCGTTGGGCGCCACCGAGTACCAGGGCTCGGCGGACATTTCGTCTTCCGGGTAGCGCGGCGGCGGGATGACGCGGAAGTTCACCTCGGTGAGGTAGCAGATCTCGTCGTAGTCGTAGAACACCACGCGGCCGTGACGGGTAACACCGAAGTTCTTCAGCAACATGTCGCCGGGGAAGATATTGGCCGCTGCCAGCTGCTTGATCGCCAGGCCGTAGTCGTAGAGCGCCTCATGCACCTGGGCCTCGCTGGCGCTTTCCAGATAGATGTTCAGCGGCGTCATGCGACGCTCGGTCCAGCAGTGGCGAATCAGCACCACGTCGCCTTCGAGTGCGACGGTGGACGGTGCCACCTCCAGCAGCTCGGCCAGGCACTCCGGCTCGAACTTGGATTTGGGGAAGCGGAAGTCGGCGAACTCCTGGGTGTCCGCCATGCGCCCTACCCGGTCGACGGTCTTCACCAGCCGGTACTTCTCGATCACGGTGTTGCGGTCCACCGTCTTGGCGTGGGCAAAGCGGTCCTTGATGATCTTGAACACGGTGTTGAAGCCCGGCAGCGTGAACACGCTCATCACCATGCCACGCACGCCGGGGGCCATGATGAAGCGGTCGTCGGTGTTGGCCAGGTGGTTGATCAGCGCGCGATAGAACTCCGACTTGCCGTGCTTGTAGAAACCGATGGAGGTATACAGCTCGGCAATGTGCTTGCCCGGCAGGATGCGCTTGAGGAAGCCAACGAACTCGGCGGGCACCGCCACGTCCACCATGAAGTAGGACCGGGTGAAGGAGAAGATGATCGACACTTCCGCTTCGTCGGTGATTATGGCGTCGGCCTGGATGCCGCGATCCTCGCGGTGCAACAGCGGGATCACCAGCGGCCACTGTTCGTCGCGGGTGTAGATGCGGCCAACCAGGTAGGCGCCCTTGTTGCGGAACAAGGGTGCGGCGAACAGCTCGATGCGCAACTCCGGGTCCTTGCACACCCAGTCCGGCAGGTGCTCGCGCAGTTGGGTTTCGAGGCGTTCGAGATCACCGGCGCGGTCGTCGTAGGGCATGTCGAAGCGGAAGTCGTCGAGTATCGCCGAGAGCACCGCGTGCAGCCGCCCTTCGGGACGGTAATTGCGAGTCTGGGGCGCGCGCTCATGGGCGCGCAGCGAAGGCCGGGTGGTATGGATGAACATGCAGCCGTCGCTGATCAGGTCATGGCTGAACAGGCTGCAAAACACGGAGTTGTACCAGGTCTCGGACAGTTCATCGTCGAGGCGCACGTCGATCAGACCGATATAGGCGCTCTTCACCAGAGGCCAGAGCTGTACGTCCAGCAACTCATCCATCGCATAGGCCGCGCGCAGTCGCTCGCTGGTTTCGCTGACCTTCACCTCATACAAGGCAATCCGCTCGGCTGCCGCCTGCTGAGTGGCCTGCCACTGCGCCAGCTCGAAGCGGGCGCGGGCGCCGTCGGTGATCTGGCGGAAATGCTCACGGTAATCGTCGAAGCCTTCGAGGATCAGTCGGGCGATGCCTTCGGCCGGCCATTGCTGCGCCATGTGGGATGTCTCGGCTGCGGAACGGGAAAGGCGAGCTTAGCCAGAAAAAATTGCGGGTTGTAGGGGCGAGTTCATTCGCCCGTTTGCGCCTGTACTTTCAGGCTATCCCCCGCTCCCGCATGTACCCCTCCAGCATCTCGATGAATACCCGCACTTTGCGGGTACGACGGCGGTGGGCCAGGTAGAGGATATGCACCCAGGGGCCAAAGGCATCGGGCTCGAGAAGGTAGTCGGGCAACAGCCGCACCAGCTCACCTCGCTCCAGGTACGGGGCGGCGCTCCATTGCGGGAGGAACTGCAGACCCTGGCCGCGCAGCGCGCACGCGAGCAGGAAGTCGTAGTTGTCGCTGGCCAGCCTGGGCGCCGGCTGTTGCAGGCGGATACGCTCTTCACCCAGCCGCACCCACCAGAAGTGCCGGTTGAGCAACGGATGGCGGAATACCAGCCAGTCGTGCTGCTCGTAATTTTCCAGGCTTAGGTCCATTCCCTTGCGTTGCAGATAGGCCGGGCTGGCGCAGAGCAGGATGCGGTTCTCCGTCAACGGCCGGGCAATCAGCCCCGGCAAGTCCGTTGGCCCGTCGCGAAGGGCCAGGTCGTAGCCGCCGTCGATCAGGTCGACGAAGGCGTCGTTCAGGTCCACCTCCAGGCGCACCTGGGGGTGCTCGAGCATGAAGCGACAGCAGACTTCATTGAGAAAGGCCGGCCCGAACGACGGCGGCGCCGTGAGGCGCAGGCTACCGCGCAGCTCGTGCTGCAACTGGTCCACCTCCTCTCCAGCCAACTGCAACTGCATCAGTGCCTGGCGCGCGCCTTCCAGGTAGATGTGCCCAGCTTCTGTGAGCGCCATGCGTCGGGTAGTGCGCTCGAACAGACGGATGCCCAGCTCGCTTTCCAGGTGCCCCACCGCCTTGGTCAGCGCGGAGGGCGTCTTGCCCAATTGCTCGGCGGCACGGCTGAAGCTGCCGTGCTCGGCGGTGGCGACGAACATGGTGAGCGCGCTGAGCTTGTCCATTGATCTATTCCGAATCGGCACAAAAGTTGTGCGAGAACATAGCATTCTGCCGCACGACCGGCTTGGTTAGGCTCACCAGTAGACCAACAAGAACCGGAAACTACCCGATGAAAACCTTCGTCCCCACCCTGATGGCCGCCGCGCTGGCTTGTTCCTCGATGGAAAGCATGGCGGCTGTCGATCTCATTCTGCATAACGCCAAGGTGTACACCGCCGAACCCGGCCAACCCTTGCAACAGGCCGTGGCAGTCGAGGGCGGCAAAGTCCGCGCCGTCGGCAACAACGCCGAGGTGCTGCGACTGAAGGAATCCGGCACCCGGGTAATCGACCTCGACGGCAAGGTGCTGATGCCGGGTTTCGTGGACTCCCACTCCCACGCCGTGATGGGCGGGCTGGAGCTCGCCGCGGCCAACGTCAACACGCAGCTCCTCCCCATGGCGGAGCTGGAGCAGCGGCTGCGCGAGTGGCGCGACAACGGCAAGGCGCGCCATGGCGACATCCTCAGCGTCGGTGGCCTGCCCTCGGCCTACTGGAGCCAGGTTGCGGAGTTCGAGCAACGCTTCAATCAGGGCGAATGGGCCGATGAGCCCATCGTGTTCGTCGGCTGGGACCACCACACCGGCTGGGCCAACCAGGCCATGCTCAAACGGGCCGGTATCAACGCCGAAACCGTGAAAGCCCTCAAGGGCGAACAGTTGGCCACCATCGGCCACCATGAAGACAAACGCCCCAACGGCTTTCTCGCCGATGCAGGCCTCGACCCGGTACTGGCGCAGTTCCCGCAGGCCACCGCCGAGCAACTGCTGGAAGCCGGCCGCGCCGCCCTGCGCTACAACCTCAGCCTGGGCATCACTGCCTGGATGGACCCGGCCGCCAACGCCGCGCCGGGCGAGCCGCTGTTCGACTTCAAGCCCACTGCCCAAACGCTCGGCATCCTCCCGGTGTACAAGGCCATGGCCGAGAAAGGCGAGCTGACCGCCCATGTCGCCGCCCTGCTGGTGGCCCACCCGCGCAGTACCCCGGCCGACCTGGCAACGCTCGACCAAGTGCGCCAGCAGTTCCAGGGGTTGCCCAACCTGACCCTGCCGGGCATCAAGATCTTCGCCGACGGCGTGCCTGAGTTTCCCGCGCAGACTGCCGCCCTGCTGGAGCCCTACAAGAACTCGAAAAAGTACGGCGAGTTGCTGATCGACCCGGCGCATTTCGGTGAGATGGTCAGCGCGGCGGATGACCGTGGCTGGCTGGTGCATGTCCATGCCATCGGCGACCGTGCGGTGCGTGAAGCCCTCAATGGCATCGAGCAGGCGCGCAAGGACCGCCAGAGCGGCATCGCCCACTCAGTCACCCACCTGCAGATGGTCAACCCCAAGGAGTTCGCCCGCTTCAAGCCGCTGGATGTCATCGCCTCCATGCAGCTTTACTGGGCCAGCGCCGACGACTCCACCCTGGACCTGGTGCAGCCCTACATCAGCGCCATGGCCTTCCAGTACCAGTACCCCGCCCGCTCTCTGCTGAAGAACGGCGCCACCATTTCCGGCGCCAGCGACTGGCCGGTGACCACGCCCGAACCCTGGAAAGCGATCTACCAGGCGGTCAGCCGCAAGGGGCCAAAGGGCGTGCTGAACCCCGACGAGGAGATCGACCGGGAAACCATGTTCCAGGCCTACACCCTCAACTCCGCCCGCACCATGGGCCTCGAAAAGCAGATCGGCTCCCTCGCCCCCGGCAAACAGGCCGACCTGATCCTGCTGGACCGCGACGTATTCCAGGTAGAGCCCGAAGCCCTGCGTGACACCCGCGTGCTGAAAACCTGGTTCGCCGGCCGCGAAGTCTTCAGCGCCGACCTCTAACCACAAGAAAGTCCCTGCTCCGCGCCCAGCTCCCGCCACCTGCGGGGGCCTGGCGGAGCCTTGCCTGCACCTGCCCGAACAATCACAACAACGGGAACCCCTCGATGAAACGCTTCACCCTCCTCGCCCTTGCCCTGACCCCTTTTGCCTGCCAGGCCGTGCAACTTTCCGACGACCTTTCCCTGCAGGTCGACCTGACCCTGGCCAGCGACTACCGCACCCGCGGCATTTCCCAGACGCAGAACGACCCCGCCGCCCAGGCCGGCGCCACCCTGCTCCACAGCAGCGGGCTGTACGCCGGGGTCTGGACCTCGAACGTCGACTTCGGATTCGGCCTGAAAACCCGCCAGGAAGTGGACTACTACGCCGGCTGGTACTGGCAGGCCACCGACGATGTAAGCCTGGACCTCGGCTACATCAAGTACAGCTACCCGAAGGAAGGGCAGTTCAACCAGAGCGAGGTCTACGCCATCCTCGGCGCCTACGGCTTCAAGCTCGCCGCCCAGTACTCCAACGACGCGAAGAACTTCTTCGGCGAGAAGCAGGACACGCTCTACAGCTACGTCAGCTACGAAACCACCCTGCCCCTGGAGGTGGGCCTGAAACTGCGCTACGGGCGCAACGACTTCAAAGACCCGCTGTTCTGGTCCAACGGCGGCACCAGCTCGGACGACTACCGTGAGTGGGAAGCCAAGCTGACGCGCGACTTCATCGGCGCCACCTGGGGCATCGCCTACGTCGATACCGACCTGTCCCAGTCCGAGTGCGCCAGCTACTACGGCTTCACCGATGTGTGCACGGCAACCTGGGTCGCGAGCGTGAGCAAGCGTTTCTAGTCATCTGTGGGGGCGATTTCAATCGCCAAGCGGACCGCAGGTTCGCCGTAACCCCGATGAAGTCCGGGAGCGGCGATTGGACTTTCCGCGGATATCATCCGGGCTACTGACGATCCGACCTCATCCTGTAAGTCAGGCATTCCGATCATCACAGGCAGAGCCGATGACTCATGACCACGCCCTAAGGACGTGGTTTCCCACGTTCATATGAATTCGCCCCCACAACAACGAGAAGCCATCCTTCACGCCAGCCCGCGTTGCGCCAGGTAGCGAGCCAGATAGTCGATGAAGGCAAGCACCTTGCCGGTGGCGCGGCGATGGCTGGGGTAGACGGCGAGGATCTGCGGGCCGAAGGCGTCCGGGTCGATCTCGTAGTCAGCCATCAGGCGGACCAGGCGGCCGTCGGCGAAGTAAGGGGCGCCGCTCCAGAGCGGTGCATGGAACAGGCCCGCACCGGCCAGCGCGTTGGCCAGCAGCAGGTCGTAGTTGTCGCTTTCCAGACGTGGTGCTGCAGGCTGCAGGAGACTCAGGCGCTGTCCGTCCTTCTCCACCCACCAGTAGGTCCGGCTCAGCGCCGCGTGGCGGTAGAGCAGCCAGTCGTGCTGGTCGAGGGTTTCCGGGGTGACCGGCAGGGGTTTGCGCGCGAGATAGGCCGGGCTGGCGCACAACGCCAGGCGATTGCGCCCGACCACCTTGGCGATCAACCCCGGCTGATCACCACGGCCTTCGCGCAGG
Organism: Pseudomonas sp. D(2018); assembly: GCF_005502555.1. NCBI lineage: Bacteria > Pseudomonadati > Pseudomonadota > Gammaproteobacteria > Pseudomonadales > Pseudomonadaceae > Pseudomonas > Pseudomonas sp. D(2018). The sequence continues at coordinate 207,547 of NZ_SCOK01000001.1, forward strand.
GCCAGGTCATAGCCACTTTCCACCAGATCGACGAACGAGTCGCTGAGGTCCACCCGCAGGCGAATCTGCGGGTACTCGGCGAGGAAGCCGGCGCAGACGTCATCCAGAAAGGCCCGCCCGAACGCCAGTGGCGCGGTGAGCCGCAGATTGCCGTACAGGCCATGCTGCAACTGCCCCACTTCCTCACCCACCTCATGCAGGCGCTGGAGTACCTGGCGCGCGGTTTCCAGGTAGACCCGCCCGGCCTCGGTCAGCACCGTGCGTCGCGTGCTGCGCTCGAACAGCCGCACGCCGAGTTCATCTTCCAGATGGGTAACGGCCTTGGTCAGGGCCGAAGGGGTCTTGCCCAGTTGCTCGGCAGCACGGCTGAAACTGCCGTGTTCCGCCGTGACAACGAACATGCTGATAGCGCCGAGCTTGTCCATGGTTTTTCCATTCAGGAAAAAGGGTTTTGCGCGATTCGGGCGTTCTGCCAGCCCGGGCCAATCGCTAGTCTCGCTGCCAGATCAATAAAAACAAGGGGTTTACCAATGAAAGGCTTCACGCCCACCCTCCTGGCCGTGGCACTGGCTTTTTCCTCGACGGCGTCCATGGCAGCCGCCGACCTGGTGTTGCTCAACGGCAAGCTATACACCGCCGACCCGTCCCAACCCGACGCGCAAGCCATGGCGGTGGCTGACGGCAAAGTCCTGAAAGTGGGCACCGACGCCGAGATCAAGGCCCTGGCCGACGCTTCCACCCAGATCATCGACCTGGCCGGCAAGCGCCTGCTGCCGGGCCTGGTGGACACCCACTCCCACGCCATCTTCGGCGGCCTGGAGATGATGTCCGCCAACATGGAGGACGAGGTGGTCGAGCTGGCCGAACTGGAGAAGCGCCTGCGCACCTGGCGCGACGACGGCAGCGCCCGCCACGGCGATGTGCTGAACATCGCCGGCATGAGTTCGGCCTACTGGGGCAAGGCCGAGGAGCTGCGCCAGGTGTTCAACAACGGCGAATGGGCGAAGGTGCCGGTGGTGTTCAGTGGCAGCGACCACCACACCGGCTGGGCGAACCAGGCCATGCTGGAGCGTGCCGGTATCGACGCGAAGCTGGTCGCCTCCCTGCCGGAAGCCGAGCGCGGCACCCTGGGCGTGAGCAAGGACGGTCAGCCCAACGGCTTTGCCGTGGACGCCGGCTGGGACCGCCTGGCTGCAGTGATACCAGCCGCCAGCGCCGACGAGTTGCTGCGCGCTGGCGAATCGGCGGTGAAGTTCAACAACAGCCAGGGCATCACTGCCTGGATGGACCCGGCCGCGAACGCTGCGCCGGGTGAGGCGGTATTCGCCCTCAAACCCACGGAAAAGACGGTGGGTGTGTTGCCGGTGTACAAGGCCCTGGCCAACAAAGGCGAGCTGAACGCCCACGTCGCCGCACTGCTGGTGGCCAACCCGAAGAGCCGCCCCGCCGACCTCGAAACACTGGACAAGGTGCGCCAGCAGTTCCAGGGCATCCCCAACCTCAGCCTGCCGGGCATCAAGGTCTTCGCCGATGGCGTGCTGGAGTATCCAGCCCAGAGCGCGGCGCTGATCGACCCGTACAACAACTCGCAAAAGCGCGGCGAACTGCTGATCGACCCGGCGCACTTCGGTGAGCTGGTGAGCGCCGCCGACGCCCGTGGCTGGCTGGTGCATATCCACGCCATCGGCGACCGCGCGGTGCGCGAGTCCCTCAACGGTATCGAACAGGCACGCAAGGACCGGCAGAGCGGCATCGCCCACTCCATCACCCACCTGCAACTGGTGAACCCCGAGGAATTCGCGCGCTTCAAGCCGCTTGACGTGACGGCCTCGATGCAACTGCTCTGGGCCTCCGGCGACGACTACACGCTGGACCTGGTCAAGCCCTACGTCAGCGCCTTCGCCTTCCGCTACCAGTACCCGGCCCACTCGCTGCTGAGCCAGGGCGCCACCATCGCCGGCGCCAGTGACTGGCCGGTGTCGTCGCCCAACCCGTGGCTGGCGATCTACCAGGCCGTAAGCCGTGATGGTCCCAAAGGCGTACTGAATGCCGACGAGCGCATCGACCGGGAAACCATGCTCCAGGCCTACACCCTGAATGCCGCCCGCACCATCGGCCTGGACAAGCAGATCGGCTCCCTCACCCCTGGCAAGCAGGCCGACTTCATCCTGCTCGACCGCGATGTGCTCAGTGTGCCCGACAAGGACCTGGCCGAAACTCGCGTTCTCAAGACCTGGTTCGCCGGTCGCGAAGTCTTCAGCGCCGACCGCTAAGCACAAGAAACCTCTGCTCCACGCTCAGCTCCCGCCGCATGGCGGGGGCCGGGCGGAGCCTTGCCCGCATCTGCCATAACAACCACAACAACGGGACACCCCATGCGCCGCATCACGCTCCTCGCCCTGACCCTGGCTCCCTTCGCCTGCCAGGCCGTGCAACTGAACGACGATTTCGCCGTGCAGATCGACCTGACCCTGGCCAGCGACTACCGCACCCGCGGCATTTCCCAGACCCAGAACGACCCGGCCGCCCAAGGTGGCGCCACCCTGCTCCACAGCAGCGGCCTGTACGCGGGCGCCTGGACCTCGAACGTGGATTTCGGCTTCGGCCTCAAGACCCGCCAGGAGGTGGACTACTACGCCGGCTGGTACTGGCAGGCCACGGACGATGTGAACCTGGACCTTGGCTACATCAAGTACAGCTACCCGAAGGAAAGCCAGTTCAACATGAGCGAGGTGTACGCCATCCTCGGCGCTTATGGCTTCCAGATGGGTGCGTATTACTCCAACGACGCGTCCACCGTGTTCGGCGAAGACCAGGATTCTCTGTATACCTACGTCGGCTATCAGACCACCCTGCCGCTGGAAGTCGGCCTGGAACTGCGCTACGGGCGCGTGGACTTCAAGGACCCGATGTTCTGGTCCAACAATGGCACCAGCTCCGACGACTACCGCGAGTGGCAAGCCAAGCTGACCCGCGACTTCATCGGCGCCACCTGGGGCATCGCCTACGTCGACACCGACCTGTCCGAGTCCGAGTGCGCCAGCAACTACGGCTTCACCGACGTCTGCACGGCGACCTGGGTGGCCAGCGTGAGCAAGAGTTTCTGATGGCTCTTGTGGGGGCGAATTCATTCGCCATGCAGGTCGAAGACCTGCCCAGGAAGCATCCATGGGGCAGCTACGCCGCCCTTGGCGAATGAATTCGCCCCTACAAAAAGGCGATTTCGCCCCAGCCAAACTGTTCCGCCAATTTGAAAGCAAGTTGTGGATTGCGCCGCTGTTCACGGCGGCGCATCGTGCCGGCTCCACTGCCTGGAGCCCGCCATGAAACCCGCCGACCTCATCCGCCTGTTGAGCCTTGCCGCCATCTGGGGCGCCAGCTTCCTGTTCATCCGCATGCTGGTGCCGGACATCGGTGCACTGCCCACGGCCTTCCTGCGGGTACTGCTCTCGGCCATCGGGCTGGCAGTGATTCTTGCAGTGCTGCGCAGCAACTGGGACTTTCGCGGCAAGCTGGGCAAGACGATGGTGATCGGCATCGTCAGCTCCGGGGTTCCCGCCGCCATGTACGCCCTGGCGGCGCAGGTCTTGCCGGCCGGTTACTCCGCCATTTTCAATGCCACCACACCGCTGATGGGCGTGCTGATCGGCGCGCTGTTCTTCGCCGAGAAACTCACAGGCGCCAAGGCCGCTGGCGTGCTCATGGGCCTGGCCGGGGTGGCGGTGCTGACCCGCACCGGGCCGGTGGCCTTCGACGCTCAGTTGCTCTGGGGCGCGGCAGCTTGCCTGGTGGCCACCACCTGCTATGGCTTCGCCGGCTTCATGACCAAACGCTGGATCACCGAGGCAGGCGGCATGGACAGCGGCATGGTGGCCCTCGGCTGCCAGATCGGCGCCACGCTCTGCCTGGTGCCGGCATTCGCCTGGGAAGCCCCGAGCATGCCGCTGGAGCCCCTGCTGCATCCTGCAACCTGGCTGGCCCTGGCAGCGCTGGGATTCGTCTGCACCTCGTTCGCCTACATCCTCTACTTCCGCCTGATCGCCAACGTCGGACCGGTGAAGACCATGACCGTGACCTTCCTGATCCCGCCGTTCGGCGTGTTCTGGGGTGTGCTGCTGCTCGATGAGTCGGTGTCGATGGCGCACCTGCAAGGCGGCGTGCTCATCGCGCTGGCGCTTTGGCTGGTGCTCAAGCCGGCGGCGGTGCCGGCTGCAGCAAAATCGGCGGGGTAACCGCAGTGCGCTTCTCTGTGGGAGCGAATTCATTCGCCAAGGAGCACACCGTGCTCCACCGAATCCCCCAGGGGCGGACCTTCGGCCCGCATGGCGAATGAATTCGCCCCTACACGAGATCGTGCGGGACGAGCCCTAGCGCCCCGTCTTCACCGCATTCCACGTACGGGTCCGCACGCGGTCGATCTTCTGCGGCATGGACTCCAAGGCGAAGAGGTTCTTCATCACGTCGGCCGGCGGGTAGATGGCCGGGTCGGCCTTGATCGCGGCCTCCACCAGCGGGTCAGCGGCCGCGTTGCCGTTGGCGTAGTGCACCGAGTTGCTGATGCCGGCCATCACATCCGGGCGCAGCAGGTAGTTGAGGAAGGCGTAGCCAGCCGCTTCATCGGGCGCATCGGCGGGCATCGCGACCATGTCGAACCACATGGGCGAGCCTTCCTTCGGCGTGGAGTACTGGATGTTCACACCGTTGCCCGCTTCCTTGGCGCGGGTGGCCGCCTGGAGGATGTCGCCGGAGAAGCCGACCGCCACGCAAATATCGCCATTAGCCAGGTCGCTGATGTACTTCGAGGAATGGAAGTAGGTGATGTAGGGGCGCACTTTCAGCAGCTCGGCCTGAGCGGTCTTGTAGTCTTCCGGCTTCTGGCTGTGGTGCGGCAGGCCCAGGTAGTTGAGGGTGATGGGCAGCAGCTCCGGGCCATTGTCGAGCACAGCAACGCCGCACTTGGCCAGCTTCTCCATGTTCTCCGGCTTGAAGAACAGGTCCCAGGAATCCACCGGGGCGTTATCGCCCAGCACCGCCTTCACCTTGTCGACGTTGTAGCCGATGCCGGTGCTGCCCCAGAGGTAAGGGAAGCCGTACTGGTTGCCCGGGTCGTTCACTTCCAGCGCCTTGAGCAGCACCGGGTTGAGGTTCTTCCAGTTGGGTAGCTGGGCCTTGTCCAGCTTCTTCAGGGCACCGGCCTGGATCTGCTTGGCCATGAAGTGGTTGGACGGCACCACCACGTCGTAGCCGGTTTTGCCGGTCATCAGTTTGCCGTCGAGGGTCTCGTTGCTGTCGTAGACGTCGTAGCTGGCCTGGATGCCGGTTTCCTTGCTGAAGTTGGCCACGGTGTCCGGGGCGATGTACTCGCTCCAGTTGTAGATCTTCACCGTATCGGCCGCCTGGGCGGCGGCGGACATGGCCAGCGTCAGAAGGAGGGGCGCGAAGGAACGTGTCATTGTCTTTTTGTCCTGGCTGCTTGTGGATCGAGACCCCGTCGTGCGGGGTTTCCAGCTTCGCCATCACCGCTGCCAGTGACAATGCGCGACAAGTCCCAGCGTGCCCGCGAGGAAACCAGACCATAAGAAGGAGATGGCCCACCCCGCATGCCGCAGGGTGTGCCAAATGCCAGGAAACTATGTAGGTCGTGACAGCGCGGAGCGAAGCCCAACGCCAGTGGCACGGATGCCCACGTTGGGTTTCGCTGCGCTCAACGCCAACCTACTGTTGCAGCTCTTGCTCGGTAAACAGGCCGTCGAACAGCATGCTGGACAGGTAGCGCTCGCCCGAGTCCGGCAGGATCACCACGATGGTCTTGCCCTGCATTTCCGGACGCTCGGCCAGTCGCACGGCGACTGCCATTGCAGCACCGGACGAGATGCCGCAGAGGATGCCCTCTTCGCGCATCAGGCGCAGGGCCATGGTCTTGGCTTCGTCATCGGTGCTCTGCTCGACGCGATCGACCTGAGTCAGGTCGAGGTTCTTCGGCACGAAGCCGGCGCCGATGCCCTGGATCTTGTGCGGGCTGGGCTTCACTTCATCGCCGGCCAGGGTCTGGCTGATCACCGGCGAAGACACCGGCTCCACCGCCACCGAAAGAATCGGCTTGCCGCAGGTTTGCTTGATGTAGCGAGACACACCGGTGATGGTGCCGCCGGTGCCGACGCCGGCCACCAGTACATCCACCGCGCCATCAGTATCGTTCCAGATTTCCGGACCAGTGGTCTTCTCGTGGATCGCCGGGTTGGCCGGGTTCTCGAACTGTTGCAGCAGCAGGTACTGCTCGGGATTGGACGCGACCAGTTCATTGGCCTTCTCGATCGCGCCCTTCATGCCCTTGGCCGGCTCGGTGAGCACCAGCTCCGCACCCAGCGCCTTCAGCACCTTGCGCCGCTCCAGGCTCATGGAGGCCGGCATGGTGAGGATCAGCTTGTAGCCACGGGCGGCGGCGACGAAAGCCAGGCCGATGCCAGTGTTGCCGGAGGTGGGTTCCACCAGGGTCATGCCCGGCTTGAGTCGGCCGGAAGCCTCTGCGTCCCAGATCATGCTGGCGCCGATGCGGCACTTCACCGAGTAAGCGGGGTTGCGGCCCTCGATCTTGGCGAGAATGGTCACACTGCGCGGCCCCAGGTGGTTGATACGCACCAGGGGAGTGTTGCCAATGGCTTGCGAGTTGTCGGCGAAAATGCGGCTCATGGCGGAATCCTTGTCATGGCGGAAAAGTGCCCAAGCCTACGGCCCATCCTCAGGAGCGTCCAGCGCTCCACGGGGGCGGTTTGAGGGCATTCCTGCCATTCAGTGACTGAATGAATCGTCTGCGTTCACAGTCGACTCGTGCGCGCGTTATAGTCAGCGTTTTCCCAAATACTGAACCGCCCGGTTTTCCAACCGGAGTCTCACGTCCGAGGATTCACTGATGAAGTTCGAAGGCACCCAGTCCTACGTCGCCACCGACGACCTCAAGCTCGCGGTGAATGCCGCCATCACCCTGCAGCGCCCGCTGCTGGTCAAGGGTGAACCGGGTACCGGCAAGACCATGCTGGCCGAGCAACTGGCCGCCTCCTTCGGCGCCAAACTGATCACCTGGCACATCAAGTCCACCACCAAGGCGCACCAGGGCCTGTACGAATACGACGCCGTCAGCCGCCTGCGCGATTCCCAGCTGGATTCCGACAAGGTCCACGACGTTCGCAACTACATCAAGAAAGGCAAGCTGTGGGAGGCGTTCGAATCCGAAGAGCGCGTCATCCTGCTGATCGACGAGATCGACAAGGCCGACATCGAGTTCCCCAACGACCTGCTGCAAGAACTCGACAAGATGGAGTTCTACGTTTACGAGACCAACGAAACCATCAAGGCCAAGCAGCGCCCGATCATCATCATCACCTCGAACAACGAGAAGGAACTGCCGGACGCCTTCCTGCGCCGCTGCTTCTTCCACTACATCGCCTTCCCTGACCGCGACACCCTGCAGAAGATCGTCGACGTGCACTACCCGAACATCAGCAACTCGCTGGTGGCCGAGGCGCTGGACGTGTTCTTCGACGTGCGCAAGGTGCCGGGCCTGAAGAAGAAGCCCTCCACCTCCGAACTGGTGGACTGGCTGAAGCTGCTGATGGCCGACAACATCGGCGAAGCCGTGCTGCGCGAGCGCGACCCCACCAAGGCCATCCCGCCGCTGGCTGGCGCCCTGGTGAAGAATGAGCAGGACGTGCAACTGCTGGAACGCCTGGCCTTCATGAGCCGTCGCGCGAGCCGCTAAGAAGCGCTTGTAGGGTGGGTTAGCGAAGCGTAACCCACCAACCGGCCGCCAGGCTGGCCAAAACGATGCCTGTGGCATCGAAGGTGGGTTACGTCGCTACGCGGCTAACCCACCCTACGGTTATTGATGAGGGCGCATAAATGCTGCTCAACCTGTTCAACGAAATGCGCGCAGCCAAGGTGCCGGTCTCGGTCCGCGAGCTGCTGGACCTGATCAACGCGTTGAAGCACAACGTGGTGTTCGCCGACATGGACGAGTTCTACTTCCTCGCCCGCACGGTGCTGGTCAAGGACGAGCGCCATTTCGACAAGTTCGACCGTGCCTTCAGCGCCTACTTCAAGGGCCTGGAAAAGCTCGACGACTACCTCCAGGCGCTGATTCCCGAGGAATGGCTGCGCAAGGAATTCGAACGCATGCTCACCGATGAAGAGCGTGCGCAGATCCAGTCCCTCGGCGGCCTGGACAAGCTGATCGAGGAATTCAAGAAGCGCCTCGAAGAGCAGAAGGAACGCCACGCTGGCGGCAACAAGTGGATCGGCACCGGCGGCACCAGCCCCTTCGGCTCTGGCGGCTTCAACCCCGAAGGCATTCGCGTCGGCGATGCCGGCAAGCGCCAGGGCAAGGCCGTGAAGGTCTGGGACCAGCGCGAATACAAGAACCTCGACGACCAGGTGGAACTCGGCACCCGCAACATCAAGGTCGCCCTGCGCCGACTGCGCAAGTTCGCCCGCGAAGGCGCGGCGGAAGAGCTGGACCTGGAAGGCACCATCGACCACACCGCCAAGGACGCCGGCCTGCTCAACATCCAGATGCGCCCGGAACGCCGCAACACCGTGAAGCTGCTCCTGCTGCTGGACATCGGTGGCTCCATGGACGCCCACGTGAAGGTCTGCGAAGAGCTGTTCTCGGCCTGCAAGACCGAGTTCAAGCACCTCGAATACTTCTACTTCCACAACTTCGTCTACGAATCCGTGTGGAAGAACAACCTGCGCCGCACCTCCGAACGCACCGCCACGATGGACCTGCTGCACAAGTACGGCCCGGACTACAAAGTGGTCTTCGTCGGCGACGCCGCCATGGCCCCCTACGAAATCACCCAGGCCGGCGGCAGCGTCGAGCACTGGAACGAAGAACCGGGCTACGCCTGGATGAAGCGCTTCATGGAGAAGTACAAGAAGCTCATCTGGATCAACCCCTACCCCAAAGACACCTGGAACTACACCGCCTCCACCAACATCGTCCGCGAGCTGATCAACGACCAGATGTACCCGCTGACCCTGCGGGGCCTGGAAGACGGGATGAAGTTTCTGTCGAAATGAGCAACGGGCCCTGCGGGGCCCGTTCTGCTTTGTTGCCAAAGCCGCTAGGCTTGGCGCGTATTCCTTCGAAACGAGTCGATCATGCACGACATCTCCCTGCAGGACGCCGCCGCGCCGGATGGCGTCTGCTATGGCTGCGGCGGTCGCAACCATCACGGTTTGCACATCAAGAGCCACTGGCACGAAGACGGCGTCCATGTCGTGGCCGAGCACGTACCGGATGCCAAGTACTGCGGCTGGCCGGACCTGGTTTACGGTGGGCTGATCGCCATGCTGGTGGACTGCCACTCCAACTGGACCGCCATGGCCTACCACTACCGCGCCGAGGGCCGCGAACCCGGTAGCCTGCCGCGCATCGAGTGCGTCACCGGCAACCTCGGCATCAAGTTCATCAAGCCGACGCCCATGGGCGTACCGCTGCTGCTGCGCGCCCGGCTGGAGGGCGAACTGGGCCGCAAGACCCGGGTGATCTGCGAGGTTTATGCGGGAGAGCTGCTGACCGCCGTCGGCGATTCCGTGTTCGTGCGGGTGGACACCGGGCAGCTGGCTGCGTCGGCCCACGGTCGCGAATCTTGAGCAACGCGGGAGCCCAACCGACCATCAGCCAATCGGCTCAGCCATTGCGCAGCGGAAATCGCTGCGGGCGTTTCACCCTGGCGAGCTTGCGCGCGGTATCCACGAATGGCGTGACGATCAGGCTGTAGATCGTCAGGTAGCGGTCGTGGTCCTTTTCCAAGGTGCCGAAGCGGATGTCCTCAGGCTTCGAGGTGGTGACGTAGAGCGTGCCGAACATCCAGTCCCAGATCGACAGGTTGGTGCCGAAGTTCTTGTTGAAGTGCTTGGGCGCGTCGCTGTGGTGAATCTGATGCTGGGCCGGACTGTTCAGCACATGCTCGACCACAGGCCCGAACGACAGCCACACATGGCTGTGCCGTAGGTTGGCCGCCAGGGCATTGCAGATGAACACCAGGTAGGTAACGCCGAACAACGTATAGCGGCTGATCTCCCCACCGCAGGCATACCAGAAGGTGCCGGCATAGAGGCCCAGGAAGACGCCGGTGCTCAGCTTCTCGACGATCTTCTCCACAAAATGCACCCGGCTCGCCGTCGCCGGCACCAGCACGGGCGCCGAATGATGAACCTTGTGAAACGCCCAGAGCCAGCGGGAATGAAAAGCCCGGTGCGCCCAGTAGTGCACGAAGTCCTTCACCAGGAACACGCCCAACCCGTAGAGCAGCGAAAGCGAGAGGTTCTCACCCAGCCGCGGGCGCTCGCCCCAGAGGTTGGTGAAAAAAGCGATGTAGTCCCCCGACTTCAGGATGTACGGGTCGACCAGGCCGACAATGGGCACCACCAGCGCCACCTTGAGCACCGCCCGCACGAAGTAGTAGCGGTAATCCAGCAACGCCGACCTGTGGAAATACACCCCGCTGCCACCGATGAACTGCCAGAACGAACTCGCGTCGGTCAGCCCGCGATGCTTCCTGAATCGGAACAGCCCGTAGGCGATGCAATAGGAAATGCACAGGAACAACACGCCGAAGCGGCCATTCAGATCGAAAATGCCGGCGAACTGGGTGATTACGGGATCGATCGTCCACTGGGCCACGCGCTCATGGACGTACAAGAGCACATCCATGAATGGCTGGCCTCGACGAAAAGAGGCGCATTCTAAATCAAAATCGGAATCATCCGCCGCTGCATTCCGCGATCAAATTGCATCCCAGCGGGCTGGAGGGAACGAGTGGGGCAAAAAGGGGACACCCATTAGCCGGTCCCCTTTTTCTCCGGATCAAGCAGATGCGAGCAAAGGGCATCACCCTCGACGATGGTTTGCACGAAGCCTGCTGAGTTCTTTGCTGGTCGGCTTGTGGCAGCCGGCCTCAGTCAGGGACGTTTATGGAACTGGAGATAGGCGAGTCTCATGTCACTTGCCCACCCGTCGATTACGGGCTGGATGTTCTTCACCGAAAGCACCGCTTCCTTGTTCTCCAAACTTTCGCCGGTGCCTTGGCGCACCACCTCCGCCAGGAGTTTGGTATTGCCTCCATCGAGGAACATCGCTTCGGTGGCGATTTCCACTTGCTGGTCCCGGGCGCCAATCGCTGTAGATGTCGCGGCGACGACAAGCGCGATGGGAATCACCTCGTAAGGTTTGAGCCCCTCGGTGGACGTCGAAACAGCGGTAATGGCCGGGCGCACGATGACACTGTCGGCCGTGGGCGAATCGCTGATCCTCACCACCGATCCGAGCTCTCGCCTGAGCGCCGCATCGTAGTACCGGGTGATGTCATCCAGCGTGGCCTGGGGTATCTGCGAGCTGGGCTGGGGACGCGGGTAGAACTGGCTGGGCTCCAGATAAATGCTGCTATAGCGCGACAGGTCGATGTCGGGATCTATCCAGCGGGCTACCTTCACCCCACTGGCGGACTCCTGCTTTTCCAGCACCTGGTAGTTAGGAAGGAACCCCGAGTAATTGGCGGGCTCGACCATTGTGCTCGAGCATCCCCCCGTAGCCAGAAGTGCAGCGACCGTTACAGCAATCACGTGAGAACGCATGGTGAACCCCCGATGGAAAAATCTGAATGTCCGCCCTCCAGTTGCCTGGAAAGCAGGATGCAAAGTGCGGAAAAGAGAATCGGACTCCTCGCTTCTGCTCCCGCTATCAGGTCGGGAGTCAGGGCGATCCCCGCTGTGGGGACAAGCTCAAGCGTAGTTGGCGCCATGCCGAGTTCCAGTCCGGATCACACGTTAATCAAGGGCGACCACGGGATTACGAGTGCGGGTAGGAAGCCGGTCTGGGTCTGGGTCGACCCTGAAACCCACGCGGGTCCGACGCCTTGCCTACACTTCTCTCGCGAAGCTGAAAAAGCGAGGGTCTGCGATGGAACACGAGGAAAGAGGCACCCGGCAGCGAATACTCGAACCCGTCGACCGCATCACCGAAGTGATATTCGGACTGCTGATGGCAATGACCTTCATTGGATCGCTGAGCGTTGCCACGGCAGGCCGTGAAGAGGCAAGAACCATGCTGATCGCGGCTTTCGGCTGTAACCTCGCATGGGGCCTGGCCGATGCCCTCATCTACCTGCTGCGTACCTGGACTGAACGCACTCGCAGCCGCACATTGCTCCTCCGCCTGCAAAGCGATGCAAGTCCGGCCAAAGGTCAGGAGCTGATTGCCGACGCCTTGCCACTGAGCATTTCCGCAGCGGCAGGTCCGGACGGCCTGGAGTTGTTGCGTTTGCGCCTGCTGGCCAACGCGGATAAAACCCTTCGCGCGCGGTTGGACCTGAGGGATTTCGCGGGTGCACTGGGCACCTTCCTGCTGGTCGTGCTGGCAACGTTCCCCCTGGTCATACCTTTTCTGTTGATAGACCAGACCGGACCGGCGATTCGAACGTCCAACCTGGTGTCGCTGGCAATGCTGTTTCTTTCAGGTTGGCTGCTGGCCCGCTATTCCGGCGGCAACCCTTGGGCGACAGGCGCGGTGTTGGCGCTCGTCGGCACGGCACTGATATTCGCGATCATTGCGCTGGGTGGGTGATGGCATTGCCTGAAACAAGCAGCGAAGTCCAACGGACGGACTACCCACAACACGCCGCGCCCGTCCCCCGGTGCCAAGGCTTACAAAAAAGCGAAGAATCGAGCCCCCGTACGCATCGCTAGGTTTTGTACGAAAAGTCGTCGAGCGAAGGCCAGGCAAGGCGAAACGACCATCGGGAGTAACAGCCAGGGGCTGGCCCGAAGGGTGAGCGCCAGTGAATCAATCGGCCGAAGAAGCGCAGTTTACGCGTTGTAAATGAGCATTCTGAGGCCGATTTCAACGCAGCATCACGCGCGAAGCCCGCAGGCACTTTTCGTACAGAGCCTAGCGGCTCCGAGGTTGGACTGGTTCCCCTCCCCCGGCCCCTCGCAGTATGGAGCGGGGTAGGGGGCGAGGCGCCCGTGTTGCAACCCTGCCAGGATAGCGATGGGCGGTTCGACGTCTGTTTTTGTCATCACCGGCTCAGAACGATGGACCTGAACAGCCCGGATTACGAATCCATGATGTGTCCACCCTGTCTCCGAACACCCGATCTGATCATTACTCCTCCTCAATAAGGACCTCCAATCGCCCGGACTTCACGGCCTTCACCAAGGCCGCATGATCCTGCTCCGTCTGATCGGCATAGGCGAGGGAAAAGTCACCCAGTGCCTCATCGAAACTGTCGCCGTTGCCCAGGTAACCCGTGATGGTCGCACTATCACCCGACTTGGCATGGGCGCGAGCCAGGGTAATGCCACAGACTCCGGCATAGCGTTTGAGCCGCGTGGCTGAAACCCCCTCGATGGGCACGGACATCTTCATGTCGCGCATCTGCCGGACAAAGTAATCATGCCCACCCTGGCCACGCGTCCAGCCCAGGAAAATGTCGCTGGAGGACTGCATGAGCCTCTGCCCCATGACGACGCGCTGCCCCTGGTTCGTGTACTGGCTTTTCCCCGCATAGGGTTCGAGAACCGAGCGACAGGATTCCTTGAACTGAAGAATCAGCGGATGGTTTTCTTCGGAGAAGAGCAATCCGATGAAGCAGCGGGTGCCAACGCTGCCAATGCCCACGACTTTCATGGCTACGTCCACCAGGCGATAGCGATCCAGGAGAACGCGGCGTTCGTCGGACAGCGTCGAACGGTAGTCCGCCATCGCACGGTGGGCCGTTTCCAGGAATCGTGGCGTGTCGACGTGGTACAGGATCGGGGGTTGATCGACGATGCGCGGGTACCCGGCAACCTGCTCGGTAATCTTGGGAAAGACGTTTTCGACCACCCGCGCGCGGGCTTTATCGGCAAGTTGCTGGCGACTCTTTTTAATCTTTTCATCGGGCGCCAGCTCGATCAGGGTGTCCATGTCCAGGCGCGAATACCAGACCTCCAGCGGGTTCTTCCTGGAGTATTCGTGCAGGTTCTCCCGATAGGCGCGCGCACATGCCACCGCGGCTTCCCGTGCCTGGTCATCGGACAGCCCGTTATCGCGTCCGGCAACCGCAAAACTCGCGGCGAGCCGTTTGATATCCCACTCCCAGGGGGCGGGAAGGGTTTCGTCAAAGTCGTTGAGGTCGAACACCAGGTTGCGCTCTGGCGTGGCGAACAGACCGAAGTTCAAGAGGTGGCAGTCGCCGCAGGCCTGCACTTGCACCCCGATGTCGGGGGTGCTGGCCAGGTCATGGGCCATGAGCGCCGCCGAGCCCCGGAGGAAAGTAAAGGGGCTGCGGAGCATGCGTCCGTAGCGGATCGGCACCAGCTCCTGAAGCCGATCCTTGTTCGACTTTTCGAGGATCGCGATCGGGTCCCGTCGCTTGTCCTTTGTTGTCCAGGCGGCGTGGCTGCTGCGCGGCACCCTGTCACGCAGCAGCTTCCCGGCATTCAGTCGTTCCTCGCGAGAGCGGAATTGCGGTAGGGCCGCTGCTGCCTTGGTGGCTTTGCCCTTTGCCATGTGGGTGGTTTTCTTGCTGGCTGCCATGGTTGCGCCCCGCGTTCCCGCTCACAGTAATCGTCGGTTGGCCCCCATAAGGGGGCATCGCGGATGCAGCCGGCCAGATCGTGGCCCGGATTTCATCCGCGCTACCGACGTGTAGGAGCGAGCTTGCTCGCGAAAGATCGTGCTCGGGCTGTTCGCGAGCAAGCTCGCTCCTACTGACAATCCGGTTTCATCCTTTAAATCAGGCATTTCGATCGTCACAGGCAGAGCCGATGACTCATGACCACGCCCTAAGGAAGTGGCTTCCCACGTTCAAATGAAAGTTGAACATTCGACCTTATGCACGCCCTCGGCCCGGATATCCGCGTGAGCGGATGATGCGCAGCGACGCTGAGGCCTGCGGAGCTGGGCTAACCTCTCAGGTTGAGGCCCGTGATCGGACTGCCAGCATCATCAGGACCCGGATCAATGCACCGGCCGACACCTTGCGCTGTGGCGTGGCATCTACGGAGCCGCTGACTCAGTGCGATCAAGAGAACGATGTTTCCCTGGCCGGATCGGCATGGCGCAGTCGGTACGCGGAAGTCGAGCGCGCACCCGTTGATGCAGCGCTGATGCCCGCCCCCAGCTGAGGATGGTGAGAGTGACTCCGAACGAGACGATCCTTCTCATTGCCGCCGTGTTGGCATCTCTGGTGCTGTCGGGTTGCGCGAGCATCGGCCCCGGTACCGTGACGGTGGATCGCTTCGATTACAGTTCGGCCATCGCCGATTCCTGGAAGCAGCAGACCCTGCTCAACATCGTCAAGCTGCGCTACATGGACATGCCCGTATTTGTCGACGTTGCCTCGATCGTCGCCGGCTACTCGCTGGAAACCGGAGGCAACATCGGCGGCCAGATTTCCTCGGCCGATGCCGTTCAGGGCAACAGCGTCGTACTCGGTGCCAACGGCAAATACACCGATCGCCCCACGATTACCTATGTGCCGATGACCGGTGAGAAGTTCCTGATCGGACTGCTGACGCCCATCGACCCAAAGAACATTTTCTCCTTGCTCCAGTCAGGCTATGCGGCGGACTTCATCCTCGGGCTGACGGTCGAGTCGCTCAACGGTGTCCGCAATCGCACGGCATTGGCTGGCGCCGTGCGTGAGGCCGAACCGGATTTCCTGCGTGCCCTGGCGTTACTGCGCGAAATCCAGGCAGCGGGCGCCGTGGGTTTGCGCGTGGATGAAAACAAGGCCACGGGCACGACCGCGCTGCTGATCATGCGTCGAGATGACGTAGAACCGGACATACTGGAAAAGCAGAATCAGCTCCGTCGCCTGCTTCATTTGCCTGAAGACAGCCAGCGCTTCGTGCTCAAGTACTCGCCATCACGGGGCGAAGAGGGCGAACTGTCGGTCAACAGCCGTTCGATGCTGCAGATCATGACGGCCTTCTCCAGTTACATAAACGTGCCCGAAGCGCATATTCAGGACCGAAGCGCCGTACCGACCGTCGACACGGGCAGTGCGGATAATCCCGCATCTGGAACGCTCGTTCACAGCGGAAAGGAAAAGCCCGAGCACGCTTACACGGCCGTGCGTTATCGCGATTACTGGTTCTGGATAGATCACAGCAACTGGCAGGCGAAGCGGGCACTGGCCGCCATCATGTTTTTCTTCACGTTGTCGGAGGCCAAGGGGAATAACAGTCTGCCGCTGATCACCATCCCGGCGCAGTGATGGCGTACACCAGCAATGACCTGCCCCTTTGCGAACCGACGCCGTCGACAAGGCAGCGGAAAGCGGCCCACCCGCCTTTGCTGGCCCAATCGGGGCGATCTAATCTGCACGGATAGCTGAGGCCCACCGCGGTCATGTCGCAGTCGAGGTGGTAGAAGACTGACGCTCCGCATGCAGGACGGATGGACTCATGCCAAGAAACGATCCCCCCGCGACCAATAAGGCCACGCCCGCAACGATGCCTGCCGCCCATGCGCCGGTTCGCGGCTGGCGCGCGGCCTTTCCTCCGGCCCAGTGGCTCCCGACCTACCAGGTGAAGTGGCTTCGCAATGACGTTGTCGCGGGTGTGACCCTGGCGGCCTACGGCATTCCGGTCTCCCTCGCCTACGCCTTGCTCGCGGGTCTTCCGCCGCAGTACGGCATCTACTGCTATCTGGTCGGCGGCCTGTTCTATGCGCTGTTCGGCTCTTCTCGCCAGCTGGCCATCGGCCCCACATCCGCCATCTCGATGCTCATCGGCGTCACGGTTGCGGGCATGGCGGGGGGCGATCCGACACGTTGGGCCGACATAGCGGCACTGACAGCGCTGGTCATCGCCGCCATGTGTGCGCTGGCATGGCTGCTGCGCCTGAGCTCGCTGGTCAACTTCATCAGCGAGACCATTCTGCTGGGTTTCAAGGCCGGCGCAGCGCTGACCATTGCGATGACCCAGTTGCCCAAGCTGTTCGGGGTCCCGGGAGGCGGGGAAGACTTCTTCGAGCGCATTGTTGTCCTGGCCGGCCAACTTCCCGACACCAACTTCGCTGTACTGATATTCGGCCTGGCAGCCATCGCGGCGCTGATGCTCGGGGAAAGGTTTCTGCCAGGCCGCCCGGTGGCCTTGTTCGTGGTGGTGATATCGATCATCGCCCTGTCGGTGACACCGCTGAGCAGCCTTGGCTTCAAGGTGGTCGGGGCTTTGCCGACCGGCCTCCCCGACTTCCACCCCCCGGAGCTGCGACTGCGGGACGTGGACGGGGTCATCCCCCTCGCGTTCGCGTGCATGCTGCTGGCCTATGTGGAAAGCGTTTCAGCGGCCCGAGCCCTGGCCCAGGCGCACGGGCAGGAAATTGATCCACGCCAGGAACTGCTTGGCCTGGGTGCCGCGAATCTGGGTGCAGCCTTGTTCCAGGCCTATCCGGTGGCCGGCGGTCTGTCTCAATCGTCGGTGAATGACAAAGCCGGCGCCAAGACGCCGCTGGCACTGGTCTTTGCCTCGATCACCATCGCCTTGTGCCTGATGTTCCTGACGGGATTACTGGCCAACCTGCCCAATGTGGTGCTTGCAGCCATCGTGCTGGTGGCCGTCAAAGGTTTGATCAACATCCCCGAGCTGCGCCACGTCTGGCGTGTGAGTCGCTTCGAGTTCAGCGTGTCGATGGTCGCCTTCGCCGCCGTGCTACTGCTGGGGATTCTCAAGGGTGTGCTATTGGCGGTACTGGTGTCGCTCCTGTTGCTGATACATCGTGTCGCGCACCCCCACGTGGCGTTTCTCGGCCAGATCCCCGGCACCCGGAGCTACTCCGACATGGATCGCAGTTCCGACAATCTGGCCGTACCGGGCGTGTTGGTGTTCCGCGTCGAAGCATCGTTGCTCTACTTCAACGTCGAGCACGTGCGCGATGTGCTCTGGCAGAGAATCCGCTCTACCCCCGACGCGTTGAAACTGGTGGTCTGCGACATGTCCGCCTCCCCGCTCGTCGACTTGGCCGGCGTACGTATGCTTGAGGCGTTGCATGGGGAACTGCAGGGGTTAGGGATACGCTTGCGACCCGTCGGGGCCCATGCGCGAGTACGGGACATACTGCGCACCGAAGGGCTGGAGGAACGCTTCGGCAACTTCGGCCACACGGTTTCGGTGGCCGATGTCATCGACGAGTTCCAGGGCAAGGCTGTAGCTGGCACATGATGACCCGTGGTTGAAGGACGAGCCGAGCTGGAAGCGCAGAGGGGCCGGGGGCGAGGCGCCCGAGCATCAACCCTGCAATCCGGGCCGGCGGCGCACCAGCTTTTCCAGCGGCAGCTTGGTCACCGCAAAGCCCATCAGCAGCGTGGAGGCGTACAGCGCGAAGTCGCTGGCAATCGGCTGGTTCTCGTACCAGGTACCGACTAGCACGGCGAACACCGGAAAGATGATGAAGATGAAGGACAGCATCACCGGGCTCATGCGCTTGAGCAGGTAGAAGTAGACGATGAAACCGCCGACCGAGGCGCACAGCCCGAGGTAGGCCAGCGCGCCCCAGGAACGCACGCTGATGCCGTCGAAGTCCGGCCGCTCAAGGATGAACCCCGCGAAAAATAGCATCAGTCCGGCGACGCCAATTGGCAGCGTGTTGTAGGTGATGACGCTGATTTCGGCCCCCTTCTGCTTGGTGACCACGTAGCACAGCGCATGCATGAGCGCGGCGCCGAGGATCGCCAGCACGCCACCGAACCCCGCATGTTCCAGGCTCAGGCCCTGGCTGCGGAGGATCATGAACAGGCTGCCGAAGCCGATGGCGATGCCCAGCACTTGCGAGAGATGGATGCGTTCGCGGAGGAAGAGCGACGAGAAGATCAGGATGAACACCGGCATGCAGCTGAACAGCAAGGCGGTGAGTCCCGATGAGACGTACACCTCGCCGTAGTTCAGCAGGTAGTACGGCAGGCTGAAGTAGCACAGGGTCACGAAGACGAAGAAGCCCAGCCGCGCCCTCGGAAAAAAGACCGGGTCGCCCCGCAACAGGGCGAAGCCGAGGAACAGAGGGAACGCGATCAGAAAGCGCAGGCCGGAGGCGGTGAGCGGTGGCACGGTTTCCACGGCGATCTTGATGCCCAGCCAAGTAGTGCCCCAACTGAGGCAGACGATGAGAAACAGCAGCGCGCTGAGCAGCCCTGCCAGCCAACGCTGTTTTGTTGTGATCCGTCCAACGCCGCGCTCGGTAATTGACACCATATCAAAGCATCCAATTTGCTAGATTTATGCAGTCAACTCACGCTATTTGGACTTAAAATGACTGTCAAACTGATTAATGACACCCTGTCATTGCTCAAGGATGCGCTGGAGTCGGGCCAGGGAACCAAGTACAAGCGCCTGGCTGACGCGATGGAGAAACTGATTCGCGGTGGCAGCCTGGAAGCCGGCAGCAAGTTGCCGCCTCATCGCATCCTGGCCGATCAACTGGGCGTTACCGCGGGCACGGTGAGCCGCGCCTATGCCGAGCTGGAGCATCTTGGGCTGGTGGCGGCACGGGTGGGCGACGGGACCTTCGTGTGCCATCGGGCGCTTGAGCGAAAAAGGGATGCAGGCTTTCGCAACGCCGAGGAAGAGACGGCCGCGTTCTTCGACATGAGCCGCAACATGCATATCCCCGGGCAGGAAACGGTGTTTCTCGCCAGGAGCCTGATGGCGCTGGCCGAGCAGCCGCAGCGCTTGCACGAGCTGACGACCTACAGCCCGGAACAGGGCCTTTCGCGCCATCGCCAGGCTGGCGCCCACTGGCTGGCCCACGGCGCGTTTCAGCCACAGGCCGAACAGGTGCTCTGCACCAATGGCGGCCAGCACGGCCTCCTTTGCGCGCTGATGGCGTTGCTGCGGCCGGGCGATACGGTCGTCACGGAACAATTGACCTACCCCGGCCTGATCAGCGCCGCGCGCATGCTGGGCATCCGGCTGCTGGGCGTGGCGATGGATGAGGAAGGCCTGATTCCGGCGTCGCTGGATGAGCTCTGCCGGCACAATCGGGTCAGCGCCCTTTACTGCACCCCGACCCTGCAGAACCCCACGGCGGCAGTCATGTCGCCTGCCCGCCGGGAGGCCATTGCCGCACTTTGCCGAGCGCACAACCTGCTGCTCATCGAGGACGAAGCCCACGCCGTGCTGGTGGCAGACCGGCCGCTGCCCCTGAGTCATTACGCGCCGGAACGCAGCATCCTGATCGGCAGCCTGAGCAAGGCCGTGGCGGCGGGCTTGCGCGTGGGCTACCTGCACGCCCCGGTGACGCTGGTGGGTCGAATGGCGGCAACACTGCGCGCATCCTGCTGGATGGCAACGCCGCTGGCGATGGAGCTGGCCAGCCAGTGGATCGAGGACGGTATCGCGGAGCAGCTGCTGCGCCAGCAGATCAGCGAGATCGAACGACGCAAGGCGCTGGTGAAGGGTCTGCTGGAGGGGCTGGCTTACCGGACGCATCCGCAGAGCCCGCACTTCTGGATCGAAGTGCCGGAGCCCTGGCGCGCCTCGGATGTGGAGGCGGACCTGAAGCTCAAGCACTACCTGATCGCAACAGCCGAAGCCTTTGCGATTGGCCGGGCAGCGGTGCCGCAGTTCGTGCGAGCCAGCGTCAGCAATGCCTCTGGGGACGATGGGCGGCTGATTGAGGCCTTTCAGGCATTGGCCGATGCATTGCGGCAGGAAGTCAGAACGGTGGATACGTGATCGGCTGGCAGCGCATCGAACTCAGCCGCAACACCCGGATTCGAGACGTGCCACTCGCAGGATGGGGCGGGCAGCGTTCCGCTGGAACACAGCGATACCCATCAGCGACGGTCCGATGGAGCACTGCCGGCGCTCTCTACGCGCCAAACACAGGCCTGAAGAACGAGCGCTCGTAGCTGAGGATGCACCGGGTCTCTTCCGCGTACTTGAAGGCGGCGACGCATTCGGGGTCGTTCATGGATTGCTGCCGGTAGCGCTCGTAGTCCGCCAGGCTGGGAAAGGTGAACATCGCGAGCGCGATGTTGTTTGCGCCTTCGGATGGCAGGAAGTAGCCGTGGTGCTGGCCGCCGAACTTCTTCACCAGCGGAATCCACAGTTTCCCGTAGTGCTCGAATTCACTCAGCTTGTACGGGTCCAGGACGTATCTCAGGTAACAGGTGACCATTTCTTCCCTCTCTGGCAATGGATGGGTGGCATGAGCGTCACCGCCAATGCCGCTGCTGCACCTTCTTGCTGCGGCCGATGCCAGCGCCGATGAGCAGGAGGAGGCTTTCCACCAGCCACGCCAGCAGCAGGCCGCAGGCCAGGCCCCAGGCGATGGCTTCGGGTTTGAGCAGCAGTTGATAGCTGTAGGCGGTGAGGGTTTCCTGGCGCAGCTCGGGGTTGGCCATGGCCAGTACATGCCAGGCGCGCTGGTACCAGGGGCCTTGCAGGGCGCGCCATTCGCGTTGCATCAGGTCGTTACGGGTGACGAGGTGGGCCACGCTGTCGGCGTCGCTGCGCATGACCGGGTCGGCGCTTGCGCGGTAGTGGGCGACCAGGGCGTCGAGGTCGCCCTCGAAGAAGCGCTGGGCGGTTTCACGGAAGCCCTTGAGGCCCTGCTCCGCTTCCAGCCGGTGGGCGTCGACGCGCTGGGCGTAGTCTTCGATGAAGCCCGGCACCTGCACCCCGACCAGCAAGCCCAGGGTGAACAGGATCAGGCGCAGGTAGCTTCGCAACATTCCCTGTATCTCCTGTTGTCAGGCCCGGCCCTGGGTGACGATCTCGCCGCGGCGCCAGAGGATCCACTCGCCGGGCTGGAAGATGTTCCAGTTTTCGTTGTCGGTCAGCGGTTCGGTGGCAATCACCGTGACCACGTCGTTGGGGGTGGTTTCGGCCTGGAAGTCCACGGTCAGGTCGGCGTCCTTCAGGCTTGCTGGGCCGAAGGGCGCGCGGCGGGTGATGTGGGCCAGCTTGGTGGAGCAGAAGCTGAACAGCCAGTCGCCATCGCTGAGCAGGCAGTTGAACACGCCCTTCTGGCGAAATTCGAAGCAGGCCTGGATCAGCACCGGCAGGAGGATCTCCGCCATGACCGGCTCTGGAAAGGCACCGCGCACACGGTTGAGCAGGTTGCAGAAGGCCGCTTCGCTGTCGGTATCGCCCACCGGGCAATAGAAACCTTTGGGCGGCTCGAAGCCGGACAGTTGGCCGTTGTGCGCAAAGCACCAGTTGCGGCCCCAGAGCTCGCGGACGAACGGATGGGTGTTGGACAGGCAGACCTTGCCGACGTTGGCCTGGCGAATATGGCCGATGACGGTTTCGCTCTTGATCGGGTAACGCTGGACCAGGCGCGCCACCTCGGACTCGATGCTCGCGGCAGGGTCCTGGAACAGGCGCAGGCCGCGCCCTTCATAGAAGCCGATGCCCCAGCCGTCGCGGTGCGGGCCGGTGCCGCCGCCGCGTTGCATCAGGCCGGTGAAGCTGAAAACGATATCGGTGGGGACGTTGGCGCTCATGCCGAGCAATTCGCACATGGTTCAGGACTCTGGCGTCAGGCGTTCTTGGAAGGAGGCGACTTCCCGCACCGGGAAGTGAAAGGGACGTTCCGGGCCGGGGTGGCCCATGCTGAACGTCCCGTGTCCGGGCCGCAAGGCCCGGTGCATCAGAGGCGGGGTTCGATGCGCAAGCGGCGGTCGCCGTTCTGGTCGTAGCGGGTGTCCGCTTCGGGTTTGCTGTCGCGCATGATTTCGCGCAGGGTCGGCCCTTCTTCGGCTTCGGCCTGTTGGGCCGCTTCGCGTTCGGCACGGCGGGCCTTGAGCTTGTTCTCGATGGGCCAGCGGATGCTGGCATATACCAGGTACAGGGTCAGCGCAATGATGCTGTACATGGTCAGATCGAGGGTAGCCTTCCAGGCGTTGTTGCCGACCTTGAACAGCACATCCAGCGCGGTGATGGCCACTGCCGGGGCGAACATGTCCTTGGCCGGGTCGACGATGGTGGGGGTCAGCAACAGCACTGCCACCAGCAAACGCATCGGCTCACGCAGCCAACGCCACATCCAGCCCGTGAGGCGGAACCAGACCAGCAGGCAGCCGAGCGCGGCCACTCCATAGGCAGCCCAGGCGAGCAGGTAGTCGTTTTCAGTCATTGGCGTCCGTGGCAAGGCTGGCAAAAGGGCGCTTATGATAAACGCTTTTCACGGTTCCGGCGCTCCTGCCGTCGCCGCCCCGCCTGCCTTCGAGAGTACCCATGTCCCAAGCCCCCATCGCCCGCATCGAACCCGGTGACGACCCCTACCGCTGGCTGGAGGAGCGCGATGCGCCCGACGTGCTCGCCCACCTCGAGGCGGAGAACGCCTGGCTGGAAACCGTGCTGGCCGATCAGAAGGCGCTGCGCGAGACGCTGTTCCAGGAGATCAAGGGCCGCATCCGCGAAACCGACCTGTCCCTGCCGGTGCCCTGGGGCCCCTGGCTCTACTACCAGCGCACCACTGCCGGTGACGAGTACCCGCGCCACTACCGCTGCCCGCGCCCGACCGACGGCTCCCTGACCCTGGACGACGCCGGCGAGGAACTGCTGCTGGACCCGAACGAGCTGGCCGCTGGCGGCTTCCTGTCCATTGGCGCCTTCAGCATCAGCCCGGACCACGCACGCCTGGCCTACAGCCTGGATACCAGCGGCGACGAGATCTACCAGCTGTTCGTCAAGGAACTGGCGACGGGAGAAATCACCGCCCTGCCCTTCGAGCACTGCGACGGCAGCATGACCTGGGCCAACGACAGTGCCACGCTGTTCTTTGGAGAACTGGACGACACCCATCGCCCGCACCGCCTGTACCGCACCCGCCTGGGCGAGCCCGGCGCGGCACTGGTATTCGAGGAAGGCGACGGACGCTTTTTCCTGCATTGCTACCGTGCCAGCTCCGAGCGCCAGCTGATCCTCCTGCTCAACAGCAAGACCACCAGCGAAGCCTGGGTGCTGGATGCCGACACCCCTGACGGTACCTGGGCCTGCGTGGCCGAGCGCGAAGAAGAGCACGAGTACTACATCGACCACGGCAAGCTGGACGGCCAGTGGGCCTGGTTGATCCGCAGCAACCAGAGCGGCATCAACTTCGCGCTCTACCAGAGCACCGAAGCGGTACCCGTTCGCGACCGCTGGCAGACGCTGATCCCCCATGACGAGACGCGCATGCTGGAAGGCGTCAGCCTGAATGCCGGCGGCTTCGTCCTGAGCCTGCGCGAAGGGGGCCTGCCGATCATCCAGGTGCACCCGCAAGGTGCGGCGCCCTACCCGCTCCAGTTGCCGGATGCGGCCTACAGCCTTTACGTGCAGGACAGCCTGGAGTTCGACAGCCCGGTGGTCCGCCTGCGCTACGAGGCCCTCAACCGGCCGGCGCAGGTGCGCCAACTGGAGCTGGCCACAGGCGCGCAGCAGGTGCTCAAGGAAACGCCGGTGGAAGGCCCCTTCGATGCGGACACCTTTGTCAGCCAGCGTCTCTGGGCGACGGCGGCGGACGGTACGCGCATCCCCATCAGCCTGGTGGCGCACCGCGACACGCTGGGCAAGCCCGCCCCGCTCTACCTCTATGGCTACGGCGCTTATGGCGAGAGCCTCGACCCCTGGTTCTCCCATGCACGGCTGAGCCTGCTGGAGCGCGGGTTCGTCTTCGCCATCGCCCACGTGCGCGGCGGCGGCGAGCTGGGTGAGGCCTGGTACCGCGCCGGCAAGCTGGAGCACAAGACCAACAGCTTCGGCGACTTCATCGCCTGCGCCGAGCACCTGATCGCCGAGGGCTACACCACCTCCGCGCAACTGGCCATCAGTGGCGGCAGCGCCGGGGGCCTGCTGATTGGGGCGGTGCTGAACCTGCGCCCGGAGCTGTTCGCCGCGGCCATCGCCGAAGTGCCGTTCGTGGATGTGCTGAACACCATGCAGAACCCCGACCTGCCGCTGACTGTGACCGAGTACGACGAATGGGGCGACCCGAACGAGCCTGAGGTGTTCGCGCGGATCAAGGGCTACGCGCCCTACGAGAACGTGAGCGCACAGGCCTACCCGGCGATGCTGGTGGTGGCCGGCTACAACGACAGCCGCGTGCAGTACTGGGAAGCCGCCAAATGGGTGGCCCGCTTGCGCGCAACGAAGACCGACAACAACCCGCTGCTGCTCAAGACCGACCTCGGCGCCGGCCATGGCGGCATGAGCGGCCGCTACCAGGCGCTACGCGACGTGGCGCTGGAGTACGCCTTCCTGCTCAAGGTGCTGGGGCTGCCCCAGTAACGATCAGGGATTGCCGGTGCCGGTCCCGAGTCCCTTGGTGTTGCGCTCCAGTTGCTGCTCCAGCACCGGGATCGGCTGGTCGCGCTGCTCCAGGGACTGGCGCAGGCGTTGCTCCTGGTCTGGCCGCTTCATCATCTGCGGGCTGCCGCTCTGCGGCGCCGGGCTGGTGATCGCACGCGGCGTCACTTGCGGGTAGGGCTGCGGATTGACGGTGCCGGGCGATCCGGCCGGCGCCTGCAAGGGCGCACGCAGCAGCGGTGGATTCTGCGCGGCCGCGCTGCCGGCGATCAGGGCCAGCGCCAGCAGCAACGACCTGTGCGAAAGCTTCATGGGCTGCCTCCGGTTCATACCTTGTCTGAGTCTAAACCCCGACGGCCGGCGCGACGCCCCGTGCGACGGGATACCCGCGATCCGGCATGCCCGGACTAGACTTTTCACAGATCCAGACTCGGGAGCGCAACCAATGGGCACAGAGCGATCAGCACCGCCCACAAGCAAGCTGGACAAACTGCTCGCCGACGAACGCAAGCGGCGCGAACACAGCTACCGGGAACAGGCACTGAAGCTGTTTCCCTGGGTATGTGGCCGCTGTGGGCGCGAGTTCAGCGGCAAGCGCCTGTCCGAACTTACGGTGCATCACCGCGATCACAATCATGACAACAACCCGCCGGACGGTTCGAACTGGGAGCTGCTCTGCCTCTACTGTCATGACAACGAGCACGCCCGCTACACCGACCAGCAGTGGCACAGCGAGGAAGAACCCGGCGCGCGGCAGGGTCCGCGTACCACCTACAAGGCGTTCGCCGACATCGGCAACCTGTTGAAGCGCGAGGAATAGCCCGCCGGGCCGTTCGTCACCGAGTCCGCAAGGAGATCACGATGAAGATCCTGATGGTACTGACCTCCCACGACCAGTTGGGCAACACCGGCAAGAAGACCGGTTTCTGGCTGGAGGAGTTCGCCGCGCCTTATTTCGCCTTTCGCGATGCCGGCGCCGAGGTGGTGCTGGCCTCGCCCAGGGGCGGCCAGCCGCCGCTGGACCCGAAGAGCGACGACCCGGACGCCCAGACCGAGGCAACGCACCGTTTCCGCGAGGATGACGAGGCGCGCCGTGCACTGGCCAACACCCATTTGCTGGCCGGGCTGGCGCCGGGGGACTACGACGCCCTCTTCTACCCCGGCGGCCACGGCCCGATGTGGGACCTGGTGGACGACCTGCACTCCATCGTGCTGGTCGAAAGCTTCTACGCCGCCGGCAAGCCGGTGGGCGCCGTGTGCCACGCACCAGCCGTGCTGCTTAACGCCAAGGCGCCGGACGGCGCGCCGTTGGTGCAGGGCAATGCGGTGACCGGCTTTTCCAACTCCGAGGAAACCGCTGTGGGCCTGGCCGACGTGGTGCCCTTCCTGCTGGAAGATGCGCTCAAGGAGAACGGCGGCCATTACTCCAAGGTGGCGGACTGGCAGCCCCATGTGGTCACCGACGGCAACCTGATCACCGGGCAGAACCCGGCCTCGTCCGAGCCGACGGCGGCAGCCATGCTGGAACTGTTGAGCGGGCGGCGGGGGGAGATGTAGGCCGACAGTGGGAAATTCGCCCCTACAGGCAAAAGCGCCGGCCAGTTCGTAGGATGGGTAGTCGCGGTGGACGAGGTATCAACGCAACAGCTTGGTATCCAGCACGTCCGACGCGCCTCCCATGATGTTTTCGGTGATTTCGATGAAGTCCTGGGTACTGGCCTTGTCCAGGCGCATCAGGCCGCGGGCGACGTCGTCCATGGAGCGCAGGCCGTCAGTTCGCAGGCGGATTTCCTTGTCCAGGTCCTGCAGCAGCAGCACGGCGCGTGCGGTGACCGGGCCGCTGGCGTGTTCGCCGCGCAGGCTGCCCACCTTCTTGCTCCACTGGCGCAGTTGCTTGCGAATGGCCTCGTAACGATCGTCGCTCAGGCCACCGGCACGGCGCAGCAGCTCGATGGCGTAGTACTCGGCCACCCCTTCGCTGATCCAGTCGCTCTTGTCGGTATCGCTGATCCGGCTGAGTACATGCACCAGCTCATGCACCAGGGAACTGGTGCCGTTTTCGCTCACTAGTGGTCGCGCCGAGTGCATGAAATAGGAGTTGGGAGCAGACAGGCCGCCTCGCCACATGGGGTCGTTGGCCCCGACGATCAGCAGCTTGCCCGGCTCGCGGGGGAAGACTTCCTGGGCATGGGGCCAGACGAAGGTCAGCAAGGTGAGGATGTCCATGCGCCGCATGCCCTCGCCCACCGGCGCACTGACCGTGACGTCGGTAGCCCCCAGGGTGGCACGGCGACTGCCCAGCTTGCCGGCCAGGATCCAGCCGGTGGGACGGTCGAACATGCGCTCGGGGTTGTCGATGCGGAAGCGGTTCTTGCCGACGCGTGGCCAGCCGGTTTCCACCGACTTCCACCCCTTGGGCATATCGATCTGCAGGCGCGCCACCAGCTCGATGCCATCCACCATGTCCAGGCGCGCCGCCGGCACCAGGTCATCGCCCCGCAGCAATGCCCAATCGGGGGTCATGCGGGCATCGAAACGACCATCGCCACGCGGGTGGCTGACACGCACCTTGTAGCTCAGGCTGGCCTGGCCGTCGCCGGGCACCCAGGTGCCGTGTTGCGGGTCATCCTGAGTCCAGCTGCCGCTGGCCTTGAAGTCGCTGTAGTAGCCCTTGTCACCCAGGTCGAAACGCAGGCTGCGCACGCTGTCGCCCTTCTCCAGTACCAGGCTGACTTCGGCCTGGTCGCTCTCGGGCAGAAAGCGCACCTGATAGTCGAGATCGACCTTCTTCGCTGCCCACAGCGGGGCGCTGAGGGTCAACAGGACGGTGGACAGCAGGAGCTGGGAACGGGCGGACATCGAGGATGGTTTCCTTGGTGGGTGTGACAGTCAGTCCCTGAGACTCGAACGGCAGTGGTTTGATCCGTGACCGGCCAAAGCAGCTCATTGAAAAACGTGAGCGAGGCAGCCGAGGCGAGGCGCAACGACCAACGGGAGTAACAGCCAAAGGCTGGCCCGAAGGGTGAGCGCCAGCAAATCAAACCGACGAAAATGCGGAGTTTACGTGTTGTAAATGAGCAATTTGAGTCGATTTTTAACGACGCTTCGGCAACGCAGGTAGTTTTTCAACTGCCTGCTAGCCTGCGCGAAAAATCAGATACTCCTCCCAATCATCCTCGGCCACGCTGTTTTCACTGAGCATGCGTCCGGATTGGGAGATGCCGGCCTTGTGCACCGCCTCGGGGTCATTGCAGACCAGGTGGTGCCAGGGCGGCAGGTCCTTGCCCTCGGCCACCAGGCGGTAGCCGCAGGTGGGCGGCAACCAGCTGAACTGATCGGCCTGGGCCGGGGTGAGCTGGATGCAGTCGGCAACGAACTGGCGACGATTGGCGTAGTCGGTGCAGCGGCAGGTCTTCAGATCCAGCAGCTTGCAGGCGATGCGCGTGTAATAGACGCTGCCGTCGTCCTCGTCTTCCAGCTTCTGCAGGCAACAAAGTCCGCAGCCATCGCAGAGGGACTCCCATTCCTCCTGATCGAGCTGATCGAGGGTCTTGCGCTTCCAGAAGGGTTCGACTTTGGCGGCCATGGCGTACGGGGGGTTATTTCGGGGGCGCGTAGTCTAGTCGGGTCCAGGGTGTCGGCCAAGCATAGCTGACCATTGGTTACAGCGCGGCGAACTCAGTAGCCGCGCTCGAAGCTGACTTGCCCCCTGAGCGGTTCCCCGGCGCGGTAGCGCCCCAGGTTATCGACGAACAGCCGCGCCATGGCGCTGGGCAGCGTTGGCGCCGAGCTGTGGCCCGTGACCAGCAGGTTGGGAGCGGTCCAGAACGGGTGCCAGGTGGGCAGCGGCTCTTCACGGCAGACATCGATCACAGCACCGGCCAGCTGTCCGGCCTGCAGCGCCGCCACGAGGTCGTGGTCCACCACTGCCACGCCGCGACCGGCGTTGATGAACAGCGCGGTCGGGCGCATGCGCTCAAAAATCGCGGCATCGTAGATATCGCGGGTGGCCGGCGTATCGGGCAGCAGGTTCACCACGCAGTCGGCCCACCCCACCTGCTCCACTAGAGACTCCATGCCGAAGACCCGCTCGAAGGGCTCCAGTTGACGGGGCTCGCGGGCGATGCCGTGAAGTTCGACGCCGAAGGGTTCGAGGAAGCCCGCCACGCTCTGGCCGATATCACCACTGCCGACGATCAACACCCGCTTACCCACCAGACTGCTCGGCAGGCGGTTATCCCAGCGCTTCTCGGCCTGGGCAGCAACCCGCGAGAGGGTTTGCCGCTGGTGTGCCAGCAGGTAGGTGAGTACGTACTCGGCCATGACCTGGCCGAAGATGCCGACTGCGCGGGTCAGTTGGTAGTCGTTGGGCAGGTCGGCCGCCAGCAGCGGCGTGATGCCCGCCCAGGTGGACTGCATCCACTCCGGTTTGCGGCCCTGGCGCAACAGTTGCGCCAGCAGGTCGGGCTGGCCCAGCCAGACCGGGCATTCCCGCGCGGCCTCCAGCAGGCGCTCGGCCTCGCTGCCGCCATGCAACTGCAGACCGGTTTCGGTGCGCAGCAGATCGGCGTAAAGCGCGAACTCTTCTTCGGCGATGAGGATTTTCATCAGAGAGGATCGTTCATCCGCAAGAGTTCTTCCGGCAGGTGCTCGATGTACTCATCCTGGGCCGGCGGCATCTGAAGGTGATAGCCCTGTTTCTCGATGTTCTCCAGCACCTTGCCGATGTCTTCACGGGCCAGTTGGCGCTCGGGGCTAAGCACCAGATCGAAGGTGTGTTGAGGGGCGCCAAAGGCGCTGAGCAGGCCTTCGGGCACGCGGCTCAGGGCTTCGCGCTTGTCGACATAGAGGTACATCTCGTTCTTGCGCGGGCTTTTGTAGATGGAGCAGATACGTTTCATGGTCAGGCTCGTGGGGCGAGCCGTGCCAGGCGGCACGGCGGAAGGGTTCATTGGCCGGCCGTGGCCAGGGTGTCCAGCAGGGCCTGGCCCATCAGCTCGCGGCGCCAGCCACGCAGGCCCTCGGGCAGGCTGTAGGGGCCGTCGGGGAAGCCGGTCTTGAGCAGGGCCTCTAGGTGCTTCTTGCGCAGCATCAGTTCCGGGGCCATGCCCAGGCGCTCGGCTTCGGCCTGGCCAACGGCGCGCAGCTGTTTCAGCAGCGGCGAGGCTTCGGGCGGCAGCGGCTCGGGCAGCTTCTCGGGCCACTGCTCAGGCGGCGTTTCGGCGGCCTCGCGAATCAATTTAAGCAAGGTATTGCCGTCCTGGCGCACGGTCCGCGGGTGCATGTCGTCGATTCGCGCCAGGGCCACGAGGTTGTCCGGCTGGAAGCGCGCCAGGGGCCAGAGGCTGTGCTCACGCAGGATGCGGTTGCGCGGCTGGTCACGCAGGCGCGCTTCGATCTCGCGCCAGGCGCAGAGTTCGCGCAGCACGGCGAGCTGGGCGCGAGTGAGTTTCCAGCCCAGCTTGGCCTCGCGGTAGAGCTCTTCCGGAATGACTTCGCGGCGCAGGTTGGCCACCAGCTCGGCGCCATCTTCCAGCACCCAGGCACGTTTCGGGTCGGTCAGGCGCGGCTCCAGGGCGGCGTAGAGCTCGGCCAGGTGCTGCACGTCTTCGGCGGCGTAACGCACCTGCATCTCGGTGAGCGGGCGCTGCAGCCAGTCGGAACGGGTTTCGTCCTTGGGCAGCTCAATGCCGAGCACCGCCTGCACCAGGCGCGAATAGCCCATGGAATAGCCGATGCCGAGATAACCGGCGGCCAGCTGGGTATCCAGCAGCGGCTGTGGCAAGGCGCCAGTCAGGCGCATGAAGACTTCCAGGTCCTCGCTGCAGGCATGCAGGACCTTGAGCACGGCGTGGTCTTCCAGCAGTTCGGCGAAGGGCGACCAGTCGCCGATCAGCAGCGGATCGATGAGGAAGGCCCGCTCACTGTCACCGACCTGTACCAGGCCGGCCTTGGGGTAGAAGGTGTCGACCCGCATGAACTCGGTGTCCAGGGCCACGAAGGGCAGGCGCCGCCACTCGGCGCAGTGTTTGGCCAGCGAAGCGTCGTCGCGAATCCAGATAATGTCGATGGCCACAGGGCTCTCCTAGAATCAGTGGCGCGCAGTATATATCGCGCCGGGTCCTCGCTTCGCGCCTTGCATCGCTCCCGCCCCGTCGCGGCTGATTCGCGTGAGGCGGGCCGGCGCCTAGGCCAGCTCGGCACGCAGGCGCTGCAGCAGCGTTGCGGAGCTGCGCTGCATGGGCAGGCGCAGCTCATCCACGATGAGCCCTTGCATGGCCAGCAGGCTTTTCACCGGGGCCGGATTGGGCTCGGCAAAGGCCAGGCGAATCAGCGGCTGCAGTTTCTGGAAGATCACTCTGGCGGCAGCAAGTTCACCGTTGGCAATGCAATCGGCCATGCGCACGAACTCCTGCGGGTGGATGTGAGCCGAAGCGGCAATCGCTCCACGACCGCCCATGCACAGGGTGTTGAAGATCTGCCCGTCCTCGCCCGTCAGCACGTCCAGCTCGCCGTCAGCAATCAACGCCAGGGTGGTTTCCGGGTTGCCGCCGCAGTCCTTGATGGCCACCACGCGCGGGTGCCGGGCCAACTGGCGAAGGGTGTCCAGCTCCAGGCGCACGCCGGTGCGATAGGGAATGTCATAGAGGATCACCGGCACCGTCGAGGCATCGGCAATGGCACCGAACCAGGCCAGCAGACCGTCCTGGGACGGACGGATGTAGTAAGGCGCCGGCACCAGCACGCCGGCGATGGGGCGGCGCTGCACCTCGCGCTGGAAGGCCAGCACCTCCGTCAGGTTGTTGCCTGCCACGCCCATCACCAGTTGGTCGCCGGGCACCTCGTCGAGCAGCGCGTCGAGCACCGCCAGTTGCTCATCCTTGGACAGGGCCGCCGCCTCCCCCGTGGTGCCACAGGCCACCAGGCCGGAAACGCCGGCGTCCAGCAGGTGCCGGGCCAGGCGGCGCAGGGCGGGAAAGTCGATGGCGCCTTCATTGAAGGGGGTTACCAGGGCAACCCAGATTCCAGAAAACACAGGCATTGCAGATCTCCTTTGGTTGACCGTCAGAGTCACCGTCGGAGGGATGCAGGGAGGGAGATTCGAGGAAGGATCGACCTACTTCGCGCCTACTGTCCTGTCAGCCCATCTGACGGGACAGCGCGCCCCGGTCAAATGAGCGACTGTTTCTTCGATTTGTCCGCGGCAACGCCAATAGCCGACGCCTGGGCCGGGAGGTCCAGGGCAAGAACGGCGTTGGAGGCGATGGCGGGCATTGAAAGCTCGGTTGAATGCAGCGAAGGCACCGATACTGCGAAAGCTACCCGGCGCCTGTCAACTGCGGCCTGTCTAATGCCGCAACATTCAGCCCTGGCGCCGGGGGCGGACGACTGCTAAAAAGCCCGCGCGAAGAAGAACAAGGCTCCGGCCACCCCCTCACCTGAATGGATACAAGAAGATGAAGAAGCTGCTGGGCATATTCGCCCTGCTGATCGTCGCGCTGACGGTCTATCTCGCCATCACGCCGTCTCCCATCGACCCGCTGGCCTGGGATGCACCCAAGGCGCCGGACATGACCGGTGTGCTGGAGCCCAACGACACCCTGATGAAGGCCGAGCTGGTCGCCCAGGGCCAGGTGCATGGCCCGGAAGACACTGCCGTCGACGGCCAGGGCCGCCTCTATGCCGGCCTGCATGACGGGCGCATCGTGCGCATCGCCGAGAACGGCCAGGTCGAGACCTTCGCCGACACCGGCGGACGGCCGCTGGGGATGGACTTCGACGCCGCCGGCAACCTGATCGTCGGCGATGCCTACAAGGGCCTGCTGCGCATCGACCCGCAAGGAAAGATCACGGTGCTCGCCAGCGAGGCCGAGGGCGTGCCCTTCCGCTTTACCGACGACCTGGACATCGCCCAGGACGGCCGCATCTACTTCACCGACGCCTCGAGCAAGTTCCAGCAGCCGGACTACCTGCTGGACCTGCTGGAAGCCCGCCCCCATGGCCGCCTGATGCGCTTCGACCCGGCCACCGGCAAGACCGACGTGCTGCTCAAGGACCTCTACTTCGCCAACGGCGTGGCGCTGTCGGCCAACGAGGATTTCGTGCTGGTCAACGAAACCTACCGCTACCGCATCACCCGCTACTGGCTGAGCGGCGAGAAGGCCGGCACCCACGATGTATTCATCGACAACCTGCCGGGCCTGCCGGACAACCTGCAGGGTGACCACCAAGGCACCTTCTGGGTCGCACTGCCCTCCCCGCGCAAGGCCGATGCCGACTTCATGCACACCCAGCCCTGGCTGAAGGCGCAGATCGCCAAGCTGCCGCGCATGTTCTGGCCCAAGCCGGTGCCCTACGGCCTGGTGCTGCAACTGAACGAGAATGGCGAGATCGTCCACAGCCTGCACGACACCAGCGGCACCCACCTGCGCATGGTGACCTCGGTCAAGCCGGTGGGGGACTACCTCTACCTGGGCAGCCTGGACAATGACCGGATCGGGAAATTGAAGATTCGTTGATCACCGGGGCGAGCCTTTGCCCTGCCCGGCGAATGAAATGGCTATGCCTGCGTTACATGTTGCAAGCAGCTGCATTGCCCGTAGGAGCTGGCTTGCCAGCTCCTACAAGGTTCGCGCCGGCGGCAGTTCGGAAGTCACGCCGACAGGATTCGTGGCGTCACCGGGCGGCTGCCCCAGCAACCCCTCCATCCGCTCGCGAGTGTCGGCCATCAGCTCACCGAGCCGTTCCGGGCCGTACTGGCTGGCATCGATGGGCGAACCGACGTGAACTTCCACCTTCTGCCCCAGGTTCAGGCGGAAGGTACGCGCCGGCAGCACGCGGTGGATGCCGCGGATGGACACGGGGATGATCACCGCGTCGGTATCCAGTGCCAGGTGGAAGCAGCCCTTCTTGAATTTCAACAGGCGACCATCAGCGGAGCGCGTGCCCTCGGGCGCGGCCCAGAGGACGATGCCGCTCTCCATCATGCGCCGGGCGGTGTCGAGGTCAGCCAGGGCCTGGCGGCGGTTGTGCCGGTCAATGGAGGGAAACTCCGCTGCGCGCATGGCCGGGCCGAGGAAGGGGATGCGGAACAGCTCTTTCTTCGCCAGCATGCGGATCGACCCCGGCAGGGCGACGAAGCTGGCCGGAATGTCGTAGTGGCTGGAATGGCTGCAGAGAATCAGGTAGCGGCGACCATCGTTGAAGTCGGGAATCGCCCCGTGCACCGACAGGTCCATACGTACCAGACGCAGCAGCAGGCGTGACATGGCGCGGGTATAGCGGTCCACGCAGGCGCGGTCGAGGCGCCCCAGCAGAGCGCGCACCAGCACCAGGCAGCAGTAGTAGAAAACCACCGACAAAGTCCCCAGGATCACGCCAAGACGGCGGACCAACGAGGCACGTTCGCTCAGTATTTGCAGGCTTGGCATCGAGCTCTCCCATCTTCTACCCGCGCGACTTCATGCACGAGCGACTTTATGATGCCGATTGTCATCGTTTCGACACACTTGGCCCGCCAGCCTCCCGACCAAACGCATCCGCACGGACCCAGCCCATGGACAAGAAAGACCTGCAGATCATCGCCCTCCTGCAGCAGGACGCTTCCATCTCACTCGCGGAACTGGCCGAGGCGGTGAACCTCTCTCCTACACCCTGCTGGCGGCGCTTGCAGAAGCTGCGCGAGGACGGCGTGATCCAGAAGCAGGTGGCGCTTTGCGATGCCGAACGGCTCAAGCTCGGGGTCACCGTATTCGTCACCATCCGCACCAGCCGCCATAGCGACGACTGGACCCGCCAGTTCATCGAAGGCACCCGCGACATCCCCGAGATCGTCGAGATCTACCGCATGACCGGGGACGTGGACTACCTGCTGAAGATCGTGGTGCCCGACATCAAGGGCTATGACGCGGTGTACAAGCGCCTGATCCGCGTTGCCGACCTGTCCGACGTCAGCTCCGGCTTCGCCATGGAAGTGATCAAGCACACCACGGCCCTGCCACTCGGTCACCTGGAGCAGGCCGGCGACCCATGATTTCCGCATCACGACGCACAACCGAAAAATATTTCTATAAAATAATGAATAAGTAGATTTTGATTCTACAAAACCGCCATTCCCAGCAAATCAAAGCAAAGAATTTCCCCGCGCCCATCGGTAATCTTTCCCCCACGCCAGTTGCCTCTCCTAACGGAAGGCACCGCCCCATCTCGTCATTCGGATTCAGAGGAAACACCCAGGTGGACGACCGCAAGCTGCATGTTGAAACGCTGCTGGCCCATGAAGGCCGCGAACGGGGCCGCGTCGGTGGCACCGTGAATACCCCGGTCTATCGCGCCTCCACGCTG
Source organism: Pseudomonas sp. D(2018) (assembly GCF_005502555.1). Classification (NCBI taxonomy): domain Bacteria; kingdom Pseudomonadati; phylum Pseudomonadota; class Gammaproteobacteria; order Pseudomonadales; family Pseudomonadaceae; genus Pseudomonas; species Pseudomonas sp. D(2018). The sequence goes on from NZ_SCOK01000001.1 coordinate 243,169, forward strand.
CTCTTCCCCACCGTGGAAGCCCTGCACGCGCAAAATGGCACCCTCAATACCTATGGCCGCCACGGCAACCCCACTACCCGCTCCCTGGAGAGCGCCCTGGCCGAATTGGAAGGTGCCTACGGCGCCATGCTCACCCCCAGCGGCCTGAGCGCTCTGACCACGGCCCTGCTGGCCACGCTCAAGCCTGGCGATCATCTGCTGATGACCGACTCGGTCTACGACCCGACCCGCGCCTTCTGCGACGAAACCCTGAAGCGTTTCGGCATCGAGACCACCTACTACGACCCGTTGATCGGCGGTGGCATCGTCGAACTGATGCGCCCCAACACCCGCGTGGTGTTCCTTGAGTCCCCGGGCTCGCTCACCTTCGAAGTGCAGGATGTGCCCAGCATCGCCGAAGTCGCCCATGCCCACGGCGCCCTGGTGATGCTCGACAACACCTGGGGCACGCCGGTGCATTTCGCCTCCTTCAAGCACGGCGTGGACATCTCCATCCACGCCGCGACCAAGTACATCGTCGGTCACTCCGATGTGCTGATGGGCGTGATCATGACCACCGAAGCGCTGTTCCCGCAGGTGCGTGGCTTCTACAAACAGCTCGGCCTGTCAGTCAGTGCCGACGATGCCTATCTCGCCCTGCGCGGCCTGCGCACGCTCTCGACCCGTCTGGAGCGGCACCAGCGCAACGCGGAGAAGGTCGCCCAGTGGCTGGCCGAGCAACCGGAAGTGGAACAGATCCTCTACCCCGCACTGCCCGGCGCCCCTGGACATGAGTTGTGGAAGCGCGACTTCAGCGGCGCGTGCGGCCTGTTCAGCGTGGTCCTCAAGGCGATGCCCGAGCAGGCTATCCGCGCCATGCTCGACAACATGCAACTGTTTGGCATGGGTTTCAGCTGGGGCGGTTTCGAAAGCCTGATCCTGCTGACCAACCCCAGCGCCCACCGCAGCGCCACCACCTGGAAGGCGAGTGGCCCGCTGGTGCGCCTGCACATCGGCCTGGAGCATCCGGACGACCTGATCGCCGATCTCGACGCCGGCTTCCAGCGCCTGCGCAGCGCCTGCCGCTGACGCACAGGCGGCGCGGGCTCCGCGCCGCCGCCAATAGCGCGCGACAGGCCATGCGGGCGTCCTTATGATGCTCGCCACAACAATGGTCACGACAAGGACCCCGCCATGTCGCTCGCGCAACTCATCAGCCCTGCCCAACTCAGTGCCCGCCAGGATGAACCGGGCCTGGTCATCCTTGACTGCCGTTTCTCCCTCGACGACCCGGCCTACGGCCAGCGCAGCTACACCGAAAGCCACATTCCCAAGGCCCGCTTCGCTGACCTGGAGCGTGACCTCTCTGGCCCGGTGAGCAAGGGTGTGACCGGCCGTCATCCGCTGCCAGACGCTGCGGTACTTGCCGCAAGGCTGCGCGACTGGGGCGTCAATGCCGACAGCGCCATCGTGCTCTACGACGACGGCCCCGGCGCCTTTGCCGCCCGCGCCTGGTGGCTGCTGACCTGGCTGGGCAAGCGCGATGGCGTATTCCTGCTGGATGGCGGCCTGAAGGCCTGGCGCGATGCCGGTCTGTCGCTGACTGCCGTGGAGCCGTCCGTGCAGCCGGGCAACTTTGCAGGCCAGCCCGACGACAGCCTGCTGATCGACGCCGACAGCCTCCAGCAACGCCTGGGCAATGCCAGCCTCACTCTGTTGGACGCCCGCGCCCTGCCGCGCTTCAAGGGCGAAGTGGAACCCATCGACCCGGTGGCCGGCCATATCCCCGGCGCCCAATGCGCAGCCTTCACCGACAACCTCGGCAGCGATGGCCGCTTCCTTCCGGCCGAGGCGCTGAAGCAACGTTTCGCCGCGATGATCGGCGACCGCCCGGTGGACGAGCTGGTGGCCTACTGCGGTTCGGGCGTCACCGCCTGCCACAACCTTTTCGCCCTGAATCTCGCCGGTTACCCGCTGGCGCGGCTCTACGCCGGCTCCTGGAGCGAGTGGATCACCAACCCCGCCCGCCCTCAGGCCAAGGGCGAGTAAGACCGAGAAACCAGCGGGCGATGAGCTTGGCGGCCTCGCCCTGCTGGCTGTTTTTTAATCACAGGCAGCTATATAGACAATAACCAGAAGCCTGAAACAGTTTAAAAACAGGCCTTTACAGCACAAATATCCCACTAGACTTCAAATCGAGCGGCTAACTCCGCTCCCGCTGGGGCCTTCCTTAGAACGATGAGAAGCTGCCAAAGCGCCCGGCCCCGCCGGCACCTTTCGCGAGGGCCATATGGGAATTGCCGCCTGCGATCTCCGCCAACATGTGATACGACCGACGCTGCTCTACCTGCAGCGCCCCTCCTCCACCGCCGAAAGCCTGCTGCTAGGCGCTGCCGCCTGCCAGTCCGCCCTCGGCGCGGCACTGGACGGCGGCACGGGACGCGGCCTCTATTGCATCAGCGATGAGCGCCACCAGCAGCTCTGGGACCAGCACCTGGCCCGTGACCCGGAACTTGCCAGCCAGGTGCGCGGGCTCGCCAGCCAGCACGCCTTCCTCGCTTCACCGCACCTGGAACTGACCGTCAACCTGCGCTACGCCACCGCCATCGCGTGGATGCTGGTGGAGTCGAGCGTCCTGGTGCTTCCCGCCGCCGACGACCTGGTCGGCATGGCCATGATCTGGCGCCAGGTCTTCCAGCCCGATGGCAGCCCGCGGGACTTCATCGATGCCTGGCAGCGTCATGTTGCCCATCTCAGCCAGGCCGCCTGATCACTGACCAACCAGTCAGGAACGAGCGTACAAGGCAATCTGCACGATCAGCGAAGATGCCATCGTTTTGCCTTTTGTTCGACAATCTTACAAGGATTTTCCTTACATTCTTCCAGGCTGGAAAGCCCTCCTGAATCCTGTTAGCGTGCCGCCCTTTTGCACGATCGTTCAGGAGTTCACCGTGACCAGCAGAGCCCTCAAGACCGCCCTCGCCCTGGCCATTAGCGCCGCTTCCAGCTACAGCCTGGCCGCTGGCTTCGCCCTCAACGAGCAAAGCGTCAGCGGCATGGGTACCGCCTTCGCCGGGCGCTCCTCCTCCGCCGATGACGCCACCACCGTTTATGGCAACCCCGCCGGCATGGCCCGTCTCAAGCGCGAGCAGGTAAGCGTCGGCGCCGCCGCGATCTTCGCCAAGACCGACATCGACGACGCCCGCAGCTCCTTCCGCGGCAGCAACGATGGCGACATGGTTCCCACCGTGGGCGTGCCGATGGGTTACTACGTCAAGCCGATCGATGACAAATGGGCCATCGGCTTCGGCATGTACGTACCCTTCGGCCTGATCACCGATTACGAAACCGGCTTCGCCGGCCGTTACTACGGCGACAAGAGCGAAGTACGCGTAATCACCCTGCAGCCCACCGTCAGCTACCGCATCAACGATCAGCTGTCCGTCGGCTTCGGCCCCACCATCAACCGCATCGACGGCGAACTGACTTCCGCCGTGCTCAACCCGCTGTCCATGGGCAGCAATGACGGCAAGGTGAAGGTCAAGGGCGACGACACCGCACTGGGCTTCAACGCCGGCGTGCTCTACGAACTGAACGCAAGCACCCGCTTCGGCCTGACCTACCACTCCAAGGTGGACTACAAGCTGCGCGGTGACACCACCATCTCCGGTAGCGGCCCCATCCTGGGCAGCTCCGCTGGCAAGTACGACGCTTCGCTGGAGCTGGAAACGCCCGAATCCGTCGACTTCTCCGTCACCCACGACCTGAACGACACCTGGACCCTCTTCGCCGGCAGCACCTGGACCCGCTGGAGCCGCCTGGAAGAGATCAAGGTGGAAAACAAGGGCGTTGGCGGTCTGCTCGGCCCAGCCCTCGGCACCATCACTGAAGAACAGGACTGGCGCGACACCTGGTCCTATGCCGTCGGCGCCGCCTACAAGCTGAACCCGCAGTGGACCCTGCGCGCCGGCCTGGCCTACGACCAGTCCCCGACCCGCAACGAGCTGCGCTCGCCGCGCATTCCCACCGACGATCGCAAGATCTTCAGCCTGGGTGCCGCCTGGAGCCCCAACGACGATGTGACCGTCGACGTGGCCTACTCCTACCTGAAGGAAGACGACGCCAAGATCGATCAGACCAGCCCGATCAAGGGTTCATACAGCGCCACCTACAAGAACAGCGCCCATGGCCTGGGTGCGCAGCTGACCTATCGCTTCTGATCAGGCAGCAGAAAAAAAGAAAGCCCGGACAAGTCCGGGCTTTCTTCTATCTGTCATTCAGGGTTGACTGGCCAGCGCCTGCTCCACGGCCTTCAGCAAATCCGGGTCATCCGGCTTGGTAAGGCTGGAAAAATGGGCGATTACCTTGCCTTGGCGGTCCACCACGTACTTGTAGAAATTCCAGCGCGGCGTCTGCCCGGACTGGGCGATCAATTCCTTGTAGAGCGGCGTCGCCTCGTCACCGGTCACGTGCTGTGGCTGGGTCATGGCGAACGTCACACCGTAGTTCACGTAGCAGACCTTGGCAGTTTCCTCAGTGCTGGCGGCTTCCTGCTTGAAGTCGTCCGAGGGTACGCCCAACACCTCCAGCCCCCGATCCTTGTAGCGCTTGTAGAGCGCCTCCAGCCCCTTGAACTGCGGGGTGAATCCGCAATGGCTGGCGGTGTTGACGATCACCAGGGGCTTGCCAGCGAAACGCTGGCAAAGGTCGAGGGTGTTCTTGGAGCGCAGTTGCGGCAATTCATGCTGCAGCAGCGAGGGACACTCGGCGGCCATGGCCTGGCCGCCGAACAAGGCGAGCAGTAGCAAAGACAGGGCGGGCAAAGCTTTCATGGCGGACTCCGGCACGATCGGGCGATCTGTCTACGCTACTGCCAAGCGACCCGCCTAGCAATTGAATCCCAACTGCATCAGCGCCAGTCCACCCTGCTGCCAGCCCCACCATACAAGGGCCAGCAGCAGCCCCAGCACCAGTGCTCCCAACGCCCAGCCCAGACGCTGGCTCATACGGCCCCGACGGGCTGCAGGCGCGCCACCGGTTGCTCCCGCACCGGCCAGTTCAGCACGGCGGCGAGCAGACTGAGGAAGATGGAAATCTGCCATACCAGTTCGTAACTGCCCGTGTGGTCATAAAGGTAGCCCCCCAGCCAGCCGCCGAGGAAGGCGCCCAACTGGTGGAACAGGAAAACGATACCACCGAGCATGGACAGATTGCGCACGCCGAACAGGGTTGCGACGGTGCCGTTGGTCAGGGGCACGGTGGACAACCACAGCAGCCCCATGGCCATACCAAAGGCATAGGCACTCCAGATGGTCAGCGGCGAATAGACAAAGGCGACGATGACCACGCCGCGCAGCAGATAAAGCGCGGTCAACAGCCTGGGCTTGGCATGGCGGCCGCCCAGCCAGCCGGCGATGTAGGTGCCGAATACGTTGAACAACCCCACCAGCGCCAGCACCGTGGTGCCCACCGCAGCCGGCAGGTGCTGATCCACCAGGTAGGCCGGCAGATGCACGCCGATGAACACCACCTGGAAGCCACAGACGAAGAAGCCCAGCGCCAGCAGCCAGAAGCCTGAGTGACCCGCCGCCTCACGCAGGGCATCGCCAAGGCTTTGTTCATGAGCCTGGGGCGGCGGCGGATTGTCCTTGAGCAACCCCACCAGCGGCACGATCAGCGCAACCAGCAGACCCAGCGCCAGCAGTGCGGACGACCAGCCGAGCCAGCCGATCAGCCCGAGGGTACCGGGAAGCATGGCGAACTGGCCGAAAGAGCCGGCGGCTGCGGCGATCCCCATGGCCATGCTGCGTTTTTCCACCGGCACGGCGCGACCCACCACGCCAAGAATCACCGAGAATGAGGTGCCCGACAGGCCAATGCCGATCAGCAGGCCGGCGCTGAAGGACAGCGACAATGCCGAATCGGAAAACCCCATCAGCACCAGGCCAATGGCATACAGGACGCCACCGACGACCACGGTCTTTGCCGCGCCGAAGCGGTCGGCCAGAGCGCCGGTGAAGGGTTGCGCCAGACCCCAGATGAGGTTCTGCAGGGCAATCGCGAACGCGAAGACTTCCCTGCCCCAACCGAACTCGCTGCTCATGGGCGCCAGGAACAGGCCGAATCCATGGCGAATGCCTAACGACAAGGCCAGGATCAACGACGCCCCCAGGAGGACCCAGCCACTCGTACGCCATACCGATGTCATAGAAAATTCCTTTACGGGTAGATACCCGTTTTCCAGCGAAAATATCAGGCGATATGTTCCAGATCGTCCAGCAGCGCCATCAGTGCTGCCCGCTTCTCCGGCCCCATGCGTTGCCCCATGTCCTGTTGCACACGCTCCCAGGCCTGCAAAGCCTGGTCGAGGCTGTTGCGGCCAGCCGGCGTCAGCGATACCAGCCGATTGCGCTGGTCCTCGCCGCCCTCCAGCAACACCAGCCCCTTGGCCTCCAGCACCTTGAGGTTGCGCCCCAAGGTGCTGCGGTCCAGCCCCATGGCTTCGGCCAGGCTGGTGATACTCGGCTGGTCGAGCCGCGCCAGGTTCTTCAACAGCGAGTACTGGGCGACATTCACCCCGACGCCGGCAAGGGCATCGTCGTAGAGCCGGGTCACGTTACGTGTGGCGCGGCGCAGCTTGGTACAGAGACATTGAGTCGGCAACATGGGTTGCATGTATATACCCGCATCTCCCTGAGCGTCAATCGAATCCTGCCGATGGCAGGTGGCCGGGAACGGACCCGATTGTCCCAACTGCCAGAACACCTCGTTGCCGCTGCCAAGGCCGGCGTCCTGCCCGCCCCATATAAACCGGGCCATCAACGCACGCCGAGGTCACCATGCCCAGCTACAAAGCACCGCTGCGCGACATGCGCTTTCTGCTCAACGAAGTCTTCGATTTCCCCGCCCATTACCGCGCGCTGGCCAATGGCAGCGACGCGACTCCGGACATGGTCGAAGCCATCCTCGGCGAATGCGCCCGGCTCTACGAAGAGGTGTTTGGCGGCCATGGCTACATCCGCGAGCACGGCATGGAGCAGATCGTCCGCGACGCCCGCATCGCCACCCCTTTACGAAGGCACTACTGGCAATCCAGGCACTCGACCTGCTCGGCCGCAAGGTGCTGCTGATGACCCAAGGCAAGGCCGTGCGTGACATCACCGGCCAGATCGCTCGCTTGGCCGTCGACCTGCTGAGAAACGCGCCCGCAAGGAGCGCGACGTGGTGAGCACCGCCAGTCACGACTTCCTGATGTATTCCGGCTACGCCGCCCTCGCCTACGCCTGGGCCCTGCAGAAACGCGCGGCCCGCCAACGACTGCGTGACGGCGGCGTGGTATCCACCGAGTTCTACCGCGCCAAGCTGGCCACCAGCGACTTCTACTTCGCCCGCCCGCTACCCCGTGCCAAGGGGCATGCAGCCGCCATGCTGAAGCCGACCGCGTCGGTGATGGGGCTGGCGAGCGAGCATTTTGTGTTTGAGTAGATCGGGGGAATCGGGGGAATCGGGGGCGGATATCGGAAGTTTCCTGCCGGCTAACCCCGGACAATCGAGTCTTTATTCACTGAGCAAGGATGCTTATGGAAAGGCTCGAATTTGCCAGGAGACTCAGGGTGGAGCAGACGGATGCGGAGCGTCTGCTATGGCAGCATCTGCGCAATCGCTTGCTATCCGGCTTGAAGTTTCGTCGGCAACAACCGCTGGGGCCCTACTTCGCAGACTTCTACTGCCATGAACACAAACTCGTCGTCGAACTCGACGGCGGCCAGCACCTGGAGAATCCCGTCGACTCTAGACGCGATGCCTGGCTCGTAACGAACGGATATCGCGTGCTGCGCTTCTGGAACCACGACGTATTGCAACAGACGAACGCCGTGCTTGAAGCAATCTGGCTGACGACGCAGGAGCCGGAGCTCTCTATCAAACCGCCCTCACCCCTAGCCCCTCTCCCTCCGGGAGAGGGGCTAGGGGTGAGGGCCTAACCGACAAGCGCCACACCCACCAGCACCCCCACCTCCACCAACTCCACCAGCGCCCCCGCCGTATCCCCTGTCGTGCCGCCCAGCCGCCGCAGGAAGCGTCCGCGCAACCAGCCGAACACCACCAGCGCTGCGGCCAGGGCAACCCAGGCCGACCAGCCCAGCACCAGCATTGCCACACCCTGCGCAGCCAGCCACAGGCGCAGTTCCCGGCGTGGCAGGTGTTCGGCCAACGCTTGGCCCAGGCCACCCGGGCGCACGTACGGAGTGGTCAGGAACAACAAGGGCAGCATTCCGCGCGCCAGCCAGGGGGCCAGCACGAGGGGCAGCCATTGCCCTGCCTGCAGCACAGCCGCGAGCGCCGCGAACTTGAGCAACAGCACCACCACCAGCACGACCACCGCGATGGGGCCGCTGCGTGGGTCCTTCATGATCGTCAGGGTGCGTTCGCGGTCGCCGTAGCCGCCCACCCAGGCATCCGCCGTGTCGGCCAGGCCGTCCAGGTGCAGACCGCCCGACAGCCCCACCCAGAGCGCGAGCAGCAGCGCCGCGGACAACAGCATCGGCTGCCCATCCAGCAGCCAGGCTGCGGCCAGCAGCAGTCCCCCGATCAGCAGGCCGACCAGCGGGTACCACAATAGCGAGCGCCCGATTTCTCGCGGCTCGGGCATACCCGGCAGGCGGACAGGCAGACGGGTGAGGAACTGCAGGGCGATCAGCAGGGGCGTCATGGGCGTTCCCGCAGGCCGATTTCGTCGACGGCCAGGCGGAACAGTTCGCCGTGGGCGACCTCCACCTGCATCAGTTGGGCACGCGGCAGTTGCCGGGCGCGCGCCACCAGGAGGCGGATCACCCCGCCGTGGGTAACCAGCAGCACCCGCTGACCGGCAAAACGCTCATGCAGGCGTTCGCCTGCGGCCATGACCCGCGCTTCGAAGTCCTGCAATGTCTCGCCGTCCGGCGGGGTAAAGCTGTAGGGGTCGTTCCAGAACAGGCCCAGGCCTTCGCCGTGCTCTTCCATCAGCTCAGCGGCGCTGCGGCCTTCCCACTGGCCGAAGTGCAGTTCGCGCAGATCGGCATCGAAGTGCAGCGGCAGGCCAAGACGCTGCTCCAGCTCGCGAGCAAAGGCCGCGCAGCGTTGCAGGGGCGAACTCACCAGCACATCCCACGGGCCCGCCTCTGCGACCCCGGAGCGCATCTGCGCCCAGCCGGTATCGGTCAGGGCGTCGTCCAGGCTGCCGCGAAAGCCGCCGCCGCGCTCGGTTTCGCCATGACGCAGAAGGTCGAGCTTCATGCAGGTCGGTCCGATACCGAAGCCTCGGCGAACGTGGCCATTCCGTCATGCAGCTCGCACGCCAGGCGCAGCAACGGCAGGGCGATCGCCGCGCCGCTGCCTTCGCCCAAGCGCAGCCCCAGGTCCAGCAGCGGCTGGGCTTCCAGCGCATCGAGTACGGCCATGTGGCCGGGCTCGGCGGAGCGGTGGGAGAACAACAGCCACTCGCGGCACGCGGGGTTCAGGCGTACGGCACAGAGCGCAGCGACGCTGCAGATGAAGCCATCCACCAGGACCGGCAGGCCCTGCTGGGCGCACGCGAGATAGGCGCCAGTCAGCGCCGCCACTTCGAAGCCGCCAAGTCGACGCAGGGTTTCCTGCGGGCTGTCGCAGTGATCGCGGTGCAGGGCCAGGGCGTGCTCGATCACCTGGATCTTGTGCGCCACACCCTTGCCATCCAGCCCGGTACCAGGCCCAGCCAGCGAGGAGGCCGGCAGGTCCAACAGGGCACACGCCAAGGCACTGGCAGTGGTCGTATTGCCGATGCCCATTTCGCCGCCGACGTACAGGTCGGCACCCGCTTCCAGGGCGCGCTCCACGCTGGCATGGCCGGCCTGCAGGGCGATCAGGCACTGGGCCGCGGTCATCGCCGGCTCTCGGGCGAAGTTCGCGGTGCCCGCTCCCACCTGCAAATGCAGCACGCCTGGCAGCGGCTGCAATGGCACGGCGGTGCCCAGATCCACCAGCTCCAGGGTGGCGCCCAGGCTCTTCGCCAGCACGCTGATGGCGGCCCCGCCGCGGACGAAGTTGCGCAGCATCTCGCCGGTCACCGCCTGCGGGTAGGCGGATACGCCCTCCTCCACCACGCCATGGTCGCCGGCGAACACCGCGAACCAGGGGCGGTCGATGCACGGCCGCTCACGGCCCTGCTGGGCGGCAAGGGTGATGGCCAGGTCTTCCAGTTGGCCGAGCGCGCCACGCGGTTTGGTCAATTGGTCCTGGCGGGCCTGGGCCTTGGCGCGGGCTACCGGGTCGAGCGGCTGGCAGGGTTTCAACCACCAATCGAGTGTCATAGGGGCTCTCCCTTCAGAATCATGGGCAGGCCAGCGACGGTGAAGATCACCCGTTCGCTGCGTTCGGCCAGGGCCTGGTGCAGCCAGCCGGCTTCGTCGACATAGCGACGGGTCAGCTCGCCCAGGGGCACGACGCCCAGCCCGGTTTCATTGCTCACCAGCAGCACGCGGCCCGGCAGCTCGGCGATGCAACCGAGCAGCGCTTCGCGCTCAGCATCGAGCCGCGCCGGGTCGTCCAGCATCAGCAGGTTGGTCAGCCAGAGGGTCAGGCAATCCACCAGCAGGCAGGTATCGGCGGCGGCGCTCTCGCGCAATACGCGGGCCAGTTCCAGCGGCTCTTCCACCAGGCCCCAGTGCTCTGGACGGCGGGCGCGGTGATGGGCGACCCGCGCGCTCATCTCACCGTCCAGCGGCTGGCTGGTGGCGACGTAGATGACCTTGAGGCCACTTTCAGCGGCGAGCTTCTCTGCCATCCGGCTCTTGCCGGAGCGGGCACCGCCGAGGATGAGTTCAGGCATCGGTAAACCTCGTAATTCGTGGGGCGTTCTGCCGTGGTTCGAGTGCATGCCCGTAGGGGACAGCCCGCACAGTAACTGCAGCCTCCGCGTATCCAGATGCTGTTCCACCTGGTCGGCAAGGCGCTCGATATCGCGTTCTCGCAGGGCGTGGTAGTCGACGCTTTGCACGGCGGAGAGACCCGCCCAGCGCAGGATGGCGGCGCACGCCTCGGAGGATTCGAACAGGCCGTGCAGGTAGGTGCCCATGACTTGGCCGTCGGAACTGCGAGCGCCATCGGTGTGGCCGTCGTCCAGCGTGACCATGGGGTTTTCCAGGCCAATGCCGGTAGTGACACCGGCATGGATTTCGTAGCCGCTCACCGCCGCGTCTTCCAGGCGCAGGTGGCCGGCGACATTGCGCAGCTGCTTCTCGGGCTCCAGCACGGTGTCGATGTCCAGCAGGCCGAGGCCGGCGCTCTCCCCGGCGGGACCTTCCAGGCCGTGGGGATCGGCAATGCGGCGGCCGAGCATCTGGTAGCCACCGCAAATGCCCAGCACCTTGCCGCCGTAGCGCAGATGACGCTGCAGCGCCTGGTCCCAACCGTGTTCACGCAGGCGCGCGAGGTCGGCGCGCACGCTCTTGGAGCCGGGCAGGATGATCAGGTCCGACGGCGGAATGGGTTGGCCCGGGCCGACAAAACTGAGTTGTACCTGCGGGTGCAGGCGCAGCGGGTCGAAGTCGGTGTGGTTGCTGATGCGCGGCAACACCGGCACCGCTACCCGCAGCAGTTCTCCGGCCTTGGCTGCCTGGCGCAGGTCAATGGCGTCCTCGGCCTCCAGGTGGAAGTCGGTGAGGTACGGCAGCACGCCGAGCACCGGCTTGCCGGTGCGTTGCTCCAGCCAGTCCAGGCCCGGCTTGAGCAGGCCGATATCGCCCCGGAAACGGTTGATGACGAAGCCCTTCACCCGCGCCTGTTCGCTGGGCGAGAGCAGCGCCAGGGTGCCCACCAGATGGGCGAAAACGCCGCCCCGGTCGATATCGGCGACCAGGATCACCGGGCAGTCCACCGCCTCGGCAAAGCCCATGTTGGCAATGTCGTTGGCGCGCAGGTTGATCTCTGCCGGGGAGCCAGCGCCCTCCACCAGCACCACCGGATACTGGCTGCCAAGGCGCTGGTGGGACTCCAGCACCGCGGCCATCGCGACCTTCTTGTAGTCGTGGTAGGCGGCGGCATTCATGCTGGTGACGGCGCGGCCATGGATGATCACCTGGGCGCCGATGTCGGTGTTGGGCTTGAGCAGCACCGGGTTCATGTCGGTGTGAGGTGCCAGGCCACATGCCTGAGCCTGCACGGCCTGGGCGCGGCCGATTTCGCCGCCATCGGCGGTCACCGCGCTGTTCAGGGCCATGTTCTGCGGTTTGAACGGCACCACCGCCACGCCCTGGCGCCTGAGCCAGCGGCAAATCGCCGTCACCAGGGTGCTCTTGCCGGCGTCGGAGGTGGTGCCCTGCACCATCAGGGTGGTCATGGACGCTCCTTGGAATAGTCGATCAGGGCCCGCCGCAGCCTTTCCCAACCCGCCTCGTCCGGCGGCAAACCGAAGCGCAGGCTGGCCGGCACGCTGAATAGCCGGGTGAGAATGCCGCGCGCGGCGAGAAATTCGTGCAAGGCCGTTGCGTCCTCGCGGACCAGGCGCTGGAACAGTGCCGTGCCACCGGATGGCGGCAATCCGCAGTCGTTCAGCAGGGCTACCAGGCGCTGACCGTCCCGCAGCAGGGATTGCCGCTGGCGAGCCTGCCCCGCTTTGTCTTGGAGCAACGCCTTGGCCAGGGCGCGGGCCGGGCCGCTCACCGTCCAGGGGCCGAGCCACTCGGCGAGCCGATCCAGCAGTTGAGGTTCGGCCAGGACAAAGCCCAGGCGGATGCCTGCCAGGCCGAAGAACTTGCCGAAGGAGCGCAGCACCAACAGCCCTGGCAAGGGGCAATGGCGCGCCAGGCTCAGCTCCGGAGTGCAGTCCATGAAGGCTTCGTCCACCAGCAACCAGCCACCGCGCTCTGCCAGACGCGCACGCCAGGCCAGCAGGGTGTGTGGCGCCAGTCGCTCTCCGGTGGGGTTGTTCGGGTTGACCACCAGCAGCACGTCGAATCGTTCCAGCTCGCGCTCGGCAGTGTCGGCGTCCAGCGCTTCCAGCTCATGCCCTTCGCGGCGCCAGGCGTGGGCGTGCTCGGCGTAGCAGGGTGAGATCACCCCGACCCGGCTGCGCTCGCGAAGTCGCGGCAAGGCCTGGATCGCCGCCTGGGAACCGGCAACGGGCAGCAGCGACTCGCAGCCGTAGTAGCGCCGGGCCGCGTGTTCCAGGCCGTCGTCCAGCTCGGGCAGGCGCGCCCAGGCTGCCGCGGGGATGGCCGGCAGTTCCCAGCCATAGGGGGCGATGCCGGTGGACAGGTCGAGCCAATCGGCCTCGGCTATGCCGCAGCGCTGCGCCGCCGCGCGCAGCCGCCCGCCATGTTCAAGCAAGGAGCCAGCCTCCGATGATCAGCGCCGCGAGCCAGAGCATCACCCCCTGGCGCACCAGGTCCATCGCACGACGGATGTCTTCGGCGCGAGCAGCCGGACCTTCGCCCAGTACCGGGCGGTCGTGCAGTTCGCCGTGGTAGACCGCCGGGCCACCGAGGGCCACGCCCAGGGCGCCCGCGCCGGCGGCCATCACCGGCCCGGCGTTGGGGCTGTCCCACTGCGGCGCTTGGCTGCGCCAGCAGCGCAGGGCCAGGCTGGTTTTGCCGAGCACCGCGTAGGTCAGGGCCACAAGCCGGGCCGGGATGTAGTTGAGGACGTCGTCGATGCGCGCAGCGGCCCAGCCAAAGCGCTCGAAGCGCTCGTTGCGGTAACCCCACATGGCGTCCAGCGTGTTGGAAAGGCGGTACAGCACCACTCCGGGCGCACCTGCCACGGCGAACCAGAACAGCGCAGCGAACACCGCGTCACTGCCGTTTTCCAGCACCGACTCGGTAGCGGCGCGGGCCACGGCCGCTTCGTCCAGCTCGCGTGTTTCGCGACTGACCATGTAGCCGACGCGCTTGCGTGCTTCCGGCAAGTCCCCCGCTTGCAGCGCGTTGGCCACCGGCTCTGCGTGCTCGTTGAGGCTGCGCAGGCCAATGGCGGCGTAGAGCGCAATAACGCCCACCAGCCAACCGATATAGGGCAGTTCCGAAAGCAGCCAGGCAGCGAAGGTCAGCGGCAGCACGGCGAGTACCCAGGCACTCACGCCATGACTGCGCCAGCCACGGCCCCCCGTGTTGAAGCGTTGCTCCAGGCGGTTGGCGAGCCTGCCGAAAGCCACCAGCGGGTGCCAGCCCTTGGGCTCACCAAACAGGGCATCCAGCGCCACGGCGCCGAGCGTGAGGAAACCCAGGCTCATGGGCGCTCCCCCCATTGGTTCTCGAACACCAGCTCGGCCAGCGGACGCGGCTGGGCCCAGCCTTCCAGCGCCAACATGGGCGCCGGGTAGAACTCGGTGACCGGCCCCAGGCAGAGCACCGCCATGGGCTTGCTGCCTGCGGGCATGCCGAGCAGGTCAGCCAGGGCAGCGGGATCGAACAGCGAAACCCAGCCCATTCCCAAGCCTTCTGCGCGGGCGGCCAGCCAGAGGTTTTGGATAGCGCAGGAGAGCGAGGCCAGGTCCATTTCCGGTAGGGTGCGGCGGCCGAATACATGGGCCTCACGTCCGTCCATCAAGGCGGCCACCAGCAGTTCGGCACAATCGCGGATGCCTTCTACCTTGAGTTTCATGAACTCGTCGGAGCGTTCACCCAGGGCTTCGGCGGTGCTTATCCGTTCGGCGTCCACCAGCGCGTGAATACCATCGCGCAGCCCTTGCAAGGTGATGCGGATAAACCGCCAGGGCTGCATCAGCCCGACACTGGGCGCATGGTGCGCCGCCTCCAGCAGCCGAGCCAGCACCTCGGGCGCAACCTCACCGCCGCTGAAGTGGCGCATGTCGCGGCGCTCGGCAATGGCGCGGTAGACCGCTGCCCGTTCGTCAGGGCTGAAGGCATGCTCGCTCATGGTCGGAACAGCTCCACGGCCGCCCGTGGATTGGACGGCAGGTAGAAGTGAATGTAGGAGGCGGTCAAACGGCCCCTGCGGAACACTGCCTCGGCCACCGGTTTGTCGTTCGGGCACAGGCCGCGCACCAGGGGTTCCTGCGGCGAATCCAGCAACGAATGGTGGAAGGTGTGGCCGCGCAGGCTGCCTTCCGGCAGTGGCGCTTCCTGAAGAGCCAGGGCCGCCAGGCGCTTCTGCAGGGTAGCGCGACCGGGCAGCAGACCGACCAGCTCAGCGGATTCGCCAGCCACGTCGGTCAGGGCTTCCAGCAGGTAGAGCATGCCGCCGCACTCGGCGAGGATCGGCCAGCCCGCTTCATGGTGGGCGCGGATGGCCTCCGCCATGGCGCGGTTGCCTTCCAGTTGGCGCAGGTGCAGCTCGGGGTAGCCGCCCGGCAGGTAGAGACTGTCCACCTCGGGCAGGCGCTCATCCGCCAGCGGCGAGAAGAACACCAGCTCGGCCCCCAGGCGCTGGAGCAAGTCCAGGTTGGCCTGATAGAGAAAGGCGAAGGAGGTATCCCGCGCCACGCCGATGCGCACACCAGCCAGACCGTCACCCAGCGCCTGCGGCTCGGGGGCGCTGAAGTTCACCGCCGGGGGCAGGGCCACTTCCGCGCTGGCAGCCAGGGCGTCGGCGGCGGCGTCGAGGCGCGCATCCAGGTCGGCCAGTTCCTCGGCCTGCACCAGGCCCAGGTGGCGGCTGGGCAACTCCACATCGGCGCTGCGCGGCAGGGAGCCGTACCAGCGGATCCAGTCCGGCAGGCTGTTGCGGATCAGGTCACTGTGGCGCTGGCTGCCAACCCGGTTGCCGAGCACGCCGGCAAAAGGCAGGCCGGGCTGGTAGGTGGCCAGCCCCACGGCCAGGGCACCGAAGGTCTGCGCCATGGCGGCGCCATTGATCACACCCAGCACCGGCACGCCAAAGTGACGCGCCAGATCGGCCGCCGAGGGCGAGCCGTCGAACAGCCCCATCACGCCCTCGATCAGGATCAGGTCGGCCTCCCCTGCGGCTTCCCAGAGCAAGCGGCGACTTTCCGCCTCGCCCACCATCCACAGGTCCAACTGATAGACCGGTGCGCCCGACGCGCGAGCGAGGATCATCGGGTCGAGGAAATCCGGCCCGCACTTGAACACCCGTACCCGCTTGCCTTGTCGGGTGTGCAGGCGTGCGAGCGCGGCGGTGATCGTGGTCTTGCCCTGGCCGGAAGCGGGAGCGGCGATCAGCAGGGCGGGACATTGTCTCCCCTCTCCCGCTGGGAGAGGAGTGAGGGATTTCGCGTCAGGCATGGGTGGCCCTCTCCCCGGCCCTCTCCCGGAGAGAGGGGGTAAATGCAGCGACGGTGCCCGACATCAGAACTCCACGCCCTTCTGGGCCTTAACGCCGGCCTTGAAGGCGTGCTTGACCAGGCTCATCTCAGTAACGGTGTCGGCGGCGTCGATCAGGCCCTGGGGCGCGCCCCGGCCGGTCGCGACCACGTGCTGGTGTTCAGGACGGGACTCAATGTCGCGCAGCACCTCGTCCAACTCCAGGTAGCCGTGCTTAAGGGCGATGTTCAGCTCGTCCAGCACTACCAGGCCGATCTGCGGGTCGTCCAGCAGGCTGCGGGCAACGGCCCAGGCGGCACGGGCCTTCTCGATGTCGCGCTGGCGGTCCTGGGTGTCCCAGGTGTAGCCCTCGCCCATCACGTGGTAGCTGACCTCTTCGGGGAAGCGGCGGAAGAAGTTCTCTTCACCGGTGGACATGCCGCCCTTGATGAACTGCACCACCCCCACCTTGAGGCCGTGCCCCAAGGCGCGGGCGACCATGCCAAAGGCCGAACTGCTCTTGCCCTTGCCGTTGCCGGTATGAACCAGCAGCAGGCCGTATTCGTCCTGGGCCTGGGCGATCTTCTCGTCGACCACGGCCTTCTTGCGTTGCATGCGGGCCTTGTGGCGGACATCGCGATCTGCGGATTCGGTCATGGGTGATCCCCTCAAAGCGCTTGATAGCGAACGCTGAAAAACACTGCCTGCCCCGGCTGGTTGTAGTCCAGAGCGGTTTCATAGTCGGCGTCCAGCAGGTTGGTCACTTTGGCCTGCAGGCGCCACTCCTCGGTCAGCCAGTACTCGCCGCGCAGGTCGACGGTAGCGTAGCCGGCCACGCGTTCGCGGTTGGCCAGGTCGTTGTAGCTGCGACCCTCGGCATGCAGCGTGGCGCCGATGCCGAAGCGGCCGAAGCGGCGGTCCAGGTCCAGATTGAACACCTCGCGCGCACGACGCGGCAGATCGTTGCCCGAATTGGCGCCGGACTCGCGATTCTGCGGATCGAGGAAGGTGGCGTTGGCGTTCCAGTCCCAGCCCAGCCACTGGCTACCGAGGACCAGCTCCAGGCCGTCGATGCGCGCCTTGCCGATGTTGTTGGGGCCGCCATAGAGGCCGAGGGTGGAGTCGTAGGCGATCAGGTCGTCCACATGGGTACGGTAGGCGTTGATCGACCAGCGGCCCCAGTCGTGTTGACCGGCAAGGCCAGCTTCGAAGCTTTCCGAGGTTTCCGCGTCCAGGTCGGGGTTGCCGTAGCCCGGGTAGTACAGCTCGTTGAAGCTGGGCGCCTTGAAGGCGGTGCCGTAGCTCAGGCTGAAGCGCACGGCGTCGGTCAGGGCGTAGCCCCAGGCGGCATTGCCGGTGTCGTGGGTGCCGAACTGCTCGTTGTCGTCGCGACGCAGACTGAGTTGCCAGTCCTGGCGGCCGTACTCACCCAGGTACTGGGCGAACCAGCCCTTGTTCAGGCGGGAATCTTTCTCGAAGGCCGTGGAGCTGCTGACCCGGTCACGCTGCCAGTCGTAGCCGAGGGTCAGTACATGCCCTTCGGCCAGGGTAAGGTCGTTGAGCCAGGAGGCGCTGTCCCGCTTGGAATCGAAGCGCGCATCGAACACGCCGTCGGTCCAACTGGTGGATTTGTCTTCGCTACGGCCGGCCTGCAGGGTCACATCCCAGATTTCGACCGGACTGAAGCGCGCACGACCACCCAACAGTTCCTGGCGGTTGTCGGCATTAGCGTTGTGGCCGCCCAGCGGGTGGAAGAAGCCGAACTGGTCGATGTCGTCGTAGTCGTTGTGCGCCTTGGCGCGCATCAGCGTGCCGTCCAGTTCCAGACCATTCTCGAACCGGTAACCGGCGCGCAGGCTGCCGGAAAGGTTGCGGTAGCCGTCGGCATCGGGCTCGTAGTAATCACTGCCCAGGCGCCGGGAATTGATGCCGTCGGTGTCCTGGCTGCTAACGCCGAGGCTGTACCAGGCTTTGCCATCGCCACCGGACACGCCAGCGCTGCCTTCATAACTGTCGTGAGTGCCGTAGCCTGCGGAGAACCAAGGCTTGGCCCCTTCCTTGCCACCTTTGCGGGTGAATATCTGGATCACGCCGCCAATGGCTTCGGAGCCATAAAGGCTGGAGCGCGGCCCACGGACGACCTCGATGCGTTCGATCAGCTCGACAGGCAGGTCCTGGAAGGCCGTCAGCCCGGCGCTCACCGAGCCGACCTTGACGCCATCGATCAGCACCAACACGTGATCGGACTCTGTGCCGCGCATGAACAGCGTGGTGTTCTTGCCCGGCCCACCGTTATTGCTGAGGGTGACGCCCGGCACCTTGCGCAGCAGGTCGGGGACGGACTGTGCCTGGCTGCGCTCGATCTCTTCGCGGTCGATCACGGTGGTGGCAGCAAGACTGGCGCGCACCGGCTGCTCGCTGCGGGTGGCGGTGACGACCTGCTCATCCAGCGTCAGGGGCGCTGCGGCCAGGAAAGGGGAAACGGACGTACCGCCGAGCAGCGCAAGCGCCGCCGGCCTGATGAAAGGCTTGCGAATCAAGGTTGGATCTCCGTCGTGCCACCCGCGCGACATCTGTAGGGGGTACTGCATGCGGAAGGCTCCGCGATGCCCAGGTTGCGACAGGCCGGTCTCCGGGCTTGCGAGTGGAGCTGAGCTCCTGTGCCGCGCCTTCCCATGCGTTAGCACAGTGGCCGATTGCGACTTCTACTCGCCTACCGTTGCGGGGGCAGCGCCGGATTCTTCATCGGAATGGACCGGCTTCCCTGTTTCACCCCGTAGTTCAGAACCACGGGGCACCTGAGGCAGCGGCGAAGGTTAGAGGGTGCGCGGGGTAGCGTCAAATGCTAGCGGACACGTGCCATTCAGTGCCTCGGATTGAAGCCGGCGGGTTTGCCCGCCAGCCAGTCGACGAAGGTGCGCAGGCGCTCGTCACCCAACAGGGCCTCCCGGCTGTTGTAGTTCAGGGCCAGCTCCTTTTCGCTGAACAGCTTGTGGATCTGGTTGTGGCAGGGCCTGCACACCCAGAGGGTGGCGGTGATGCGCTCGTTTTTCGCGTAGCGCTTCTGCACGTAGGGCTTGTCGTGCAGGGCCTTGGGAATCAGGTGATGACGGGTGAGCGCGGCAGGCCGGCCACACAACTCGCAGGCATCGGGCTGGGGCGGCAGGCGTATCGGTTCGGGCATACCCGTCAGCGCTTGCGGCAGAGCGTCAGGCCATCGCCCACGGGCAGCAGCGACAGGTCGATGCGCTCATCAGTCTTCAGGGTCAGATTCAGGGCCTGAATGGCGCGGGTGTCGGCGCTGTCCGGCTCGGCTTCCAGCACGCGACCGCTCCAGAGCACGTTATCGAAAAGGATCATCCCGCCCTGGCGCACCAGGCGCAGGGCCTCTTCCAGGTAGGCCGGATAGTTGGCCTTGTCGGCGTCGATGAAAATCAGGTCGAGGCTGTCATCTTCCAGGCTCGCCAGGGTATCCAGTGCCGGCGCCAGGCGCAGCTCGATGCGTTCGGCCAGCCCCGCCTCCTGCCAATAGCGACGGGCGATGGCGTTGTAGTCGCCGGGCAGGTCACAGCAGATCATCCGGCCGTCAGCCGGCAGTTCCGCCGCCATGCACAGGGCACTGTAACCGGTGAAGGTGCCCACTTCGAGAATGCGACGAGCGCCGGTGAGTTTGACCAGCAAGGCCATGAACTGGCCCTGCTCCGGGGCGATCTGCCAGCGCGCCATGGGCATGACGGCGGTTTCGGCGCGCAGCCGCTGCAACAGCGGCGTGTCCCGTAGCGAAACATCGAGGAGATAGCCGTAGAGGGCGTCGTCGAGGTTCAGCGTGCGGTTGGTCATGACAACCTCAGTGGGATTGGGCCAGGCGTGGATCGAAGATTACGCGCTTGGCGCTGAGATAGCTGCGTTGCCAATAGCTGTTCGACAGGCTGTCCAGACGCACCGTTCCGCCGGTGCGCGGCGCGTGGACGAAACGCCCCTCGCCTACATAGATACCGGCATGGCTGACCTGCCCGCCGCCATTGGTGGCGAAGAACACCAGGTCGCCGCTTTGCAGGGCATTGAGGCTGATGCTGGGTGTACGCATGGAGATCAGTTCGCGCGTCGAGCGCGGCAGGGCGATACCCGCGGCGTCACGGTAGACGTAGCCGATCAGGCCACTGCAGTCGAACCCGCTGTCAGGGGTGTTGCCGCCCCAGCGATAGGGCGTGCCCACCAGGCCCAGGGCACGGAACAACACGTCTTCGGCTACGGGCGAGAACGAGTGGGCAGGGCTGGTGACAGCGGGAGGGGAATAAGGCGGCGGTGACTTGCCCGCACAAGCGGTGAGCAGCGCAGCCAGGGTGATGATGGCGAGGCGGTTCAGTGCGAGCATGGCAAGTCAGTCCTGACTTGAGGAATGCACGCTAATTTGCTGATCTCACAATGATATTGCAAGCGAAAGCTGCACGACTGGGCAGAAAAAAGCCGAGGCGGCCACTTGGGGCCGCCTCGGCTTGTCGTCTCGCGCCGGCTGGATCAGCGATGCAGCAGGTGGCGAGTCGGGGTATTCATGGCCAGGACGCGCTTGGCTTCCATGTAGCTGGCCTTCCAGTAGCGGTCGTCGAGGCTGTCGACGCGCACACCACCGCTGCGGCTGCTGCTGGAGTGGATGAAGCGATCATCGCCGATATAGATGCCGGCGTGACTGACGCGGCCGCGGCCACGATTGTTGAAGAACACGATGTCGCCGGGCTTCAGCTCGCTACGAGCGATCACCGGAGCATCCAGGTTGATCATTTCGCGAGTGGAACGCGGCAGCTGGATACCAGCCTCTTCCTTGAACAGGTAACCGACGAAACCGCTGCAATCGAAGCCGGTCTTCATGGAACGGCCACCGAAGCGATACGGAGTACCCACCAGCTCGAAACCACGCTCCAGCAGGCCATCGGCCAGGGACGGCATCTGGTAGGGCTCATCGTCGGTGAGGTTGGCAAGATCCAGGGCGGTGGGCCCACGATCCGCCAGCAGCGAATCGGGTGCGCCGTCGGCTACGGGAGCCTGGGCCTGGGCCTGGGATTGCGGTTGCTGCTGCACATTGCCTGCGCAAGCGGCGAGAAACAGAGCGAAGGTGAGAGGCACGAGGGGTGCGAAGCGCTTCAGCATGGGCACGACCGTGTCGAATGGTTTCTGATGAAGGCGCGACTATGCCCGCTATCAAATCCATTTGCAAATTTAATCGCCCGAAATGTGACTCAGCAGTCCTTGCAAAACATCTAAGGCCTTTCCTCTGAGGTGAACATCGACGACGGGGCTGAGGTCGGTGAGCGCCGGATTGATTTCCACGGTGAAACCGCCTGCTTGGCGGGTGCGGATGACGGGCTCGATGATGTAAGGAAAGCTCGCCGTGGTTCCCACCGAGATCACCGCATCGAATCCCTTGCGTAGCTCGGCGTAGAGGCTGTCGATGGCCTGCTCTGGGAGCATTTCTTCGAACAGCACCACGGGTGGGCGGAGAATACCACCACATTCATGGCATTTGGGAGGCATTTCTCCTGCCAGATGTCGGGCAAGGTCAGAACTTTCCGCCCCGCAGGACTGGCAGTAGAGCGGCGACAAGTCGCCATGGATCTCGATCAGCCGCTCCGGCGGCGAGCCCGCCTGGCGGTGGTAGCCATCGATGTTCTGGGTCAGCACCCAACATTCGGGCTTGAGCCGCTGCAGCTGGGCGATTGCTTCATGACCGGCGTTCGGCCGGGCGCCCAGACAGGCGCGGCCGAGTTGGGCGAGGTACTTCCAGCAGAGCGTCGGGTTGCGCCGCAGCATCGGCCCGGAGAGTGCCTCTTCTATAGGCAACCCCTCCTCCGTCACGCCGTTGTAGAGCCCACCCAATCCGCGATAGGTGGGCAACCCCGAATCAGCCGACAGCCCGGCCCCGGTGATGACCAGGATTCGCTCGGCCGCCTTGATGGCTGATGCCACGCGCTGGATATCCGACATGCTCCCCTCCTCTGCCGGCCGGCGCCGAGCGCCCGTCGCGGCTCAGTGATTGACGGTATGGGCCAGCATCACGGACAGCTGGCACAGCGGGCGGCCGCTTTCGGCATGCCACTGGTTGAAGGCCGCCTGGACCTGGGCCAGATCTTTCTGGCTGGTGGGCGCCTTGTCGATAATGTCCTGGGCCTTGAGGGCCGCAACCATGTCATCGGTCGGAATGAAGGTGTCCTTGCCGACCATGCGCAGGAAGCGCGGCGCCGACAACCCGCCCAACTGGTTGCCATGCTTGGCCAGGTACTTCCACAGGCCGACGATGTCGGTCACCGGCCAGTCGGCGATCAGCGCGCCGAAGCTGCCTTTCTCCCGGGCCACGTCCAGCACGAACTGCGCATTGCGCGGCACACTCTTGAGCTTGCCCAGGTGGCGGATCAGTCGCGCGTCCTGCATTAGACGCTCCAGATGCTCGGCGCCCATCAGCACCACTTTCTCCGGGTCGAAGCCGAAGAACACCTCTTCGAAGGCGGGCCACTTGGCGTCCACCAGGCTGTGCTTGAGGCCTGCACGGAATACCCGCAAGGCCATCAGCGACAGATAACGGTCGTCACTCAGTGCGCGCAGCTCGGCTTCGCTGCGCGGTTGCGGCAGACGTGCTTCCAGGGCCTCGGCGGAGCCGAAGCGGTTCAGGCAGTACTCGTGGAGCCAACGGTAGTCGCGCATGCAGTGTCCTTTCGATGCGGAAACGATTCCCTTTAGGAGCCAGCTTGCTGGCGAGCCTTCGCGAGCAAGCTCACTCCTACAAGGGCAGGTCAGATATTGACCACGTCGAGGGTACGCGGCGCCGCGGTTTCGTCGATGCGCAGGTTGGCGAAGTCGAACAGGTTGCGGTCGGCCAGCTGCGAGGGCACCACGTTCTGCAGGGCGCGGAACATGATCTCGGTACGGCCCGGGGACTTGCGCTCCCAGTCGTTGAGCATTTCCTTGACCACCTGGCGCTGCAGGTTTTCCTGGGAGCCGCAGAGGTTGCACGGGATGATCGGGAACTCCTTGAGGATGGAGTACGCCTCGATGTCGGCCTCGTTGCAGTAGGCCAGCGGACGAATCACCACGTTGCGGCCGTCGTCGGCACGCAGCTTCGGGGGCATGGCCTTGAGGGTGCCGCCGTAGAACATGTTGAGGAAGAAGGTTTCCAGGATGTCGTCGCGGTGGTGACCCAGGGCCATCTTGGTCGCGCCGATTTCGTCGGCGAAGGTGTAGAGGGTGCCGCGGCGCAGGCGCGAGCAGAGCGAGCAAGTGGTCTTGCCTTCCGGGATCTTCTCCTTCACCACCGAGTAGGTGTCCTTCTCGATGATGTGGTACGGAACGCCAATGGATTCCAGATAGGCCGGCAGGACGTGTTCCGGGAAGCCGGGCTGCTTCTGGTCCATGTTCACTGCGACGATCTCGAATTTGATCGGCGCAACCTTCTGCAGGTACAGCAGCACGTCCAGCATGGTGTAGCTGTCCTTGCCACCGGACAGGCAGACCATGACCTTGTCGCCATCCTCGATCATGTTGAAGTCGGCGATGGCTTCGCCGGCCAGGCGGCGGATGCGTTTCTGCAGTTTGTTCTGGTTGACCGAAAGGGTGCCCATGGTGCTCTGAAATCCGGGGGAGATGCGAAAAGCTGGCTATTTTACGCACAAAGCGCGCGCGGCCCCAGCCCCATTATCAGCCTGTGCTAGGCTCCCGCCGATGAGCCACGACCTCGACCCCAACCAAGACCTGAGCGATCAGCTCCACGAACTATTGCGCGGGGCACCCGAGGGCCTGAGCGAGTATCAGCTGATCCAGGCACTCAAGGCTCACCACTCCACCCACATTCCCCATCTGGAACTCACCGACAGGCTGGTGCTGTTCCGCACCCACTTCCTGGTGTTCAACGCCCTCTACCGACTGCGCGACCACCTCAACGCTGCGGGCCAGGCGCAGCTCGCCATCAGCCCCTTGTGCGTGCAGCTACTGCCATACAAGCCCGGCACCACTTCCTCCCTCAGCGAGCTGGACCCGCTGCGCGACTATTACCTGGACCTGAAGAACCTGCGGGACACGACCGAAGAAGACGTGGAACGCCTGCTGGCCAGCTTCTGGACCCGCATGCAGGGCAGCGAGGAGAAGCTCGCGGCGCTGGAATTGTTCGGCCTGCACAACGGCAGCCAGCCCCTCAGCCTGGCCGTGATCAAGCAGCGCTACCGGCAACTGGTGAGCCAGCACCACCCTGATCGCGGTGGCAGCACGTCGCGCCTGCAATCGATCAACAAGGCCATGGAAATACTTCAACGCTATTACAGCTGAGGCTGAATCTTCGATTCGCTCTAAGGCGACGCCGATCAGCCTGCCTATACTGCGACATAAGGTCGCATAGGTCGGCCGGGCACCGGGTGGCGCTGGCTACGCACCCCCGGCGCTTGTCTGGGGGGCGACCTCATAATAATGAGGAGGTGTTCAGCATGATCCACCACGTTTGGGGGCTCTTCACCCATCCCGATCAAGAGTGGCAAGAGATCCGTGGCGAAGAGGAAAGCGTCAGCCACATGTACCTCACCCACGTCCTGATCCTTGCTGCAATTCCCGTGATTTCTGCCTATATCGGCACCACCCAGGTCGGCTGGGTACTGGGCAAGGGCGATCCCGTGATGCTCACCCAGGCCAGCGCGTTGCAGATGTCCATCATGTCCTACCTGGCGATGCTCGCCGGCGTGGCAGTGATGGGCGGATTCATCCACTGGATGGCGCGCACCTACGACGCCAATCCGAGCGTTACCGAGTGCATCGTGTTTGCCGCTTACTGCGCGACCCCGCTGTTCATCGGCGGTCTCGCGGCGCTCTACCCGCACCTCTGGTTCGGCGCAACAGTCGGCACATTAGCCATCTGCTACACGGTCTACCTGCTTTATGTGGGCATACCGACTTTCATGAACATTCCGAAGGACGAAGGCTTCCTGTTCTCCAGCTCGGTGCTGGCAGTGGGCCTGGTGGTGCTGGTGGCGATGATCGCCTCCGCCGTAATCCTCTGGGGCTTCGGCCTGGGGCCGGTGTACACCAGCTGAAAACTCTCGCTGACCAGGAGGCCGCCTGCGGGCGGCCTTTTGTTTTGGCCGGGAATGACCGCTCGGCGTCACCACCTTTGGGCAGCAACCGCTTTGCGGCATAATTCCGCGCCAACGGAGTGCCCTATGCCCGAGCAGCTACTTGCCCGCGTCGAGGCCTGCTACCAACAGGCCGAAGCCTTTTTCAAATGCCGGTTCCCCCGCCCCGAAGTGAGCTTCAAGCTGCGTGGGCAGAAGGCCGGCGTCGCCCATCTGGACGAGAACAAGCTGCGCTTCAACCCGCAGCTCTACCGCGAAAACCAGGAAGACTTCCTGCGCCAGACAGTGGCGCACGAAGTCGCGCACCTGGTGGCCCACCAACTGTTCGGCCCACGCATCCAGCCCCATGGCGAGGAGTGGCAGCTGATCATGCGCGGGGTCTACGAACTGCCGCCCAATCGCTGCCACACCTATGAGGTGAAACGGCGGCAGGTGACACGCTACCTCTACCGCTGCGCCTGTCCCGACGGCCACCCCTTCTCGGCGCAGCGCCACGCCCTGGTCGCACGCGGCCGCCGCTACTACTGCAGGCGTTGCCGGGTAACGCTGGTGTTCAGCGGGGAACAGAGCCGGGTTTAAGAGGGCTGTAGGATGGGTTGAGACACGAAACCCATGCGGCCCGGATCGATGGGTATCGCAAGCTCCACCCATCCTACGAGTCGAGTTTTTTCCTGTGGGAGCGAATTCATTCGCCCCCACAGGACTCCCGCATTCCCTACCCCACCACCTTCGCGGCTTTCAGTGCCTCGATCTGCTCTGCGCTCAACCCCAGCCCAGCCAGCACTTCAGTGGTATGTGACCCCACGGCCCCGCCGGTATGGCGCGGTGCAGGCAGTCCTGCGGAGAATTTGATCGGGCAGGCGATCTGCTTCTGCGGCGCAAGGCCGTCGCGCGGCACCTCCACCACCAGGTTGCGGGCCTTGATCTGCGGGTGCTCCACCGCCTCGGACAGCGGCAGCATCGGCTCAACGCAGGCGTCCAGGGCGGCGAATACCTCCGCCCACTCGGCAAAGTCGCGCTTCTCGAACTCGATCTCGATGGCCCGTTTCAGTTCGCGCTGGTCTTCGGGCTTGGGTGACAGGCCCTTGGCTGCCAGTTCAGGCTGGCCGATAGCAGCACAGAACTGCTGCATGAACTGCGGTTCCAGGCTGCCCACCGAGAACCAGCGGCCATCTCGGGTGCGGTAGTAGTCGTAGAAACTTCCGCCATTGAGCGCCTGGTTCTCCATGTCCGGCTCCACGCCGGCACCCAGGTAGCCCGCCCCTGCCATGCCGTGCAGGGCGAAGGCGCAGTCGGTCATGCTCACGTCGACGTGCTGCCCTTCCCCTGTCGCCTGGCGATGGATCACCGCTGCCAACAGCCCCATCACCCCATGCAGGGAGCCGCCGCCGATGTCCGCCAATTGCACGCCCAAGGGCAGCGGCCCGCTGTCGCGGCGCCCGGTGTAACTGGCAATGCCGGCCAGGGCCAGGTAGTTGATGTCGTGCCCGGCGCGGTCGCGGTAAGGGCCGGTCTGGCCGTAGCCGGTGATCGATACGTAGATCAGCTTCGGATTGACCGCTTTCAGCGCCTCATAGCCAAGGCCCAAACGTTCCATCACGCCGGGGCGAAACTGCTCCAGCACGATGTCGTAGTCGCTCACCAGCTGCTTGACCAACTCCACCGCCTCGGGCCGCTTCAGGTCCAGGGCGATGCTGCGCTTGTTGCGGTTGAGATACGCATGGCTGGTGGACTGGCCGCCGTCGTGGGGCGGCAGCACGCGCACCAGGTCCATCCGCGTGGGCGACTCCACCCGCAGCACATCAGCCCCCATGTCCGCCAGCAACAACGAGGCGAAGGGCCCTGGCAACAGAGTGGAAAAGTCGAGGATTTTCAGCGAAGACAGCGGGCCTTTCATGGCAACTCCTGATGCGTGTGTTCTGGCGGTCATTCCCAATGCAGCGCCTGGCGCGCATCGAGGCGGTCGACCGCTGGGGCGTAACGAGCTTCCAGCACGTTACGGCGAATCTTCATGGTGGGGGTCATGGAACCGTTATCCACCGTCCAGGGCTCTCGAACCAGCAATAGGTGGCTGACGCGCTCGTGAGGCAATAGTTTGCCGTTGAGCTGCTCGAGGGTGGCCAAGAGGTCAGCCTCGACCTCAGCGCGAGCCTGCCCGCGGGCGGCGGGGCTCAGCTCGATCAATGCCAGGGGTTGATCCAGGCCGCTGCCCATCAGGCACACCTGCTCCACCCAGAGGTTCTTGGCGATCTCGCCTTCGATGGGCGCCGGCGCCACGTACTTGCCCTTGCTGGTCTTGAAGATGTCCTTCACCCGGCCGGTGATACGCAGGTAGCCATCGGCGTCGATCTGCCCCTTGTCACCCGTGTGCAGCCAGCCATCGCGCAGGGTCTCGGCGGTCTTTTCCGGCTCCAGGTAGTAGCCGGTCATCAATGACGGGCTGCGGTAGAGAATCTCGCCATCCTCGGCCAGGCGCAGTTCGTTGTCCGGCATCACCCGGCCCACCGTGCCGAAACGCACCTGCCCCGGCCGGTTGAAGTTGCCGTAGGCGAAGTTCTCGGTCATGCCGTAACCCTCGCAGATGGTCAGACCGATGCGCCGGTACCATTCCAGAAGCGCCACGGGAATGGGCGCGGCGCCGCTCACCAGCACCCGCGCGCGGTCGAGCCCCAAGCCTCGGCGTATTTTCCGCGCCACCAGGGCGCCCAGCAGCGGAACCGCCAGGAGGCGGTCGAGTCGACGCTGCGGCAGCTTCTCCAGAACCCCCTGCTGGAAGCGCGTCCACAAACGCGGCACGGAGAAGAACTGGGTCGGGCGGATTTCCCGCAGGTCTTCGGCGAAGGTCTCCAGAGACTCGGCGAAGCCGATGCCGCACCCACAATAGAGGCTGTTGGTTTCCACCAGGAAGCGCTCGGCGGCATGGGACAGCGGCAGGTACGAGAAGAATTGGTCGCCTTCTCCCAGCCCCATCTCCCTCACCGAGCGGCTGGAGGCGAAGGCGAACGCTCGCGCCGTCTGCATCACGCCCTTGGGCTGGCCGGTGGTCCCGGAGGTATAGAGGATGCTGAGCAGGTCGTCCGGGCGCTGCTCGTGGACCTCACGCAGGGGCGCATGCCGAGCCAACAGTTCGCCCCAGGTGTAGTCGGCGTGCAAGGTTGGATAGGGCATCGCGATACGCACCACATCAGCCGGGATACCCGGCTCCAGGCGCTCGGCGTCGTCCAGCTTGCCGAGGATGATCACCTTGCAGGCGGAATGGCGCAGGACGTATTCGATGCTCTCGGCCGATTGCAGCGGATAGAGCGGCACGCTGACCAGCCCGGCGAGCATGATCGCCAGGTCACTCACTATCCATTCGGCGCAGTTCTTCGCCAGGATCGCTACCCGGTCTCCCGGCTCGCAGCCCAGGGCCCGCAGCGCACCGGCCAGCCGCCGCGCGCGGTCATCGGCCTCGCGCCAGGTGATGGGATGCCACGTCCGCGCCACCGGCTGACGCAGCCAGACGCGATCCGGCGTGGTCGCCACCCAGTGGGAGAAACGTTGCAACGGCAGTGCTTCGCTCATCCTGCAGCCCTCTTATTGTTGTTATCGGCTCATTGCCCGATGGACCATCACTCTAGAGCTTGAACACCCTCCGCGCATTCCCATACAGAAACTTCGCTTGCACGTCCTCCGGCAGCCCCATCTCGGCCACCTGCTCCATACAACGGGAAAGCGACAGCTGCGGGAAGTTGCTGCCGAACAGCACCTTGTCCTGGCCGTAGGTCTTCATGTACTGCAGCAAGGCTTGCGGGTAATAGCGCGGCAGGTAGGCCGAGGTGTCGATATAGATGTTGTCGTGTTTCCAGGCGACGCCGATCATTTCCTCGGTCCAGGGGTGGCCGATGTGCCCTGCGACGATGCGCAGCTCGGGGAAATCCAGCGCCACCTCGTCCAGATAGGGTACCGGCCGGCCGGTTTCCGACGGCATCAGCGGACCGGTGTGGCCGACCTGGGTGCAGAACGGGATGTCCAGCTCGATGCACTTCGCATAGAGCGGGTAGTAGAGCCGATGGTTGGGCGGCAGCTTCCACAACCAGGGCACCACCCGCAGCGCCTTGAAACCCAGTTCGTTCACCGCGCGGTCCAGCTCGCGCAGGGCGGCCATTGGCTTGCTCATATCCACCGCGGCAACACCGACGAAACGGCCGGGGAAGGCTCGTGTGTACTCGGCCACCTCGTCGTTGGTGCTGACCCAGCGCTCCGGTCGGCACCAGGCGCTGACCATCAGCCTCTCGATACCCGCGCGATCCATCTCGGCAACGGTTTCTTCGGGACTCAAGCCCTTGTCGAGCAGGGCCGTGGTGCCGGACTTCTCAAACAGCCGCACGGCCTCAGGTATCAGCTCGCGGGTACGACCTGTGGCCAGTTGGGCCCAGGCGTCGATGGCGCCGAATCTGGACATGGGAGACTCCTCCTCAGTTCTTCGTAAGATCTGCTTCGCTGCACCCAGTGCGGCGCCCGCTCCATGCGGATCAGCCGAAAGAGCGCACGGCTCAGAGCTTCATACCGCGGCTGATAATCTCTTTCATGATCTCCGAGGTGCCGGCGAAGATGCGTTGGATGCGCGCGTTCGCGTACATCTTGCAGATCGGGTATTCCCACATGTAGCCCCAGCCACCGTGCAGTTGCACGCCTTCGTCTACCACCTTGCACAACAGCTCAGTGGTGAACAGCTTGGCCTCGGCGGCGACTTCCGGGGTGAGTTTCTTCTGGTTGTGGTCCATCACGCAGCGGTCGGTGAACACCTGGGCCACGTCGATCTGCGTCCGCATCTCGGCCAGCTTGAAGCGCGTGTTCTGGAAGTGCGCGATCGGCCGGTCAAAAGCCTTGCGCTCCTTCACGTAGTCGATGGTGGTGAGCAGCGCAGCCTCGGCGCCGGCCACCGCGCCGCAGGCATTGGTCAGGCGCTCCTGGGCGAGCATGTTCATCAGGTAGAAGAAGCCGCCCTTGGCATCGCCCAGCAGGTTTTCCTTCGGCACCTTGACGTTGTTGAAAAACAGCTCGGCGGTGTCCTGGCTCTTCATGCCCAGCTTCTCAAGGTTGCGTCCGCGCTCGAAGCCTTCCATGCCCCGCTCCACCAGGAACAGGCCCATGGCGTGCTTGTTCGAAGGATCAGTCTTGGCGGCGACGATCACCACGTCGGCCAGCAGGCCGTTGGAGATGAACACCTTGGAACCGTTGAGCAGGTAGTGGTCGCCCTTGTCCACGGCGGTGGTGCGCATGCCGGCAAGATCCGAGCCGGCGCTGGGCTCAGTCATCGCCACGGCGAGAATGGTTTCGCCACGGATGATTCCCGGCAGGAAGCGGGCTTTCTGCTCAGCGTTGCCGTACTCGGCGATGTAGGGACCGCAAAGGGCCGAGTGCAGAGGAATCATGAAACCCGGCTCGTTGATGTAGGCGAGCTCCTCACACATGATCTGCTCGTAGCGGAAGTCCTTCAGCCCCGCGCCGCCGTACTCCTCGTCCGCCCAGGGCAGCAGGAAGCCCATCTCGCCAGCCTTCTTCCAGACACTGCGGTCGACCACACCGGCGGCCTCCCACTCGTCCTGGTGCGGCACCACCTCCTTCTGCAGGAAGCTGCGGAAGGCCTCGCGGAACAAGTTGTGCTCAGTCTCGAAATGAATGCGCTGCATGGCGTTGCCTCCCTGGGCCGAAGTCGTGCCGCAGGTTAGGCGCCAGCAGCGGGCGCCCTCAATGACGCAAGCGCTCAGTGCGAATTGACTCAATCGTTCAGGGGCGCGCGGCGGCCTTTGAGGGAGCCAGCAGGATGGGTGGAACGGCGCGACAAGCATGGTTGGCAGGATCTGATGGGTATCACGGCTCTACCCATCCTACGGTCGCGCGGCTCCTTTGGAGCCATCCCCCAGGCAAAAAAAGCCCGGCTACGGGGGCCGGGCTTGAGAAAGTCTCCTCACCAGGAGGAGAACGCTGTAGCAGTTGTCGATCAGGCAGCAGTCTGCGGGGCGGTCGCCACTTCGGGCTTACCACCGGCAGCCAGTTCGTTCTGCAGGGTGTTCTCGTCCAGTTGCTTGCACCACTTGGCGACGACGATGGTGGCCACGCCGTTGCCGATCAGGTTGGTCAGCGCGCGGGCTTCAGACATGAAACGGTCGATGCCGAGGATCAGTGCCAGGCCGGCGACCGGCAGGTGGCCGACAGCGGACAGGGTGGCGGCCAGCACGATGAAGCCGGAACCGGTGACGCCAGCGGCGCCCTTGGAGGCAACCAGCAGCACGGCCAGCAGGGTCAGCTGGTGCGTGATGTCCATCGGAGTGTCAGTGGCCTGGGCAATGAACACGGCGGCCATGGTCAGGTAGATGGAGGTGCCATCCAGGTTGAAGGAGTAGCCGGTGGGGATCACCAGGCCGACGACCGACTTGTTCGCACCCAGCTTTTCCATCTTGTTCAGCATGCGCGGCAGGGCCGATTCGGAAGACGAGGTGCCGAGCACGATCAGCAGCTCTTCGCGGATGTAACGGACGAAGCGAATGATGCTGAAGCCATGGGCACGAGCGATCCCGCCCAGCACCACCAGGATGAAGAACACGCAGGTGATGTAGAAGCACAGCATCAGTTGGCCAAGCTGCACCAGCGAGCCCACGCCGTACTGGCCGATGGTGAAGGCCATGGCGCCGAAGGCACCGATGGGGGCGACCTTCATGATCATGTTGATGATGCCGAACATCACATGGGCGATGCGGTCGATGAACTCCAGCACCGGCTTGCCATAGTCACCCATGCGCTGCAGGGCGAAGGCGAAGATCACCGAGAAGAACAGCACCTGCAGGATGTCGCCGCTGGCGAATGCACCAACGATCGTGCTGGGAATCACGTTGAGGAGGAACGCGATGGTGCTCTGCTGCTCGCCGGCTGCGGCGAACGCGGCAATGCCCTTGGTGTCCAGGGTGGCCGGATCGATATGCATGCCGACGCCCGGCTGGACGATGTTGACCACGACCAGGCCGATGATCAGCGCAATGGTGGAAACGATTTCGAAGTACAGCAGCGCGTAGCCGCCGGTCTTGCCCACTGCCTTCATGTCCTGCATGCCGGCGATGCCGCTGACCACGGTGCAGAAGATGATGGGCGCGATGGCCATCTTGATCAGTTTGACGAAGCCGTCGCCCAGGGGTTTGAGCGCAACACCGGTCTCCGGATAGAAGTGGCCCAGGAGAATGCCGATGGCGATAGCGACGATGACCTGGACGTACAGGCTCTTGTAGAACGGTTGGCGGGACATGGCAGTGTTCCTTTCAAGTGATCCCGACCCGTTCCGTAAGGCCTGGCGTCACCGTGATCGACACATCTCCCTGTCTGGGAGACTTTTGTTGTTGTGCGGTCCAGTCGAATGGACGGCGATGTCCCTATTGCAGCTGCTGTGCCAATCTCAATAATTTCTTAAAACCCTTATATTTCAATAGCTTAACAAAGAACCCCTCACCTTCAGCAAACCCTTCAGGCGGGTTTCCGCCAAGCCCCCGGGGGGATTTCCGCCACGTGCGCCCTTGTGGCCGCGCTCGACCGCGACCTACCATCGGCCTCCCCGACCACGGAACAGCCCCTATGCGCGAGCGCACCATCGCCAGCCACTTCGTTCGTGCCGCCCTGCGCGGTGCCCTGCGTCATGGTGTGGATTGCGCCCCCCTTTTGAGCGCCGCCGGCATCCAGCCGGCACTGCTGGACGAACCCCGGGCGCGGGTGGCACCCGAGCAGTTCGCACGACTCATGCAATTGCTCTGGGAAGCGCTGGACGACGAGTACATGGGCTTTGGCCGGCAACCAAGCAAACGCGGCACCTTCGCCATGATGTGCCACGCCATCATCCACTGCCGCACCCTGGAAAAGGCCCTGGGCCGGGGCACCCTCTTCTATGGGCTGTTCCCCGATGCTCCGCACATCCGGCTGGAACGAGAGGGCGAGTTCGCCGTCCTGACGGTGGACGACTCGACGCTCCAGGACCCGGATCACTTCCTGGTGGAAAGCCTGCTGGTGATCTGGCACCGCCTGGGCAGTTGGCTGATCGGCCAACGCATTCGCCTGGAAGAGGCCACCTTCAGCTACGCAGAACCGGCCCACGCCAGCGAATACGAACTGCTCTTCCCCACCAACCGGCGCTTCGGGGCGCCGTGCATCAGCCTGCGTTTCCACGCCCGCTACCTGGCCATGCCGCTGCTGCAGGACGAGCGCACCCTCAAGCACTTCCTCGAGCATTCCCCGGCCGACCTGCTGGCCCGCCCGGACGGCGGCGACAGCCTGACGAGCCAGATCCGCCGCCTGCTCGGCAGAGACTGCCGCACCTGGCCCGACCTGGAAGCGGTGGCCCAGCACCTGCACATCAGCCCGCAGACCCTGCGCCGGCACCTGCGGGAGGAAGGCTCGAGCTTTCAGGAATTGAAGGACCACCTGCGCCGCGACCTGGCCATCTACCACCTGGGCCGGGACGAGCTGTCGATCCAGGACATCGCCGAGCAGCTCGGATTCTCCGAGCCGTCGGCGTTCCATCGGGCGTTCAAGAAATGGACGGGACTGACGCCAGGGGCGTATCGAGCGCAAGAGGCTTGAGCCGCGCTTTTCCTGTGGGGGCGAATGGCAAACCTGCAGTCTGCGTTACGTGTTGTAGGCAGCTCCTACAATGAACTCGCCACCACAGAAAAGCGGCCGACTCGCTCAAAGCAACGGAAAGCGAATCCTGAACTCCGCCCCGCCCAGGGGGGACTCTTCAAGGAACAGCTCGCCGTCGTAGCTTTCGATGATGTCCTTGACCACGGCGGTGCCAATGCCCTGCCCGGGATGCTGGGCATCCAGGCGTTCGCCCCGCTTGAGAATGCGATCACGCTGATCCTCCGGTACGCCGGGGCCGTCGTCTTCCACTTTGAGTTCGCAGTAGCCATCGCGCACACGGGCGCTGACGCGGACTTCGCCCAGACAGAGGCGGAAGGCGTTCTCCAGCAGGTTGCCAAGCAACTCCAGCAAAGCGCCCTGCTCCATGGGAATCATCAGTCCCTCGTCGAGATCCCGCGTCACCCGCACGCGCTTTTCCCGATAGACCTTGTCAAGGGCATCGCAAAGCGTGTCCAGCAGCGGCGCCAGCTGTACCCGGTGACGCACCAGGCCGCTCTTGCGCAAGGAAGCCCGCTGTAACTGGTAGCTGATCTGCTGGCTCATGCGTTCGATCTGGCTCTGCAGCACCCGCGCCTGATCGCGATCATCTGGCCTGACAGCAATGTTCTCGCTGACGCCCTGCAGCACCGAGAGCGGTGTCTTCAGGCTGTGCGCCAGGTCATCCAGGGAGTTGCGGTAGCGTTCGCGCTGGCGGCGCTCGCTGTCCAGCAGGCGGTTGAGGGATTGGGTCAGGCGCAACAGCTCCCGAGGGTGTTCGTCACTCAGGCTGTCGCGGTTGCCGGACTCCACCTCATCCAGTTCGGCGCTGAGCCCACGCAGGCTGCGGAAGCCCCAGGTCAGGCCGAACCAGAGCAACCCCAGCAACACCAACAGGGCACCGCCGAGCCAGAGATAGAGCTGCTCGACGAAACCGTCGTACATGGACTGGTAGTCGCTCACCGGCTGCATGGTGACGACGCTGTAGGCGGCCTTTTGTCCGCGCAGCAGATCGACCTCGACGTCATATACGAAGAACTCGCGCCCCCCACCATCGGCGACCCGGAGAAACTCGTGCCCCAGGCCGTCGTAGCGCGGGCGGTAGTCCACTCGCTCATCTCGCGACGAACGGGACTGCCAGACCAGCCCACCCTCGCTGTCGTAGATGTAGCCCAGTTGGCTGGCTTCGAGGTTGTCGAACTCCTCGTCCGGCAGTTTGTCTGGCATTTGCAGGTGGCCGTTATTCACCCTGGCCGCCGCGATCAGCGCGCTGGCATCCGCAGCCAGACGCTGCTGGATGGACTGGTCCAGGGCGATCACGAAGGCCCCGCGCAGCGCGGGCAGCAGGGCCAGCATGAACAGAACCGCCATCACCGCGGCGCCGAGCATCAGCCGCAGGCGCAGTGACGACGCCGTGGAACGGTAGAACCCGCGCCAGCCATTGGTCATCGGCAGCGCTCGGTGAACAGGTAGCCCTGGCCGCGAATCGTTTCGATCGGCTTGAAGCCGTTGTCGCCCTCCAGCTTGCGACGCAGGCGGCCGACCAGCACTTCGATCACGTTGGGATCACGCTCTTCGTCATTGGGATACAGCTGCTCCATCAGCCGGTCCTTGGCCACCACTTGCTGGTGATGACGCATGAGGTATTCGAGGATGCGGTATTCGTAGGCAGTAAGCGCCACCGTTTCGCCCTCGAGCTGTGCCTGCTTGCGATTGAGGTCCAACAGAAGCGGGCCGGCCTCGATGGTGGACTGGACGAAGCCCGAGGAGCGCCGCAGCAACGCATTGAGCCGCGCCTCCAACTCTTCGAACTGGAACGGTTTGACCACATAGTCGTCGGCACCGGCAGCCAGGCCTTCGACCTTGTCCTGCCAGTTGCCACGGGCGGTGAGAATGAGGATGGGGAAGCTCTTGCCCTGATTGCGCAGCTGGCGGATCAGATCCAGCCCGCTGATGCCGGGCAGGCCAAGGTCGATAACGGCCAGGTCATGGTGGTACTCCGCAGCGCGATAGAGCGCTTCCTCGGCGTTGGGCACAGCGTCTACCACGTGGCCCTGCTCGCCCAGGCGGGTGTAGAGATGGTGGCGCAGCAACGCCTCGTCTTCCACAACCAGCAGTTTCATGGGCTGTTCCCCCTATCAATAAGGCGGCCGGGCAATTGCCCGGCCTGCTGTTAAGAACGACTCAGAACTTGTAGTTGGCGCCGAGGTAAGCCTGGCCGCTGCTGTGCAGGTCCAGGGAGCCCAGGCGGGGACCGCCGTGCTCGCCCATGTCGGTACTGACATTGGTGCGCAGGTAACGGTAGCCGGCTTCGATCGAGGCGTTCTTGCTCAGGTCCTGCAGGATACCGGCCTGCAGGCCAGCCGCGTAGTTGATATTGCTGTCGCGGCTCATGCCCTTGCTTTCCTGCTCCAACTTGACCAGGCCGAGGGTCGCACCGCCGAACAGCTTGGTGTTGTAGTCACCCACCGGCACGAACACATCGTAGCTGCCGAGCAGATTCTGCTGGCGCAGCTTGTAGCCGCTGTCGCTATCGGAGAAGTTCTCGTAGGTCATGTAGTAACGGCCGCTGTCGTGCTGCTGGCCGGCACGTACGCCCCAGGTATCGGTCTTGTGGATGACCTTGTCCAGACTGGGGTTGTTCAGGTTCGCGTTCAGCGAATCGGACTTCTGGATATTGTTGTTGGTCTGACCCCAGGTCAGGCCAACGAAGTTGTCTGCGGCCTGGGCACCAACAGCAGCAAAGGCCAGGGCGGAAGCGAGGGCGATACGGCTCAGAGTGTGGTTCATGGGATGTTCCTCTTCGAGTGATCGAGTGATTGGCTGAACTCGGGGCTAGATTGCCCGCCGACCACTGAACCGCTCCTGAACCCTCCTTGAACCTAAGCTGAACGAAATGTCCTACGTCGTCTTAAGACATTTTTGTAGGGTTGGCTTCAGCCCGCTCGCCATCTGAACCTGAAATACAGGCAAAAAAAACGGGAGCCCATCCGGGCTCCCGCACTCAATTCAGAGAAAATGTCCGAAACCGGCATTGCCAAGGTTCCAGACTACAACCTCACCTGCGTTCCAGAAGAAACGCCGGGCTAGTCTGGCAAAAAGCACGGTCCGGGTTCCGTTTCGCTTTGTTTGCCATTTGCAAACATATGTAAACGGCCGCGCCGCTGGCCGATTCCACCGACGCCGGGCAGAATGCCGCGATGACTTCGAACCACCCCGCCTGCTGCAGCCCCTTCGACTTCACCTGGCCCTTCGCTGAAGCCCTGCCCGGCGTGGTCATGCGCTCTTGCCACTTCGATCCGGCCCTGCTCGTCGCCGAAGACTTCTCTCGCAGTGCCATTCCCGCGCCAGCCAACATCCAGCGCTCGGTGGCCAAGCGGCAGGCGGAGTACCTTGCCGGCCGCCTCTGTGCCCGCATCGCCCTCCTCGCCCTCACCGGCCGCGCCGACGCGCCCGCCCTGGGTGAAGATCGCGCACCGGTCTGGCCGGCCGGCGTCAGCGGCTCCATCAGCCACAGCCACGGGCTGGCCACTGCCCTGGTTGCGGATAGCAGGCAGTGGCGCGGCCTCGGCCTGGACCTGGAAGAACCCTTGGCCAGCGACCGGGCGTTGCGCCTGGCGGAAGAAATCCTCACCCCGGCAGAACTGCAACGGCTGGATGGCCTCACGCCCGAACAGCAGGCTGAACGCATCACCCTGACCTTCTCCATCAAGGAGAGCCTGTTCAAGGCGCTCTATCCGCTGGTGCGCAAGCGTTTCTATTTCCATGACGCGGAGCTGCTGGACTGCAACGGCGCACAAGCGCGCCTGCGGCTGTTGATCGACCTGTCGGCGGAATGGACGGCGGGGAGTGAACTGGCGGGTTGGTACTGCGAATTCCAGGGGCGGGTGCTGAGCCTTGTAGCAATCGCTGCCTGAGGCTGGTGGAAATCCCTGGGCAGCGCAGCTGGCGCAATCATCTGTGGGAAAAACGTTAGGTTTGCTAAGCGAATGAATTCGCCCCCACAGAAAAGCAATCCCCCGACGAACCTACAGCGTTTCCGCCTCGCTCTGCCGACGCGGCCAGACCAGACTGAAACGTGCACCGCCCAGCGTTTCGCTGCGGCCGATCTGCGCGCGGCCGGCGTGCCAATAGATGATCCGCCGCACGATGGACAAGCCAAGGCCATGACCACCGGAAGCGCGGGTACGGCTGTCGTCCAGGCGCATGAAGGGCTTGAAGATCTTCTCCCACTAACTCTCCGGCACACCGGGGCCGTCATCTTCGACATCGATGCGGCAGCGCTTGTGGCCGATCTGATAGTTCAACTGCACCCGTGACTCCGCATGGCGCATGGCGTTACTCACCAGGTTTTGCAGGGCGCGGTGCAGGTAGCGCGGCTCGGCCTCCACCCAGGCGCCGTCGCTGCCGACGTTCAGGCACAGACCGCGCTCGATGCGTACGGTGGCGCGCAACGGAGAAAGCTCGGCGATCACCTGGTCGAACAGCGCATCCAGGTCCACGCGCTGAAAATGCAGGGCCGGCGCCCCCTGTTCCAGGCGCGCGTAAGTCAGCATCTCGTCCACCAGCTTGTCCAGTTCCTGGATGTCGCCGTCCATGCCGTCCATGTACTTGCGCCGGGCGCTCTCGCTTTCAGCGTCGGCAATCATTTCCAAGCCGAAGCGCAGTCGCGCCACCGGGGTACGCAACTCATGGGATACAGCGCGGATCAGCTCACGCTGCAGCATCAACAGCCGCTGCAACTGCTCGGCCATGCCATTGAAGGCCGCAGCCAGGCGTCCCACCGAGTCAGCCCCCTTGGCCGGTACGCGCGCGTCCAGCTTGCCCTGGGCAATGCTGGTGGCGGCACTTTCCAGCCCCATCAGCCGGTGCTCCAGCTGGCGCACCAGGAAGTAGACGGTGAGGCCGATCAGGGTCAGACCAAGGAAGCCGATCAGCACCAGCATCTGCGGTGGATAAGGGTTCATCTGGTGCAGCGGGCCCATTTCCAGTACCCAGGGCGTGTCCACCATACCGGCGAACACGCGGATGGAGTCGCCATCCTTGCCCAGCGCCATCACGGTATCGCCCTCGTCCACTCGCCGACGTTGATCGGCGTCGAGGTCCGCCTCCCTCAGCGGGATCAGCCGCAGGTCGAAGCCGAACTGCTTGTTGTCCTTGATGGATGCCAGACGTTGCGGCTGCTCGTTGACCGGGAAGCGCACCAGTTCATCCATCAACAGGTAAACCGTGGCCCGCGCCAGCTGTTCGCTGATCTGCTCGACCTCGCCGGTCAGCATCAGCCGCTCGCTCACGCTGACCAGGCCGAACACCCGCGCGGCATGAGGGCCAGTCTCCTCCACCAGTACCTGGCCACGTATCAGCCGGTTGCGGGCGCTGTTGTCCAGCTTCGAGCCCTCCATGGGCTGCAGCTCCAGGGGTATGCCCAACAGCCGCCCCCAGAGCACCACGGCGCGGCGGCGCTCCACTTCGTTCATAGGCTGGAGGTTATCGGCCATCAGGCGAAACGTGCCGCGCGCCAGACTCTCGCGGTACTGGTCGGCACGCACCTGGTTGACCTGGTGAATGGTGAAGACGCCAAGCAGCGCCACCAGCACCAGGGTGACCAGCATGCCGCCATAGATGCGCAGAAAGATCGAATTCATGGACTGTTGCCCGGAAGCTGTGGACCGTCAGCCGGTCCGTCAGAGGCCCTCGGCGGCCTCTCTTACGAATAGATAGCCCTTGCTGCGTACCGTCTTGATCAGGCGCGGGTGCATGGGGTCATCACCAATCTTCGGGCGGATTCGCGAAATGCGGACGTCGATGGAACGGTCCTGACCGTCGTACTCGATGCCGCGCAGGGAGTTGAAGATCTCCTCGCGGGAGAGGATGCGCCCCGAATTCACCGCCAGCAGCCACAGCAGGTCGAACTCGGCGCTGGTCAGCTCGATGCTGCGCTCGTTCAGCCAGGCTTCGCGCATGGCGTTGTCGATCACCAGCGGGCCGAACTCCAGGCGGCGCTGGTTTTCCACCACTGGCGCTTCTGCCACAGCTTCGCTGCGCCGCAACAGGGCGCGGATGCGCGCCAACAGCACACGCGGGCGCACCGGCTTGCAGACATAGTCATCGGCGCCCAGTTCCAGGCCAAGGATCTGGTCCATGTCGTCGGTGCGGGCCGTGAGCATCAGGATCGGCCCCTCGTACTGGCCGCGCAGCTTGCGGCAAATGGACAGACCATCCTCGCCCGGCAGCATCAGGTCCAGCACCACCAGGTCCGGGCGCTCCCTGAGAATGCGCGCCACAGCCTGGCCACCATCGGACTCGATGGCCACCCGCAGGCCGTTGCCTTCCAGGTATTCGCGCGTCAGATCGGCCAGTCGCTGATCGTCTTCGACTATGAGGATTCGCCAGGCTTCTTGCTCCACCACACACTCCCGCAGACAGCGTCAGGACCATCGAAAAAGGGCTCGCATTGTAGCAATGCCGGCTCGATAGCACAGCGCATGCCAAATGAAGGCTAAAACACAAGATATTGTGTTAGCTTGCGACACCGTCTACAGCACCGCCGCCGCCGAAAAACACACCATTTGGCGGCGACGAACGGCAGAGCCTAGAGCCACCGGGCCTTTGCCTCCGTTACTCCGCAGTCACCCACAAATCACCCACAGTTTATCCACAGGCTAGATGTAGTGGGTCGCCTTGCAATGCCCCCAATAGCGCATTATCTTGTACCCCCATCGAGCCCAGCCCCTACATATTGGGGTGAGGGCGTACCACCGGACACAACTAGAATCAAGCGCCAAAGGCTTTTTCAGAGCCTGACCACCGGTGTGTCAATTGCGGTATTTCACCCACCATCCGCCCCAGGCGAGTGGTGCCGGCCCAGGACACAAAGAACGTGACTGGGGGCCGGAAGCCGGTGCGGCGCGAACAGTGCCCACCACTAGGTATTGTGTTGTCACGGCGGTTTAACACCGTGACGTTTGACTTGTAGGGCCAGGAAGGCACTTGAGTCCTGTCCTTCTGCCTCGTAGCACCACGTTTTGCGCTCGGCACCTCGCCGTGCGTATCGCGTTGTGAAAAGGAATGAAGGCGACTCGGGCGCCCTTACATAAATACAGAACATGGAGAACCCCATGCAGACCGACACCACTCGCGAGAACCCGCAGGCCGCAGCGCCGCAGGCAGCAGATTCCAACCAGGATCTGGCCGCCACTGCGCCCGGCCAGCTGCGCGTGATCAAACGCAACGGCACCGTCGTCCCGTACACCGACGACAAGATCACCGTTGCCATCACCAAAGCGTTCCTCGCCGTGGAAGGCGGTACTGCCGCTGCTTCTTCGCGTATCCATGAAACCGTCGCGCGCCTGACCGAACAGGTCACCGCGACCTTCAAGCGCCGCATGCCTTCCGGTGGCACCATCCACATCGAAGAAATCCAGGACCAGGTCGAACTGGCCCTGATGCGCGCCGGCGAGCAAAAAGTCGCCCGCGACTACGTGATCTACCGCGAATCCCGCGCCCAGGAGCGCTCCAAGCGCAGCGCCGCCAGCGACGTCGCCCTGCCGCACCCGAGCATTCGCATCACCCGCGCCGACGGCAGCCAGCAGCCGCTGGACATGGGCCGCCTGAACACCATCATCAGCGAAGCCTGCGAAGCCCTGGCCGAAGTCGACGGCTCGCTGATCGAGCGTGAAACCCTGAAGAACCTCTACGACGGCGTAGCCGAGAAGGACGTCAACACCGCCCTGGTGATGACTGCCCGTACCCTGGTAGAGCGCGAGCCGAACTACTCCTACGTCACCGCCCGCCTGCTAATGGACACCCTGCGCGCCGAAGCCCTGGGCTTCCTCGGCGTTGCCGAGAGCGCCACCCATCACGAGATGGCCGACCTCTACGCCAAGGCCCTGCCGGCCTACGTGGAAAAAGGCGTCGAGTTCGAGCTGCTCGATCCGCAACTGAAAACCTTCGACCTGGAAAAACTGGGCAAGGCCATCAACCACGAGCGTGACCAGCAGTTCACCTACCTCGGCCTGCAGACCCTGTACGACCGCTACTTCATCCACAAGGACGGCATCCGCTTCGAACTGCCGCAGGTCTTCTTCATGCGCGTGGCCATGGGCCTGGCCATCGAAGAGAAGCAGAAAGAAGAACGCGCCATCGAGTTCTACAACCTGCTGTCGTCCTTCGACTACATGTCGTCGACCCCGACCCTGTTCAACGCCGGCACCCTGCGTCCGCAGCTGTCCTCCTGCTACCTGACCACCGTGCCGGACGACCTGTCGGGCATCTACAACGCGATCCACGACAACGCCATGC
Source organism: Pseudomonas sp. D(2018) (assembly GCF_005502555.1). Classification (NCBI taxonomy): domain Bacteria; kingdom Pseudomonadati; phylum Pseudomonadota; class Gammaproteobacteria; order Pseudomonadales; family Pseudomonadaceae; genus Pseudomonas; species Pseudomonas sp. D(2018). The sequence continues at coordinate 285,422 of NZ_SCOK01000001.1, forward strand.
TGTCGAAATTCGCTGGCGGCCTGGGCAACGACTGGACGCCGGTACGTGCGCTGGGCTCCTACATCAAGGGCACCAACGGCAAGTCCCAGGGCGTGGTTCCGTTCCTGAAAGTCGTGAACGACACCGCGGTAGCCGTGAACCAGGGTGGCAAGCGCAAGGGCGCCGTCTGCGCGTACCTCGAAACCTGGCACATGGACATCGAAGAGTTCATCGAGCTGCGTAAGAACACCGGTGACGACCGTCGCCGTACCCACGACATGAACACCGCGAACTGGATTCCGGACCTGTTCATGAAGCGCGTGTTCGACGATGGCCAGTGGACCCTGTTCTCGCCGTCCGAAGTGCCGGACCTGCACGACCTGACCGGCAAGGCCTTCGAAGAACGCTACGAGTACTACGAAGCCCTGACCCAGTACGGCAAGATCAAGCTGTTCAAGACCATTCAGGCCAAAGACCTGTGGCGCAAGATGCTCTCGATGCTTTTCGAGACCGGCCACCCGTGGCTGACCTTCAAAGACCCGTGCAACCTGCGCAGCCCGCAGCAGCACGTGGGCGTGGTCCACAGCTCCAACCTGTGCACCGAGATCACCCTGAACACCAACAAGGACGAGATCGCGGTCTGCAACCTGGGCTCGATCAACCTGGTCAACCACATCGTTGATGGCAAGCTGGACACCGCCAAGCTCGAGAAGACCGTCAAGACCGCAGTGCGCATGCTCGATAACGTTATCGACATCAACTACTACTCGGTCCCGCAGGCGCGCAACTCGAACCTCAAGCACCGTCCGGTTGGCCTCGGCATCATGGGCTTCCAGGACGCGCTGTACCTGCAGCACATCGCCTACGGCTCCGACGCGGCCATCGAGTTCGCCGACAAGTCCATGGAAGCGGTGAGCTACTTCGCCATCCAGGCGTCCTGCGACCTGGCCGACGAGCGTGGCGCCTACGAGACCTTCGACGGCTCCCTGTGGTCCAAGGGCATCCTGCCGCTGGACTCCCAGCAGATCCTCATCGAAGCCCGTGGCCAGAAATACATCGACGTCGACCTGACCGAGTCCCTGGACTGGGCCCCGGTTCGCGAGCGCGTCAAGAAAGGTATTCGTAACTCGAACATCATGGCCATTGCGCCGACCGCGACCATCGCCAACATCACCGGCGTATCGCAGTCCATCGAGCCGACCTACCAGAACCTCTACGTGAAATCGAACCTCTCCGGCGAATTCACCGTGATCAACCCCTACCTGGTACACGACCTCAAAGCCCGTGGCCTGTGGGACCCGGTCATGGTCAACGACCTGAAGTACTACGACGGTTCCGTGCAGCAGATCGAGCGCATCCCGCAAGACCTGAAAGACCTGTACGCCACCGCCTTCGAAGTCGAGACCAAGTGGATCGTCGACGCCGCCAGCCGCCGCCAGAAGTGGATCGATCAGGCCCAGTCCCTGAACCTCTACATCGCCGGTGCCTCCGGCAAGAAGCTGGACGTGACCTACCGCATGGCTTGGTACCGTGGCCTGAAAACCACCTACTACCTCCGCGCCCTGGCCGCCACCAGCACCGAGAAGTCGACCATCAACACCGGCAAGCTGAACGCCGTATCCGCAGGTGGCAGCGAAACCCTGCAAGCCGCTCCTGCTGCAGCGCCGGCACCGGCTCCGGTGCCCAGCGCGTGCTCCATCGATAACCCCGACTGCGAAGCGTGCCAATGAAGCCGATGTAGTAATAAACGTATACTTTAGATTTACTTGATCCTCTCTAACCCCTGTAAACACTAGGTTTTAATCGTTTACAGGGGGTATAGAGAAAATCTATACTCCTAGCCATTACACCTGATGACTAGGAAACGTATACATTGCAAGCCTTCTCCATTCGTTCATTTACTGCTTCGGATGGTGTAGAGATGGCTGTCTTGGTTGATGACCAGGGCAGCCCGCTCTTCCTCCCCAACGTCTACGCGACGTTCCATTACCGCGATGTCGGTTCCTCTTCAGCAACGATCAAGAAAGCGCTCAGAGCGTTAGGCATGGCCTATCTGTGGGCCTCCGCCAGAAAGCTTGATCTGCATGCAGCCCTCAGCTCAGAAGCCTTACTCTCCATCGAGCAATGTGAGGATCTGGCTTTCTTCCTTCGCTTGGACAGGGCCTCGCAAGACCGTGAACTGGCTGTGAGCCTAGAAGAGCTGCCGTCTCGGGTTGTTCGGCTTGAGCAGGTACGTGGCGGGTTCCATCAGAAAGCCGCAGAACGCACAGCCTGCTCTGCTGAGGAAGGTGCCTATCGAATCCGTATCGTTGCAGCCTTCCTAGAGTTCCAGCTGGAGAGGGTTGAGCAAGGCCTGCCGCGCCCAGTCCCAGGCACAGCGAAGGACAAGGCCGCACACCCGTCCATACGCCGACTGAAGGCACTGATCCCGAAGGTCAGCAACGCGGATGAGAGCGACGCGCTGGAGGGCATGGATGAGGTCACGATGGCCTTCGCAGACCAGATCTTCGATCCTGCCTCAGAGATCAACCCGTTCAGCACAGACTTCATCAAGCACCGGAACCATCTGGTTTACAGAATGCTGTCTGACAGCGGCATGCGCCGGAGTGAACTGCGCTTCGTGCAGATCGAAGACGTCAGCTATGCCAATAATCGTGTGCGTATTCGAGTCTCCAAGACCCAGGGTCGCACCGTCCCTATCTCCAGTACGACAGCGCTCGCCTTTCACCATTTCGTCCTTGAGCACTGGTCGAAAATCCCTGCTAAGCAACGAGCCCACGGCTACCTCCTTACCACCGCAGAGGGCCGCCACATCTGCGCGGACACGATCAATCTCATCTTCAGGACGGCCAGGAAGAAGGCCCACGAGCTGCCCGAGGACTTTGCACCGCACGCCCTGAGACGGACGTGGAATGACAGATTCAGCACAAAGGTTGATAAGGCCCCGCCTGAGAAGCGCCTCGCCAAGAACGAAGAGGAGCAGGTGAGAAACCGCCTGATGGGTTGGCGGAAAGACTCTGAGATGAGCGCTCGCTACTCACGCAGAACTATCAGAGTGAAGTCAGACCAAATTGCAGAAGAACTAGCGAACGAAATTGCGACAGGCAAGAAGAAAGATGATGAATAACGAAGTGCTAGTTCAACGAAGCGAAGTCGCAGCCACCACAGAAAACACGCTGGTTTTACTGGATGGCAGATTGGCCACTATCAAAATGGGCGAACCATTCCGCACACACAATAACGACGGCACACCGATTGTTCTCCACCTAGACATACTGAACGAGAACAACTCCTTTCACCAATCCCTGTTCAAAGTCATATGCGGAACCCTTTCAACCCACAGCTTGCAATATAACAGCGGGATTGTGCGAGCACTCCAAAATTGGTTATCCGTAGAAAACTGCGGACAGAATGAAGTTATTCAAATTGAGCATATTGGATTAATTTCAAAAATACCACCCAACTACACCGCCTTTATCATTCCAGCACTAAGGCGGATCAAAGACCAAAGACTGGAAGGCATGTCACCAGAAGTCATTGACTTCCTAGAGAACGACCATAAGTGGGAAGAAAAGGGCAATGGCGCCTACTACACACTCATCACTAACGACCCAGTAAGTGGCGCCTTGACCGACCAAGAGCTAAACAGTATTCATGGCGAACTGAACTATGCATATTCTCAGGGCGCAGTTACCCAGGAAGAGTACACTCTCGCATGGTTCTTTATAGGCACTGGCGTTCGCCCTGTGCAAGTTTCGCGCATGGCTATATCTGACGTACAGATATCTGAAGGAGCAGAAGGCAAAGAGGTTACTTTGCGCATCCCCCTAGCCAAAGGGGAAGGAGGCGGAAAGCAAGAATATTGGCTAAGGCGGGCCCCTACCGTTCTAGCCGATTGTTTGATTAGCTACCTTGATAACCGAGTCGATATATCCAGTGAATCGAAACTCTTCGATGGCACACCAGGCGCTATTGGCAAACGACTAACTGACACTCTGAGTCCGCTGAATACCTATTCAGATCGGCTGGAGCAAAGAGTCCCAATCTCTCCATACCGCTTCCGCTACACCCTAGCGACACGTGCCCTGGCCCATGGCGCCTCCGACTTCGAAGTGGCAAGGCTTCTGACGCACCGGAGCACAAGCTGCATCCAGTTCTACCGTGCCTCCATGCCGCAGCTTCAGAACCCCATCCGCCAGGCCATAGGGAAGGAGATGGAGTTCTTTGCCAGAGCCTTCCAGGGGCGCCTTATTACGTCTCTGGACGAGTCCACGCGGGCCGGTGACGATGCCTCGGTCATTGCCGACTTCCTGCGCCTAACGGGCCAGACAGTGGGGGCTTGCGGCACTCGCGCTGAGTGCCATCAGAACGCGCCCATTGCGTGCCTGTACTGCCATCACTTTGAGCCCCTGATGGACGCCCCTTGGGAGACGCTGATGGCCTCGCTGAAGGCCGATCAAGACATGGAGAAAGATGATCGGATTCGCCAGATCAACCACAACGCCATGTCAGCAATTAACGAAATTATTATTGCCCGCGATACAAAGCGCAGCAGCACGGATGACGATACCAATGGGTGAGTTAGTCTACTTCGCTGGCAAGGCCGATCTTACAGCCAAGCAGAACTTGAGCGACTTCAATCGTCATGCCGCAGCCAACTGCCCATTTCAAGATATTGTCTGGGCGGAGAATAGCTGGGATATCTCAACCTTTCTGATTGGGCGCAATCAAGGGCGAACCAAGAAGATCGCTCACTTCAAATCACTAAGGGATAAGTCGGGCAACAAGTCGGCGGTCGAGACGCCCTATGATATGCCATTCCTTGAGTTCGCTAAATCCACCTTCAGCGAAATCATGCGACGCTTTAAGCTCCAAGAGTACCGTCGATTCCTTTATGCCCTACAGGCCATTGAGCAATCGCTGCTGGACGCAAAAGTAGAGCCCTGCATAACGAGAGTAAACGCAAACATATTAGATAGCGCCTCGGATATTCTCCGGGCTCGCTTTAAGGATGCCTGGAGTGTCGGAAGGTGCCTGGAGCGCATTGTCACTGAGATCATCATTCCGGCAAGACTTGTTAACCACAACCTATCGTGGAAGTCGTCAATACCCTATCAGCAGGTAGTGAGGAATGATCGCCTCGATCCGACGATGCGTGAGGAGAACACCTCTAAGCTTCCTGACATCCAATCAATTCTGAATCTGGCAAAGATCCATCACGAATCGAAACACCTGCCCGACAAAATCGTCACTAGCTTCGTTTCTCTGGCGATGTTTGCACCTAGCCGGGTATCAGAAATACTGACTTTACCAGTTGACTGCATTACATCTTCGCAGGGCGATGAAGGCGAGATAATGGGAATATCTTGGAGGCCCGCAAAAGGGGGCTCTCCAATGACCAAATTCTCCACCTCGGATGCATCGGAAGATATCGCCCAAGAGGCAGTGAAGTTCTTCACTGAATTGGGCGCCAGTGCCCGTATAGCAGCGAAGTGGTATGCAGAGAACCCAGGCCAGCTTTACCTGCCACCCGGCTTTGAACACCTTCGAGGCCAGCCGCTTACTCTGCGAGAGGCAAGCTTCATCCTGGGCAGGAAAACCCCTATCCAGAGCGGCCACGCTAAAAGGCTGGGCCTTAAACCCATAGGTGAGAAGACGCATGACCCTGCGCGCCTGGATGAGCTAAGCGGCGCGAGGGGCACCTCCCTGTTTAGCTGGGACTCCCTGGAGCAATTCGTTCTGGCGAAGCTGCCGGCCACGTTCCCAATTCTGGACGGGATGTCAGGCCTGATGTGGCATGAAGCACTGTTTCTGATTCCTGAGCACACCCTACGACCGAACGTAGAGGTCAACATGAACGTGCCGTTCACGATCACCACTAACATGCTGAACAACCAGCTGGGCGCCAACCCAGACGGGGTGACGGTGTTCTCGCGCAACGGCATGACGCACAAGGATGGCAGCCCTATCGCCATCACGACGCACCAGTTCCGACACCTGTTGAACACCCTGGCCCAGTCCAAGCACCTGTCGGAGTCCCTAATTGCATTCTGGTCGGGCCGTAAGCACATCACCCAGAACGCGTGGTACGACCACCTGCCGCAGGAAGCCTTCATCGAGGCGTACACCAAGCTAGGCGGCAACGCCCCTGAATTGAACGTGCAAGGGCCAATTGCCGATAAGGCTAAGGCCATGGCCGAGAACAACGGCCTAACGCAGAGTCAGGCCCTCAAGATCGAGCTGGGGGCCATCCACAGCACACGGTACGGCATCTGCCGACACGACTACGCACTGACGCCTTGCCCGAAGGACAAGGACTGCACCATGTGCGGAGAACACGCCGTGGTGAAGGGAGAGCCGAAGCATCTGGCAGAGGCGAGATACCAGACGGAGATCCACGAGAAAGCCCTCCAGATGGCCCAGAAAGCCTTGGAGAACGGGGAGCCTGGTGCATCCCGCTGGATCAAGCACAACGAGGGCCGCCTGCAACGCTGGAGGCTTGTCTTGGAGCTCCTGACAGACCCTGATACCCCGGACGGCACGTTCATCACTCTGCCGCCTCCAGAGCACTCTCAATCCAAAACCGGGCTTGCCCAGGCGGTGCGCATCGTCAACGCCGCTGAGCCCGAAGACGAGGCTGATGACGACTTGAAGGCCCTACTTGATCTGGAGTTCTTCTAAATGGGTGCCCCTAAGCTCACTGACAAAGACATTGAGAAGGCAGTCCTGCTGCTTGATGGCTGGTCAGGCAAACTCACCTGGGATCGCTATCTAGCCGTGCTGGCAGTGGAGATAGGCCACACCTACACCAAGGTGGCCATGCTGCGTCAGCCGAGGATCAAGGCGGCCTGGGATCTGGCCAAGGACAGGGTGCATGACAGTGCGCCTCGCGGGGGTTATGGCAATGTCGCCATGTCCCTCTCAGCAGAGCGGATACGCGAGCTGGAGAGGCGCGTAGAGCGCCTTACGTTTGAAAACAATCAGCTGCTTGAGCAGTTCGTGCGGTGGTCTCACAACGCAACCCGTCGAGGCCTCTCCCTGACCGACCTAGACAAGCCGTTGCCACTCGCAGAGAAGAAGGTCACCAAGTAGGGGGTTCATGGCCTGGTGTCTGCGTAGAGCCAGGCCTGAGTTTCTTGCTACTCGCCATCAGGGCTAGCCACCCCCCATCAACGCAAGACGCCAGCCCTCCAAGTACCCGAGGAGAGGCAGCATCCTTACCTCCCCATCAGAGTTCAGGGCTGCAACGATATTGCTGCACGTATAGGCATCCCAAGGGGTGATTTTTTCCAGTGCCTCCACGGTTGTGCGCGATCTATATTTCAAAGCAGAGGTGTCGCGCCTAACGATGTTCAGCAGCCCCCATTCATCCTCGTGCTTCCAGTAGTTAGCCGCCGCATTAATCACCTCTACAACAAACACCCCGCCGCCATATGACGCACCGAACCTAAGCGAATCGCCTTGGAAAGCCGAGCGCGACTGGATACTGGTCAGGTATCGCTGCATAGCTACAAAGCCAAGCCCTGCATAGTATTCAGCCTTGTCCGCAAGGCCATCCACCTCTGGATGACCTGCGATTTCGATCTGTGTCGACAGCTCGGCAAGCTTTGCATCCAGCAGGCTAAGGCAGTCTCTCAGCAGCCATAGCTCGTACTCCCCCAACACATCCTCCACCTCGCTCATAGACACAGAAGCCTCCAATCAGTCAAAAGCAAATCTGTCGAGCCCACTCCCCTGACCGACCTCGACAAGCCGTTGCCCCTCGCAGAGAAGAAGGTCACCAAGTAGTGGCCTTCACTGCCTGGAGAGCAGTTTGCCCCCAATGATTTGAAGGGGCATTGCGACGTTCCGAGCCGCCAGCGCATACCTGCCTTCGCGGGGGATAGGGTCTACCCTACGGGGAGTTAGGTGCTGGATAGCTCCAAGCGCTCGACGTAATCGTCCAGCATGCCGTGCAACTCTGACGGCAGATCGCCCCTGCTGAGGTTGCGGCTTATGGCGATCAGAAGCTGGCGGGCCAGTGCTAACTCGCTGTCGACTGGCTTGGCTCGCACGGCCTTGTCATTACCCCCATTAGCAATAGCTGCCTTGATGATAGGTGCGACCGACTCCGCCGTGATGCCGCGATCCTGGCAATACTTTGTGCTCAGCCACTCGGAGACTGATTTCTGCCCTTTGCTGGCATTACAGCCGCGACAGCACAAGGCGATATTTTCCCTGGTAATGATCGTTTCATCATTGATGATGTGCTCCCAGCTGGCCGAAGCCTTAATCGACTCCGCAGGCGATAGAAATTTGCAGCCGCAGTAGACGCATGCTGCGTCTCTCGCCCGAACCTCTGCTTCCAGCCAGGCTGGAATTTTCCAGCTATTTGCCATCAGGGCGCCCCCATTCATTGACAACCTCAAGCAATGGCTCCGTTGGCAGCTTTACCCCTAACACCGCTCACCCCTCACTCAGATCAAAATATGAGCTGAATAATGGCACAGACGGTCGTCGCCCCTCCTCAAATTTGCGTATACTTCCGCCACCCAAAAAGGCGGTCGAAAACAGCAATGTTTACGTTTTTCCGCTGTTCAAGATGCTGACCTTCATGAACCCTCATACCTACAGGAGTTTTGATGAATGTTTACGAAATCAGCATCGGCGTTTTGCCAATAAGGCATCGCACGGGGCCGCTCCCTCCCCTCTCCCTCTGGGAGAGGGGCCGGGGGTGAGGGAAAACTCATCCAGCACCGATATCCGAACAGCCACACCCACAAACCGGGTGTGCACAAGCCAGGGCAATTCACCGCCCGGCCATGAACCACCGCTTTAGCGTGCACCGTCATTCACGCATCCAGATACCAGGAGAGGAACCATGCTCAGCTGGGACGAATTCGACAAAGAAGACCCCACCGAAGCCAAGGCAGCTCCCGCTGTTGCCCAGGCCGCCGCCAAGAACATCGACAAGCTCGACGACGAAGCCGCCGGCTCCGTTGAAGACGCCCGCGCCGTATCGGCCGACGACTCCGACGCCGTCGCCCGCGCCAAGAAGGCCCTGGACGCCCTCGACATCCAGGAAGGCCTGGACGACCTCGAAGGCTCCGCCGCGCGCGTACAGGTTGGCGACAAGCAGATGATCAACGCCCGCGCCGACCTCAACCAACTCGTACCCTTCAAGTACGACTGGGCCTGGCAGAAGTATCTGGATGGTTGCGCCAACCACTGGATGCCGCAAGAAGTGAACATGAACGCCGACATTGCCCTGTGGAAGAGCAAGGACGGCCTCTCCGAAGACGAGCGCCGCATCGTGATGCGCAACCTCGGCTTCTTCTCCACCGCCGACTCCCTGGTTGCCAACAACCTGGTGCTGGCCGTGTACCGCCTGATCACCAACCCCGAATGCCGCCAGTACATCCTGCGCCAGGCCTTCGAAGAAGCGATCCACACCCACGCCTACCAGTACTGCATCGAGTCGCTGGGCATGGATGAAGGCGAGATCTTCAACATGTACCACGAGATTCCAAGCGTCGCGAAGAAAGCGTCCTGGGGCCTCAAGTACACCCGCTCGATCTCCGACCCCGAGTTCAAGACCGGCACCCCGGAGACCGACCGCCAGTTCCTGCGCAACCTGATCGCCTACTACTGCGTACTGGAAGGCATCTTCTTCTACTGCGGCTTCACCCAGATCCTCTCCATGGGCCGCCGCAACAAGATGACCGGCACCGCCGAGCAGTTCCAGTACATCCTGCGCGACGAATCCATGCACCTGAACTTCGGCATCGACGTGATCAACCAGATCAAGATCGAAAACCCGCACCTGTGGGATGCCCAGATGAAGGACGAAGCCACCCAGATGATCCTGCAGGGCACCCAGCTGGAGATCGAATACGCTCGCGACACCATGCCGCGCGGCGTACTGGGCATGAACGCCGCGATGATGGAGGACTACCTCAAATTCATCGCCAACCGCCGCCTGACCCAGATCGGCCTGAAAGAGGAATACCCGGGCGCGACCAACCCGTTCCCGTGGATGTCCGAAATCATGGACCTGAAGAAAGAAAAGAACTTCTTCGAGACGCGCGTCATTGAATACCAAACGGGTGGCGCACTGAGCTGGGATTGAGTCCGGGTCACGTAGTTTTTCAACAAACACTGAAACTTTTTCACTGAATGTTGAAACAAATGCACCGAGTCGGTGCATAGCCGCTACCTGGGGAGGCAGCGGCGCTGGCCATCCTCGGATGGCCTTAGCAACAGGGCAAGACCATTAGCCCCAAAGGAACTGGGGTAGAAAGGAGTAAGAGAAAAGGGCCGGTGAGCAACGCTCACCGGCCCTTTTTCATTTCTGTGTCCCGTCCTGAATAAGGTTTACACCTTCGCCCTTGTTTTCAGGAGGGCAGTCCAACTCCTGCTCGGCCATACGAAGCTTGAGAGTACCGTTCGATACCTAGGAATTGAGGTCGACGACGCCTTGGAAATGGCGGAACAGACAGAGGTTTGACCATGCATAGCGACGGTCGAAGTGAGGCCGTCGCTAACCCAGCCATTGGCTGCTATTCGAATCACCTCACCATCACTTCCCGCGCCATCGAGGGCGCGGGCTAGCAGTCACTCGTGCGCCTTGCTAGTGACTTGAATGATTGGGCGACTCGATGCCGGGCGAGTGATTTCAATCCACGATCTATTCCGCAGCGGTATCGGCGGCGGGGGCCTGTGTATGCTGTTTCGGCTTTGACTGAAGACGTCGCGCTTGCCCGCGCTGCCGCGAAGCCTGCCGCTTCGCATGCAGCGCCTGAGCCGCCGTCACCGTGCCAACTGCCTGACCGCTCAAGTCCAGGCGCGGCGCATTCTCCGTCATGCTTGCCCAGTATCGACTTCCCTGGCACCAGGTAGCGATGCCCAGCTTGAGTTGTTCGCTGGTGATCCCCAGCAGCTCCAGGTGTTGCTCGGCATCCTTGAAGATGCCCTCCTTGAGCGGAACCTTGGGGGCCGGATTGACCGGGAAGGCCAATGGGAAGTGCTTCTGCAATCGCCAGATCGCTTCCACCGCAGGGTCCTGCTCACGAGGCATCGTTGGCGGGGCGGACTTCCGCTTGCGCGGCTTCGAGTTATCGGTCTTTGCCTGCTCTTTTTCAGCCCGCAGGCGGTCACGCAGCTCAGCTAGTTGTTCAAAACCCATCGTTCAGTTCACAGCGTCATGGTTGATTCGTGCGGCAAGGTTATCTCATACAGTCTTTTGGAACAGCCTAATCAGTCGTCGGCACGATCAAGGCAAGTGATCGCGGCATCCCAGTCGCTCGCCGACGAGCAATGGAGCGGCAGGGTATGCGGCAGTTCCGGTCTGATTGAGGACAAGGGGCTGCTTCGGGCCGACTCCGGTCTGTCGCGGCCGGCAGCAGTCGACCCAAAACGGCCGGTGATAACGCAGAAACCGGCCAATAGCCGCCGGAAGCAATAGACAGCATGGGGCGCTAGAGGCTCTCTGGACTTAAGAACAGAGGCGGTGCTGCAGGCTTGAGGGTATGGACGGTCCGACATCCCCGAAACATGCAATGGCATCGGCCCATAGCGCCGAGAACATCCCGAGAGAGCCAGGGAAGCGGCAAGCCCTGAGGGCTCGCCGTCGTTCAGTTGATTGCGGCTGTCGATTACAGCGTTGAGATGGTACCGCCGTCGATACGGTGCTCGGATCCTGAGATCGAGGCGGCACGGGGGGACGCGAGGAAGACGATCAGATCGGCAACCTCTTGAGGCTTGGCCGGCCTACCCAGTGGGATTCCGCCTATCGACTCCATGACAATTCGTTTGCCTCCTTCGTAGTCCGTTCCTGCCTGGGCAGCCAACCGCTCTGCCAGTCTTACGGACGCCTCGGTCTCAATCCACCCTGGCGCGACGCTCAGCACACGAACCCCCTTGGGGGTTACTTCTCTTGCAAGGGATTTGCTGTAGGTGGTGAGCGCTGCCTTGGCGGCGGCGTAGGCGGTGGTGGACTCAGGCAGAGGCATCATGCGCTGGATCGAGCTCACATGGATGATGACGCCTGAGCCCTGGGCAAGCATGGATGGCAATAGCGCGCGATCCAGGCGTACGGCAGGCATCAGATTCAAGTTCAGCTCTGCTAGCCACTGCTCGTCACTGATGGCGGCAAAGCCACCGCCAGGAGTGCCTGAACCACCGACCACGTTAATCACGATATCGACACCACCCCAGCTCTGGAGCACAGTCTGCGCGACGTGAGCCACGCCTTGTGCCTTTGTCAGATCGGCACCGATATAGGTGACGCCATCCACAGGTCGTACTGACACGTCGCGCGCCGATGTTGCCACCCGGGCGCCAGCCTCCACGAGGGTCTGCACGACTGCAGCGCCAAGGCCCATCGTGCCGCCGGTGACGACTGTGCGCAGGCCATTGAGTTGAAGGTCGAAGCTCATGCCGTGATCTCCAGCGATGCGATCAGGCCGCGTTCAAGACGAAAGCGGTACGACAGAACGATCGGGCTGCCAGGAAAGTTGCCGGTGACGTTGGCGCGGACGAGTTGGAATCCGTCCTCTCGCTCAATGGCAAAGGGCACGCTCGTCGCGTTGTACTTGGCCGATGCCTCGGCCATAAAGGCCTTGATGGCGTTGATGCCCGTGTAGGTGTGACCGTCGTCCTTCATGACGGCTTGCGCCGTGAAGCAATGTGCTAATGCCTCAGGGTTGTGTTCGGCAGCGAAGTACGCAGCAATTGGCTCGGGCAGGGTCAAGGTATGCATGTTGTTGGCTCCATGGGGTCAGTGACAGCCTTAGGATGCGTACCGGACAGAATTAATTGAATATTCTAGAATCTGGATGGACTGTGTAGAAATGAATACATAATGCGTGGATCCGAATTTGCTGAGCTAAAAGCCTTTGTGGCCGTCGTGGAGCGCCAGAGCTTCGCGCGGGCCGCAGAGCATCTGGGCCTATCACCCTCTGCACTCAGCCAGACCATTCGACAGCTCGAAGGTCGCATTGGCGCACGCCTGCTCAATCGCACGACCCGAAGCGTCGCGCCATCGACGAGTGGCGAGCTGCTCTACAGGCGTATCGCCCCCTTGTTTCGAGAGATGGCTGTTGCCGTCGCCGAAGCCAGTGAGGCGACAGGACAGATAAGCGGCACGCTGCGTATCAATACGCTGGGGATCGCCGCGAGAACCCTCATTGCGCCCCGGCTGGCACGCTTCCATCAGGCACACCCTGATGTGGTGCTCGACATCGTGGTCGACGACGCACTGGCCGATATCGTTCTTGGCCGTTTTGACGCGGGCATCCGTGTGGGTGGCCGGCTTGAGAAAGACATGGTGGCCGTCCGCCTCACCCCAGACCTGAACATGGTCGCTGTGGCATCTCCGGACTACCTCGCACGTCGAGGCATCCCCCAGTCACCTGCTGAGTTGCAGGATCATGCATGCATCAACTGGCGGCTGCAGATGGACGGTAGGCCCTATCGCTGGGAGTTCCAGGAACGGGGGCAGCCGCTGGAAGTGGCGGTCGACGGCCCCGTCGTCACCAATCACCCTGACATCGGCATCACTGCCGCTCTACACGGGCTCGGCATTGCCTATCATTTCGAGAAAGAAGGCGTGGGTGAGCTTTTGGCCCAGGGACGGCTGATCCAAGTCCTTGCTGACTGGTCGATCTCGCGTCCAGGGCTGTTCCTCTATTACCCGAATAGGCAACACCGGCCAGCCGCCCTGGGTGCGTTCATAGACTGTCTATTGGATCGCAACCCGTTCGATCAGCCCTGTTCCGAAACCCATCGACGATAAGCGCGAGGCAAGGAGTAGCGGGAAATATGACATTGAGCATCTCGAAGCAACAGGGGACGCGACGGTAGCTATTGAGCGCTTGCCGAGACCATTGACCCCAAGGGAGTGGGGACGTTCAGGAGTAAACGAAAGGGCCGATGAGCATTGTTCACCGGCCCATTTTATTGCAGGCTTCAAAAGAGCGCCATTTCTTCCACGCTGCATCGCGAACTCTCACCCCGAAAAAAGAACCGCAGATCAGACGTAGCTAATCCGCGGTTAGAGGGCTTGGCAGACTTCAGCGCACCGACGCAAAAGCACTGAAGAGGTTGCCACGCCAATGCACATTTCTAACCAGTCGACCGATTTGGAGGCACAGTCATGTCAGTGAAAGTCGAACATCCGACCAGTCAGAGTGAAGAGCTCTGGACAGTCCGCTTTGGTGTCCGCCGGGCGCAATTTCGCCATGAGCGTTGCGCCAGGGATTTCGCGGCCAAACTCAAGCAACGGATCGAGGCATCGCATAGCTATCCGCGGATAGCGGCTAGTGACCTTGGCCGGCCAGCCAGATGAGCTGCACCAGTCGAAAGATCGACCAGTTGCGCCGGCAGATCCCGGCTTTCGCCTGCGAGCCCGGCTGCCACGATTGCTGCGGGCCGGTAACCGCGTCGTCCGAAGAAATGTCACGACTACCGGTGAAAAGCGACGCCGAGCATGACGCGGCTCTTGCGCAGTGGAACTGCGTACATCTTGGCCCGCAGGGCTGCGAAGCCTACGAGCAGCGCCCGTTAATCTGCCGCTTGTTCGGGACTACCCCGAGCTTGGCCTGCCCGCGCGGCCGTGGGCCGGAAACATCGACGGAGGCGCATGTTGTACGCCAGGTGCATGAGCTGATTGCCAGCACCCGCCAAGTGCTTGTTTAGCCGGCCAGCGTAAAGTGCATTGGAGAACGAAGCGAGAAGTTGGGGCGAGTGAGCGGGGGAAGGGCTTTGTTTGGTGGATGAAAAGAGCGTCATCCACCAGACGCACTAATAAATCCACGTGGCTAGAACCCATTCGATATCGACTCCAGTCAACGACTACCAGTCGCTACGCCAGCCAGCATCCCGGGGCCGTCTACTTCCCCGGCTGAAGAACGGCCCGCCCGCGAGATTTCCGCGGGCGGGTAGTCCAAGTGACGAGGGTTGTCCCTTGCCTGTGACGGATAAGATGAGGTTGCAATATCAACCCGAGCGAACCTCGACGCGCCTGCCACGCGCGCGCTCTTCCTTGGGCAGTTCGATACGCAGCACACCGTTACTGCATCTGGCTCTGGCCTTCTCGGCAATGACCGGAGCGGGAAGCTGGAAGGTGCGCCGGAAACTGCCGAAGGTGCACTGCCGGACGCGATAACGCCCATTGCCCTGCTCCTGCTCGATGCGCTTTTCACCGCGAATGATCAGGGCATCTCCCCGCACTTCAAGATTCAGATCCTCCTTCACCATTCCGGGTACCTCGAGGCGAACGACGACCTGGTCGCCATCCTCGTAAAGATCGCCGGCCAGCAATCCCCAGTTCGAGGCGAGTGTGGGTGGTGAAGCGCCATCTTCCAGTGCGCTCCTGCTCCGATTGATGGGCGTGAAACGCGTCAGCGCCTCGCTGGCACGCTCACGAAGCTGGCGCCAGCCCTCACCCAGTGAATGCCAGGTTTCCTCCAGGCCATGCTTGAGTTCAGCTAGTTTGTCCATGGGGTCGACCTCCACACACTCAAGGCCCTATTCGCTTTTCACGACGATCTTGCGCGGCTGGGCATGCGCATGCTTGGGAACGCGCAAGTTCAGCACGCCGTCTCGTAGCTCAGCGTCGATCTGGGTGGTATCCAGCTCGGAGCTCAAGGTGAAGGCTCGCCGGAATCGCGAGAGCTGGACTTCGGCATAGACGGCCTCCAGCTGTCCGGACATCTCTGGCATGATCTCCCCTTCCAGCACAAGCGTGTCACCTTCCACATTGACCACGAGACGCTCCTTGGGCACACCCGGAAGGTCCGCAAACAATTGGATTCCGTTGTCGTCTTCGAAAACATCGACACGCGGCAGCAGTGTTTGGGTTTCAGTCTCGCCGCGCACGACCGCTTGCTTGTCGTTCATGGTGATTCCTCCTTCAAACCGATGCTGTTACTGAATGGCTATGCGCCTGGGTTGCGCAGCCTCCCGCCGAGGCAGAGAGATGCGCAGAACGCCGTCGCAATAGTGAGCCTCGACCTTGTCGGTATCGACCTCATCGTTGAGGCTCACCGTGCGCTTGAAGCGTCCGGAATAACGCTCGTTGGCGTACACGGAGCAATTGCTCTCATCCGTGCTGCGCGCGGGTCGGCGCTCGCCGGATATCGATAGCAACCCTCGGTGAATCTGCAGGTCGAGGTCGTTCGGATCGACACCAGGAACGAAGGCGTAGACTTCCATGCTGGACGGTGTACTTCCCACGTTGATCGCAGGAAAAGCACCGCTGGCCAAGGCACGAATGCTGCCCGGACGCCCGAGCCCAGGTCCCAGGACTTGTTGCAGTTCGCGCTGCAGCCTCTCGAACTCGGCAATAGGATCGCTCGACAGATTAAGAAGGGACTCGTACATGACAAACCTCCTCCCGGCTGACGGACATGATCTCGAACAGAAGGCTCGAAGCTCCCGGCTCCAGCCCCTGTCGACGTGAAATATGTAAACGATTTCGAGGTTTTCAAGTCCTGGCTTAAACGAATATGGAATTAGATATTTCCCCCCCTTTGCACGTTGAATCTTTGCCCTGGCCCCACTGGATGTAGCCCGGGGAACGGCTCAAATCCGGGATTCTCGAGCTCGGTCAAGTTCGACGATGAAGCCAAACACGCCTCGCCTTTACTCGTGCGGGCCGGCCCTAAAAGCCGGGCAGGGGCGGCAGAGTCTTTGGCAGCTCACCAGCGTGAGGCTGGAGCCTTTGGACAACGGGCTTGAGCTTCTCGGCGATGACCTTGGCAACCGCTTTTCTTGGCTTCGTCCGCAAGCGCCTCACTCACGGCTCAAATGATCGCGGGCGGCGTCCTGACCTTGACTCGACGAAGGCTGATCGGACCCGATCAGCCTTCGTCGCTGAGGTCGAGGCGCAATGCCGTCACTCAGGAACTAAGCGCAGCATCGGCCGTCACCTGCTGGTCACCGGCAGCCACATGGCGGCGCACTTTGAACCAGGCGGCATACAACGCCGGGACGAAGAAGATGGTCAGCAACGTCGCCACGGAGAGGCCACCCATGATCGCAATGGCCATCGGCCCCCAGAACACGCTACGCGTCAGCGGGATCATGGCCAGCACGGTCGCCAGCGCCGTCAGCATCACCGGGCGGGCCCGGCAGATGGCAGCATCCAGCACCGCATTCCACGGGTCGCGGCCCTGCGAAATCTCGATCTGCACCTGGTCGATCAGAATCACCGAGTTACGCATGATCATGCCGCCGAGGGCGATGATCCCCAGGATCGCGACGAAGCCCAGCGGCGACTGGAACACCAGCAGCGCCGGCACTACGCCAATCAGGCCCAGCGGCGCAGTCAACACCACCATCCACATGCGCGAGAAGTCCTTCAGTTGCAGCATCAGCAGCAACAGAATGGTGACCAGCATCAGCGGGGCAACCGCCAACAGCGCCTGGTTGGCCTTGTCACTCTCCTCCACCGCTCCGCCCACGTCGATGCGATAGCCCGAGGGCAGCTTCGCCTCGATGTCCTTCAGCAGCGGCTGGATCTGCTGCGTCACCGACACGCCCTGCTCGCCATCCTTCACGTCGGCGCGCACGGTAATCGCCATGTCGCGGTTACGGCGCCACAGTACCGGCTCTTCCAGCTCGTTGCGCACCTGTGCCACCTGCGACAGCGGCACTACGGTGCCCTCGCGGGTGTAGAGGTTAATGTCCTTGAGTGTGTCGAGGCTCAGGCGTTCCTCAGGCACGGCACGGGCCACGATGTCGATCAGTTCCTCGTGCTCGCGAAGCTGCGACAAGGTCGCGCCGTTCATCACGGACTGGGTCACCAGCGACACGTCGGCCGGTGTGAGGCCCAGCGCGCTCGCCTTGTCCTGGTCGAGTTCCACCTTCAACGTGCGCACCGGGTCGTTCCAGTCCAGTTGGACGTCCCGCACCTTCGGGCTGGACGCGACCACCGCCTCCACCTCGCGGGCAATATGACGCACCACCTGGGTGTCGGGACCGACGACGCGGAACTGCACCGGGTAGCCAACGGGTGGCCCCAGCTCCAGGCGGGTCACGCGCAACCACGCCTGCGGGAACTGCTGGTCGGCCATGGTCATCAGCCGCTCACGTACTCGCTCGCGCGCCTCCAGGTCCTTCGTCATCACGACGAACTGGGCAAAGCCCGGGTTCGGCAGCTCGGGGTTGAGCGACAGCAGGAAGCGCGGTGCGCCAGCGCCGGTGTAGGCGGTGAAGAAACGTACGTCGTCGTCCTTCGCCAGGATTGCCTCCATGCGTTTGACCTGCTCGGTCGTCGCAGCGAACGAAGCACCTTCCTTGACGCGCACGTCGACAACCAACTCAGGTCGCGAGCTGTTGGGGAAGAACTGCTGCGGCACCAGTTTCATGCCAGCCAGAGCGAGCGCCAGCGCGCCAAACGTTGCGCCGATGACGACCCAGCGGCGCTCGATGGCGGCGTCGATGAGACGGCGCAGGCCGCGGTAGAACTTCGTATCGTATAGATCATCGCCATGCTGGTGCTTGCCCAGGTCATTGGGCAGCATCTTGACCGCGAGGTAGGGCGTGAAAATGCCGGAGCAGATCCACGAGAACAGTACGGCGGCACCGACAATCCAGAAGATGCCACCCGCGTACTCGCCCGTGGTGGATTGCGACATGCCAATCGGCAGGAAGCCCACGACGGTGATCAGCGCGCCGGTCAGGCGCGGCATGGCGGTGGCCGAGTAGGAGAAGGCAGCCGCCCGCACACGGTCCCAGCCGGTTTCCATCTTCGCCACCATCATCTCGATGGCGATGATGGC
This sequence comes from Pseudomonas sp. D(2018), assembly GCF_005502555.1. NCBI lineage: Bacteria > Pseudomonadati > Pseudomonadota > Gammaproteobacteria > Pseudomonadales > Pseudomonadaceae > Pseudomonas > Pseudomonas sp. D(2018). The sequence continues at coordinate 304,165 of NZ_SCOK01000001.1, forward strand.
GTCGTCCACCAGCAGGCCCAGCGCGATGATCAGCGAGCCGAGCGAGATGCGCTCGAGGTTCCAGCCCATCGCCAGCATCACCAGCGCCACGCCACCCAGCACCAGCGGCACCGTGGTCGCGACCACCAGGCCGGCACGCCAGCCCAGGCTGACCAGACTGACCACAATCACGATGATCAGCGCTTCGGCCAGCGCATGCACGAAGTCATGGATCGCGTCTTTCACCGTGGTGGGCTGGTCGGCCACGAGCTCCAGCTCCACACCGTATGGCAGTTCAGACTGAGTCTTGGCGACGGCCTGATCCATCGCCTGGCCAAGGTCCACGATATTGCCGTCGCTGGTCATGGTGATGCCGAGCATCAGCACCGGCTGACCGTTGTGGCGCACGGTGTAGGTCGGCGGGTCTTCGAAACCACGGGTGACGGTCGCGATGTCGCCGAGTTTGATCAGCCGGCCGCCTGCGGAGATGGGCACGTTGCGGATGGCGTCTTCGCTGTCGAACTGGCCGCTCACGCGCACCATGACGCGGTCGTTGCGGGTGTCGATCTGGCCCGCGGGCAGCATGGCGTTCTGGCTCTTGAGGCTCTCGGCAATGGCCAACGGGGTGATACCCAGCGCGGCCAGGCGCTCATGCGAGAACTCGACATAGATACGCTCAGCCTGCTTGCCGATGACATCGATTTTCTTGACCATCGGCACCTTCAGCATGCGGCGCTTGATGTCCTCGGCCGCATCGGACAGATCGGCCTGGCCGACGCCGTCGCCCTTGACCGCGTACATCAGACCGTACACGTCGCCGTACTCGTCGTTGACGATCGGACCGATCACACCGTCGGGCAGCTCGAGGCTCAGGTCGTTGAGCTTCTTGCGCGCCTGGTACCAGGCCTCGCGCTGGTCGGCCTTGGAGGTGCCGCCGCGCACGGTGAGCGTCATGCCCGCATAGCCTTGCCGCGCGTAGGTGACCACCTTCTCGAAGTTGTCGATCTGCTCGAACTTCTTCTCCATGCGGTTGAGGACCTGGTCCTGCAACTGCTGGGCGGTCGCGCCCGGCCAGATGACGATGGCCGTCATCGAGGGCACGGAGAAGTTCGGGTCCTCGAGCTGACCGAGCCTGGTAAAGCTGAAGGTGCCGGCTACCGCAACCAGGATGAGCATGAACAGGACGATGGCGCGATTGCGCAGCGCCCAATCGGTAAGGTTGAAGTTGCTCATCGGGCGGCCTGCTGGGGATTAGTTTTAGCGTCCCCGAAACCTGGTAACGCGACCCTCAGCCCAGGCGCCATTTTCTGCACCCCGGCGGTAATGACCAGCGCTCGGGAAGAAAGCCCGGAGACGAGCACCTCGTCATTGCGATACCCCATAACCGCCACAGGCTCCAGCCTGACGGTGCCCACAGGCTTTAAATCCTCGGGCTTGACGACCCACAACGCCGGCTGGCCGCGGTCTTGCGTCAGCGCCGATGCCGGCACCGCCGCCACCGGAACCTCTTCCATCTCACGCTCGGCGACCAGGGTGGCGGTGGCACCTAGTGGCAGCGACCGTGCACTCACAGGCTTCAGCCGCGCGCGGTAGGTGCGCGTTTGCTCTGCCGCCTGCGGCGACAACTCACGCAGTGCAACATCGAAGGCCTTATTCGGCGCGCTGGCCAGCGTGGCCTTGAATTGCGCCGCCTTGAAGGCGGCCAGATGATCCTCGGGCACGTCGACGACGATTTCCGGCTCGCCGGGATTCGCAATCGAGACAACCGGTTGACCCTCCGCCACGACCTGCCCGACCTCGAAGCGCACGGACGTGACGACGCCGCTGCGCGAGGCGCGCAGCACGGTGTACTTGAGCCGGTTACGCGCGAGCTCGAGCTTTCGTGCCTCGGCCTCGGCGGTCGCAACGGCAGTCTGCGCCGTCGTGTGCGCGCGTTCATCGTCGGCCGCACTGACCGAGCCGTCCTCTTTGAGCGCAGTCAGGCGCTGGCGGTCCGACTCGGCCTGACGTGCCTGCTCGACGGCAGCCGCCCACTGTTGCCGCGACGCTTCAGCGGCAAGGCGGTAGTCGCTGTCATCGAGCACTGCCAGCACGTCGCCTTCGCGCACGATCTGGCCTACATCGACCTTGCGCTGCGTGACCTTACCGCCGACGCGGAAGGCCTGGTCGACTTGGTGCCGTGACTGCACGGTTCCCACGTAGCGATTGATCTCACGGGCATTGTCGTAGCTGATTTCAACGACCCGTACCGGTCGTAGCGCCTGCACAGTCGGCTGGTCCGGGCTACACGCGGACAGCAGGAAGGCTACGGCCAGGGCAGCGGCCGCAGTATTGGAGTTCTTCAAGGTGATTCCTCTTTGAAGACGACAGGTTCTCAGGAAAGGGGCGGATGATCGGTATCGGTCGTCGCAGTGGGCTGGACAGGTTCATCGAACACCTGCCAGCCCCCGCCCAGCGACTTGTAGAGCTGCACGCTGTCGAGCAGCAGCCGCGTCTTGCTTTCGTTAGCGGAAAGACGCGACGTGAGGCGCACACGGTGCGCGTCCAACAGCGGCAGCAGGTCGATCTGTCCACGGTCGTAAAGCGACTGCGAGTGGTCCAGCGCAGAGTCCGCAGCGGCGGCCGCCAACTGCAGCGACTGCGAGCGGCGACGCTCATGGGAAAGACTGATCAGCGAGTTCTCCACGTCCTCGAGCGCACGTGCCATACCGTCTTCGGCACGCAGCAGCGCTTCGCGCTGGCCACTCTCGGCGACCTCGTTGATCGCGCGCGTGCGCCCGGCGTTGAAGATCGGCATCGCCAGCAAGCCAGCGACGTTGGTGAAGCGCGCGGCGCCGAGATCCAGACCGTTCAGCTCCAGGTTCTGGCGCCCGAAGGAGGCACCGAGGAACAGCCGCGGGAACCACTCGGCGGCGGCCTGTTGGCGGCGCGCATTGGCCGCGTCGAGCTGCGCCATCAGCGCCAGCACGTCGGGCCTGCGCTGCAGCAACTCGGCAGGCTGGCCCGGCCGCGCCTGAGGCACGACCTGATCGTCACGGGAGGTCACGATGGAGGTGGCATTGAAGGCCTGATCACCAATCAGCACCGCGATGCGATGGCGTGCCACAGCCGCTACGGTTTCCATGGGCGGAATCTGCGCGCGCGCCGATTCGGCATCGGTCTGTGCGCGCTCGACGTCGAATTCGGTCGCCAGCCCGACACGGTGACGCGCCGTGACCAGGCGCAGCGTCTCATCCTGCATCGCCGACATGGCACGCAGGGTGTCGACCTGGCGCTGCGCGCCGACCAGCGTGAAGTAGTTGCTGGCGACGTCGCTCATCACCAGCAGGCGCACGCCGCGCACGCCGTGCTCCGCAGCCAGAGCCTCGGCGTCCGCTGCGGCCGCGCCCGCGCGCAGTCGTCCGCTCAGGTCAAGCTCCCACGAGACGTCCAGGCCCGCGCCGGCAGTATTGATGTCCGGGGCGCCCTGCTTCTTGGCGGTGTCATATCCGGTGCTGCGATCGGCACCGAAGGCGGACACTCCGACAGTCGGGAACAACCAGGAACGGCTGATCGTTTCACCCGCGCGTGCGGCGCTCACTCGCTCGGCGGCGATCTTGATGTCACGGTTCTCGCGCATCGCGCGGCGCACCAGATCCGTCAGCACCGGATCGTTGAAAGCTTCCCACCAGGCAGCTTCAGGCTCCATCTGCGAGGCCGTGCTTGCGGCGAACTTGGCCGGCAACTCCACAGACGGCTTGGCGACCTCCGTGGAGCAACCGGTCAAGGCCAGGGCGATAGAAGCGGCGAGCGCCGCGCCGACGAAGGCACCGACCAGGCGTTCGGCATGTTTCAGGGGCGTCTGCCCGGCGTAGCGGGTCAACGGATAGTGAGTTGGAAGTCGCGGCATCGGATTGGACTCGTGCAGATTCGAGGTTGCAGCAGCGTAGGGCCCGGTGCGCGCAAAGTTGTCAGCGAAGCGTCGCAGTTCGGTCGCCATGTAGAGCGCTCATTGAGGTTGGAGAGGTCACTCGCCGGCCACATCCGCTGCGTCCTCGCAAGCCGCCGACACGAGGTCGGCGGCAATCGATACCAGCAGTTCTTCGGCGGACGAAAACTCGCGCTGACGCCCGGTGACCAGGTTCTCGAGGCGCCCCACGAGGACCCCCGGCGTGGAGTCGCTACGCAACTTCACGACATACGAACGGCGGCTCGGGTACTTGGATTCAGGATTCAGGATCATGGCAGACCAGGGGATCGAGGAAGTTCGGCGACAGCGTAAGCCCGCCCCCCAGATCGAGTCGTAAGCGAAAGGTCAGACTTCGGTCGTGATGGCGCCCACCCGCAGAGATCGTGGCTTGTCAGCGTTGCAGCACTGCGCCCTCGCGCCCCGAAAGAGCCAGTTCAAGCTCATCCTATGCGCGCGATATCAGGGCACCTGGCGATCGAGGGCACCCCTGTCGCCTCAAGCCGAACTGGCCGCCTGCAGCAGCAAACGCCCGCGCTTCGCCAGTTCAGTGCCTTCCGTTTCGGGCAATTGGTCAAGCAGCGCCGCCAGGGTCTGCCGCTCCGCGGCCACGGCGTCGTGGTGCCCGCACAGCTCGACCAGGGCGAGCAGCTCCAGCCACGGGGCTTCCTGGGCGCGCGCCTCCTCGACCGCGCGGCGCACTGCAAGACCACCGGCGTCGGACCGGCCCTGCGCCCGCGCGATCGCAGCCTCCAGCAGCAACAGCTGTGGCAGGTACACGCGCTCGCCCAGTTCCTCCCCTACCCTCAATGCTTCCTGCAACTCAGCCATCGCGCCGTCGAAATCGCCCGCCAGCAGCAGGGCCTCGGCAGCGTAACCGAGCACCTCGCTGGCACCGGAGCGCATGCCGAGCCGGGCGTGTTCTTCGTAGGCCTCGCGGATGCAGCGGTAGCCATCGAGAGGCGCACCATTGCGCGCGTCGGCCCAGCCACGCCACCAGCGACAAGCCGTACGCCCCAGTGCGAGCGAATACTCATCGACCAGCGCTTGCATGTCGTCGGCCAACGCTGCCACGCGTACATGGTTGCCCATCCGCACCTCGATCAGCACCTCGTGCCAGGCGGCGACCAGCCCGGTCATGGGCTGGCGCAGCGCCTGCGCGCGGGCCCGTGCCCGCTGTATATGGACTCGGCCCTGCTGGAGCAGGCCGGAGCGCACCAGCTCGATGGCCAGCATGCCGTGCAGCATGACCTGGGGATCGACCGCGAAGATCTCGTTCGTCCCGATGTCCAACGGCTCAGCAATCGCCAGGGCGCGCTCCAACCAACTGCGGCACGCCTGCGTGCGCCCCTGGAGATGGTGCACCCCGCCATTCACGATGCACGCCGCCAGCATGAGCGCGGGATCGTTCGTTTCAGACGAGAGGGCTTCGGCGCGCTCCGCTACCGCCAGCGCCAATGCATAGTCCCCGCGCATACCCAGCAGATCGCCGAACCCGTGGAGCAGACGACCGCGCATCGGATGCTCGGGGACGTTGGCCAGCAGCGTGTACGCGCGTTCAAACGCATTCCTGGCTTCGCTGCCGACACCGAGCGTATGGAAGGCCGACACGCCCTGCAGCGTGGCCAGGGTGATCTTCAGTGCGTCGCGTTCCAGCCCTTCTGGCGCCTGCTGCAGCAGGACCAACGCACGCTCGGTGAGACCGACGCACGAGGCCGGGCTGAAGTGCAGCAGCGCGGTTTCCGCAGCCTCGGCGTAGTAGCGCAGCGCAATCATTGGCTGCCGGGCCCGGTCGAAGTGCATCGCCAGTTCCGAGGCAGCAACCGGCACGCCGGCCGTTCGCTCGTGTTCGAGGGCAGCGCCAACCTGGCGATGGAGGTGGGTGCGCAATGAGCGCGGCGTGCGGTCGTACAGCACCTGACGGAAGAGCGCATGCCGGAACGAGTAGGGAAGCTCCTCCGCCTCTTCACCTTCGCCAGCGCGCAACCGCATGAGCCACACCTGCTCGCGCACCAGCTCCTCACAGGCGTGGGACAGCGAAGCGAGGTCGCGCTCGAGGACCAGCGAAACCGTCTCAACACGGAATTCGGCCCCGCACACCGCTGCTGCCGAGAGCAGCGCACGCTGCTCCTGCCCAAGTTTGGCGATGTAGTGATCGATGATGGCCGCCAGATTCTCGGGGACCGCCAGATTCGCCAGTCGTGCTTCGATGGTGACGTCGTCGTCGGCTTGGTCCATGACTTCACTGATGACGGACGACACGAACAGCGGCACTCCGTCGGTGCGTTCGTGCAGGGCACGCACGAAGGCTTCATCGCGCGCCAGCGAGGCCGAACGCTGCGCGACATAGTCGGCAACCTCTATCTCCGAGAAGGGATCGAGCACGACTTCCTCGCACAGCCGTTGCAGGCGCAGTTCGTGGCGCAACGAACTGAGCGGATGATCGAGCGCCACCACTTCGGCGACGCGGAAGCTTCCCAGCCACATCAGCCGTGCGCGGCCACGTCGCCGCGCGATGTAATCGATGAGTTGGACAGTCGCCCGATCGCTCCAGTGCAGGTCTTCGGTCACCAGCAACAGCGGCCGCTGCTCCGTGTAGCGGTCGAGCAGTTCGCCCATTTCCCGCAGCATGCGTTCCGGACCAACGCCGGCAAGTTCACGTCGCAATCCGTCTCGCTCCTCGGCAGTGCTCAGCCACGGCAGTTGCAGCAGCCAGGTCGGTGCGACTGTGCGCAGCAGCACCGGCAGCGCGGGGTCAGTCCGGCACAGATCGGCCAGCGCCTCCAGCACCGGCAGGTAGGGCTCGCCGGCGCCGTAGTGCTCCACGCAATGGCCGCGCGCGCAAGCGACGCTGCCAAGGCCGGAGACGAAATGCTCAATCAACGTGGTCTTGCCAATCCCCGGTTCGCCGGCTAGCCAGACCACTGCGCGCTGGCCGCCGCACGCCCGCTCCCACGCCCGATGCAGCCTTGCGACCGCATCGACGCGACCGACGAAGGGTGGCGACGGTTGCCCGTCGGCCGCCGGAGCCACAGTGGGTTCAGGCAGCAACGTAGCGCCAGGCGACAGCGCGGCGATGAAGCGATAGCCCCGCCGCGACACGGTCTCGATGAAGCGCGGCTGCCTGGGATCGTCACCCAGCGCTGTGCGCAGTTCGCTGATGGCGGTCTTCAGTACCGAATCGCTGACATGCCGGTGGCCCCACACAGCGTCAAGCAAAGCATCCTTGCTCAACAGGGCGCCCGGTTGGCGGGCAAGCACGCACAGCAGCATGAAGGGTGTGGGTGCCAGCGCCACGGCCTTCCCATGGTGCAACAAGCAGGCATTGGCCTCGTCGAGTTCGAAGTCGACGAAGCGGATCTGGACTGGACTCGGTTGGAGCTGCGGACGCGCCACGCTTGATTCCTGAAATCTAAGACAAAAACACCGTTGTGCCTCGGCGGCTGGAACCTGCTCCATTGCTCCGATGACAACGCTTATCGACGCGCAAGCCAAGCCTCGCCGGTCGGAAACCTACAGGCCGGCGGCAGGTGAGCGGTCGCGCACGACATCGGTCATCGGACCGTCTTCGGCAGAGACTGCGCGGTCTCGCCCTGGCGGGGGAATGATCCCGCGAAAACATGACAAAAACACCAATATTGAAAAATACTTCAATTTTACATACCTTGACCCTGCCTGACGATGAGACCTCGCGTCTCACGATTTCAATCACAACAAGGGCTCGATATGAACAACAAGAAATGCTCCGCACTGCCGCCGGACGAGGTCGATGTACTGGTAGTGGGCTACGGCCCCGCAGGGGCTACACTCGCCGCACTACTGGGTCGCTATGGCGTAAGCACGCTGGTTCTGGACAAGACCCATGAGGTCTTGCTGATGCCCCGAGCCATTGCCCTGGACAACGAAGCGCTGCGCATCCTGCAACTTGCCGGATTGGCCGAAGACGCTTTCGAGAAGATCGTGATTCCCGAGGTGCGAATGCACTCTCCGGTGCTCGGGCAGTTCGCGCGGGCCAATACAGCGGGGTGCGTCGACGGCCATCCCAAGCTGGTGACCTTCTACCAACCCGACCTCGAGCACGCGATGCGCGACCGGGTCTCACAGCTCGAGTCCGTGACCAGCATGGGCGGACTCGCGCTCGAAAGCCTGTCGGAAGAGCCGGATTGCGTGGTCGCTTCGGTCAAGGACCAGAAAGGCAAGAGACACTTCGTTCGCGCCCGATACCTGGTAGGTGCCGATGGTGCCAGCTCCAGGGTCAGAAGCTTGATCGGCCAGGACTTCGAAGGCGAGACCTATGCCGAAGACTGGCTGATCGTCGACGCCGGCAACCGGCGCCAATCGGCCATCGATCATGTCGAGTTCCTCTGCGACCCCGAGCGCCCCGCTCCGCATATGCCCGCCCCGGGTGGCCGGGAGCGCTGGGAGTTCATGCTGCACCCTGGCGAAACACGCGAGCAGATGGAATGCCCGGAGAACATCGCCAGGCTGGTCGCCCCGTGGGTCGACTCACGGGAGCTGCAGATCGAGCGCAAAGCCGTTTATCGATTCCACGCACGCTGCTGCAACAGTTTCAGCAAAGGACGCATCTTCCTCGTGGGGGATGCCGCCCACATCACGCCCCCCTTCGTCGGCCAGGGGCTCGTGGCCGGGCTTCGCGATGTCGCCAACCTCGCCTGGAAACTCGCCTGGGTCCTGCGCGGTCAAGCCTCGCCTTCGGTGCTGGACACCTATGACGAGGAGCGCCGCCCCCACGCGAAAGCCATGATCGACATGGCCAAGTTGATGGGCCGCCTGGTGATGCCCAGGAACAAGCTGGCCGCCTTCCTGATTCATGGACTGATGCGCACACTCACCTTGACGCCATTTACCCGGAAGTACTTCGAGGAGCTGGAGATCAAGCCGAAGAACATCTTCAGGCACGGCCTATTTGCGCCCCATCTGCGCGGCGACAAACTGATTCGCGGGGGGCTGTTTCCTCAAGCCTGGGTTCGCAACGCTCAGCAGCGGGTGCACCTGAGTGACGAAGCGCTCGGAGACCACCTCACCCTGGTCGGCTTCGGCGTAGACCCGATGTCGCTGCTATCCCCCGCCCAGATCGCCTCCTGGCTCAAACTGGGTGGCAGCTTCGTGCAAGTAGGCGCCTGCGGCCAGCACCCTGGCGGGAACTCCGCATTCATCGAAGATCTCAACCACGCCATCCTGCCGCTGGCGCCCAAGGGCACGCTTGTCGTGGTACGCCCCGACCGCCACGTCATGCACCATGCCTCCGGTACAGAGGCCGCGAAACTGGTTCAAACCTGCATGGACCTGATGGCCAGCGGCGACTCCACGGCCGACAGTGTTTCCTTTACCATCGGCGAGCTTCCCCGATTGAGAGCCTGAGTATGCCCACTCCCCCATCAGACCTGGACGAGAACCAGCCTCTCACGCGAGGCCACAAGAAGCGTGAGCGCACTCGCCGCGGCCTGGTGGACGCGGCGCTGCGCCTTATCGCACGCAAGGAGGTGGGGGAAATCGCCCTGCTCGAAGTCGCCGCCGAAGCAGAAGTATCCAACGGCACCATCTACAACTACTTCCGCACCCGCGACGAAGTGCTGGAGGCAGTGGGAATTACCCTGGCTGCCGAGTTCTCCGACGCCATCTCCGCCCTCAGCGCGAACGTAAAAAGCGGTGCCCAGCGGCTTTCGATAGGCGTGCGCATGTTCATCCGCCGCGCCGCCAACGACCACCAGTGGGCCAATGCACTGCTGCGCATCATTCATTTCGACCAGGCCATTCGCTCCCGGCTGGCCACCCATGTACTTGACGACCTGCGTGAAGGCCTGCGCGAGGGTGCTTTCACCTTTGCGGACGAAGGCATCGCCATGGACATCGTCGTGTCTTGCACAACCGGCGCGATGCGTTCGGTCGTCGAGGGTCGCGCGGCGACGGGGCACGATGTGCTGGTCGCCGAGATGGTCCTCAAGGCTCTGGGCGTTACCCCCGCCAGGGCCAGGAAGATCGCCAGCCTGCCGTTACCCACCATCGCCTGACCCACTCGCGAACCCACTGGGGTACCCGCTTCCGGGCAGGCGCCTGGAAAAACGCTCAAGAATCGCAGAGCTTACAAGCCATCCTTGTCGAGATGATCGAAATCGACGGGTTCACCCGTCCGCGCGCCGAGCTGCTGGCGGATATCCTCGAACATGGCGTCGTAGTCAGTGTGCTCGGGCATGATCGGCCCGACGTTGGGCGGCAGGCCGTGTTTGGCCAATGCCTTGGTTATCGGGCTGGCGAAGTTGAAGGCGGTATCGCGATGCAGATCGAATTCTTCGCAGAACTCGCGCCCCCCGATGGTGCCGACCACCTTGAAATGCATCAGCGCGCCTTCGACCGCGTCGCGGTGGACCTCGTAGAACACGTCGATGTCGAACTCCGGTAGGTGCGGCATATCGAGCGGACTGATGAGATGCAGATGGCCTGGTTTGAACATGCTTGCCCCTTTGGTATGGCAGAACGGATGGACGACAGTTTCTTGGGAGGTAGCGGTGCTTGATGCATCTTGTTCAAGTGGGTCAACCACCGCTGGCGTTCATGAAGCGCAGCACCTGCACCTCGCCGGCAACGCTGAATTCGTGGCGCAACGGCTTGCGCGCCAGGCCGGCGTGGATCGCCTGCAGCAAGGGCACATCGCTTTGCGGATGGCGGCGCAGCAAGGCGCGCAGGTCGATGGCGTTCTCGTGCCCGAGGCACAACAGCAGGCGCCCTTCCACGGTCAGGCGCACGCGGTTGCAGGTGCTGCAGAAGTTGTGGCTGTGCGGTGAGATAAAGCCGATACGGCTTTCAGGGAACTCCTTGAGGCGCACATAACGGGCCGGTCCGCCACTCTGTTCGGCACTATCGAGCAGGCTGTAGCGCTCGGCGATACGCTCGCGCACCCAGTCGCTGGAGCAATAGCTTTCGCCACGCGACCGCCCCACCTCGCCCAACGGCATTTCTTCGATAAAGCTGATGTCCAGACCGCGGTTCACCGCATAGTCGACCAGGTCGAGCACCTCGTCGGCATTGCGCCCCTGCATCACCACGGTATTGAGCTTGACCCGGGCAAAGCCGGCGGCGCTCGCCGCGTCGATGCCGGCCAGCACCTGGGCCAGGTCGCCGGTACGGGTAATCGCCTGAAAGCGCTGTGCATCCAGGCTGTCCAGGCTGTCCAGGCTGATATTGAGGCGCTTGACCCCGGCATCGGCAAGCGGTTGCGCCAGCTTGACCAACTGCGAGCCGTTGCTGGTCATCACCAGTTCGCGCAGCCCCGGCAAGGCGGCGATCTGCGCGCACAGTTGGACGATGCCTTTGCGCACCAGCGGCTCGCCGCCGGTGAGGCGGATCTTCTTCACCCCGTTGCGCACAAACAGCGCCGCCAAGCGATACAACTCCTCCAGGGCGAGTACCTGCTGGCGCGGTAGGAACGTCATGTCCTCGGCCATGCAGTAGACACAGCGGAAGTCGCAGCGATCAGTCACCGACATGCGAAGGTAATCGATGCTGCGACCGAAGCCATCCTGCAGAACGCTATCCATCACACTGGGATGAATGCGGCCGGACGCAGGCAGAGCAGCCGTTCGGCCACGGTCATGCCGACACCACCCGCGTGCGCTGCTGGCCGAGATCCAGGGCGCCGTCGTCGGTACGGATGCTCAGGGCCATGACATCGCTGGGCTTTAGGTAGAGCGGGTTCTTCTTCGCCTTGGCGATGAAGGCCTTCCATTTCCCGGCATCGGACATGAAATGCTTGAGGATGAACATGACCAGTTTGCCGGGTGCCTTTGCGGCGCAACCGGCCGGCGTCCCGGTCGCCACCAGGTCACCGGCGTGCATGCCGTGCAGCGAGGCGAGTTCGGTCAGCGTCTGATGCGGCTTGAACAGCATTTCGCCGCAGTAGGCCTGCTGCCGGGCGATGCCATTGACCGTCAGGGTCATCTTGAGCTCGCGCCAGCGCTGCCACTCCTGGGGTTCGAGCAGGAGCAGCACCGGGCCGACCGGACCAAAGGTCTGGTAGCTCTTGCCCTTGTAGAACTGGCCCTGAGGCAGTTGGACATCGCGGGCCGAGATGTCGTTGACGATGGTCACGCCGGCCAGGACCTCGTGAAGCTTGTCCGGCGTGACAACCTCACCGGGAACCAGATCGCGCCCGAGGACCAGACCCAGCTCAATCTCGTAGTCCAGCAGTTTCACGTGGGAGGGGCGCACTACGTCGTCGTACGGGCCGCTGATGCAAGAAGGCGCTTTGGTGAAGATCGTGTTGAACGGGAAGTTCTTCGGATCGAGGCCAGACTCCCGCACATGGCTCTCGTAATTGACGCCCTGGCAGATGAACTGCTGGTTCGAGGTGACCGGAGGCAGGACGCGGACGCTGCCCAGGTCGAGCGTTGCCTGGGCTGGCGTGAGCTGACGGGCGGCCTCGCGGCCGTTCCGGATGAGGTCGGCGGTGGTCGGGTAGCTGCCGTCCAGCGGTGCGACCTTTTCGCCGAAGACGACCCCCCAGCGGGGATCGGCGTCGGCCGGTGCGTTGGCGGGGATGAAGCGAATAAGGGTGATAGCCATGGATCAAGTCCTAGTGTGTCGATTTCAGAGCCAGGGACGCGCCGGGGTATCGAGCGTCTTGCCGATGATCCGTAGCTTGGCCAGACTCAGGCGCCCCTGGCGGATCAGTTTCAATGCGCGCCAGACCAGGCCAAGCGACTTGGCCGGGAAGATCGCCTTGGGCGCGTCGTCCCCCCAGGCCCAGATGCTGCCCGTCGAGAACGGCACGTAGCGCGTCTCGTGATCGGCGGTGAATACGTCGCCATCGGTGTAGTGCTCGAAGTCGAAGCCGTCCGCGTCTTTCCAGTAGTCGAAGAGCTGGCTGCCGAGCAGGTGCCGGCCGATGCCCCAGAAGTGCTTGTGGCCACGGGCATGCATGACTTGCTGCCCCTGCCCCAGGGCGTCGAGGTCGATCACTTCCCAGGCGCTGTGTTCGTAGCGCGGCTGCAGAGCGCTCGCCATGACGAAGGTATGGTGATCCGCCGGCTGGTCGCCCAGGTCCAGACGGAAGAACGTGACCAGCGGCGAGCCGTCCTCCAGGTACTGCACGTCCGTCGGAATGAGGCCGAGGTGGCGCATGTACCACTCGGACATCACCTCGAAATTGCTGGTCTGGTAGACAACGTGCCCCAGGCGACCGACCAGTGCCGGCTCGATGGGCGAACGGACCGTGCGGTTCACCCGCTGGATCTCGCCCAGTACGTTCATTTCCCGATGGATCGGCGGCCGGGTCGGCAATGCCGGCACCGAACCCCAGTCGGTGATCAACCACAGTTCAGTGCCGTCCGGGTCATTGAGTGTGACGCCGCGCCCGCCGCCAGGAATGCGCTCGGGCGATAGCGGCTTGGCATTGCTTTCGCGTTCCAGCCGCGCGAAATCGGTATCGGTCGGAACCACGAAGACCGAGCCGACGAAGCGCGAGGTTTCAGCTTTGGTGGCGACCAGGATGGCCGGCGCAGTCCCGGCGCCGCGCATTACCAGTTGCTCCGCGGTGCGCGACACCGTCACCAGGCCGAAGTCGTTCCAGAAGCGCTCAGCCTCGGCGAGATCCTTCTTTTCGAAGCGCAGGAAGGCCAGCTGCGTAGCCTTCTGCCAGGCCTTTGGCCGGACCAGCTTCTTGACGTGGGCGGGTGCCGCGCTTTCCGGATATTCCGGCGGCACGCTCAGTTCCTGGGTGTGATTCATACGGTTTGCTCCTCAATGCATTCCTGATGGCTGCTCACCAGCCGGATCTCGCCGAGATAGAGGCTTTCGTCGATGTCGCAGTCGCGCTGCGCCTCGCCCAGGTCGTGGCGGACTTCAATGCGATAGCCGCCACTTTTCTTGGCCAGGCCGCCAAAGCGGAAGTCGCCAAAGGCGTCGCTGTGGGTGACCGCGATTGATTTCCCGTTCTGAAGAAGCGTGACTTCGGCACCGGCGACGCATTCGACCACGCCGTCAACGCTGGCGCTGAGGCTGCCGCCGATGAAGCAGGTGTCCCAGCGCTCCAGGCCCCGGTAATAGACTCTGGGTTTGGCCTTCAATTTGGGCAGCAGGACTTGCAAGCCTTCCTGGCGTGCCTTCTGCTGCATCGCCACGTCGTCCAGCTTCACGGCCTCGAACACGTCCGTCGGACACACTTGCTGGCAACGCGGGCCTTTCCAGCCGTCGTCGAGCAGATGGGCGTCGAAGATCCAGGTCTGCGGCAGCTGCTGCTCCTCGTTCCAGACGATGGCCCTGTAGGGGCAGGAGCGGACGATGTCCTTGCGCCCCTTGGCCTTCACCGGATCGATCACGACGATGCCATCGGCACGCTTGCTGATCGCGTCGCCGCCGACCTTCATGCACGGCGCATCGTCGCAGTGGTTGCACATCACCGGCAGGTAGGTCGTCTCGACCATCGGCGCCGCCCCCTGCACTCGCCGCAGGATGCGGATCGGTGCCTCGTCGGCGAGGGAGGCCGGGGCTGCATAGCCCGGATAGTCGTTGCCAACGTGTTCGTCCCGCTCGGCGAGCACGCAGTTGTAGCAGTTCTCGCAACGCCCCACGTTGATGATCAGGTTCCACTTACTCATGAGCGACTCCCACCACGGCGCGCAGGTGCTTGAACGCCTCGGCGCCTTGCCATTTTTCGATCTGCACCAGGCAGGAGTTCGGGCTCATGCTGCTGGTGCCCTGGGTTTGCGGCCGATCCGGGGTGAGGATGTTCAGGCAGCCGCCGATTTCCACCGTTTCGCCGGCCACTTCCAGCATCTGGAACTCGGCGCTCGCTTCATAGGACTTGACCACCCCCGGCACCACCAGGGCCGATACATCGGCGGCGCAAATCACCGCCCCGCGGTCGTTGTAGATCTTGACCAGGTCACGATGGGCGATGCCTCGGGCTGCCGCGTCGCCAGGGCTGATGCGCAAGAGCCAGAAATCGTGGTCAAGGATGCGGGCACGATGATCCGCCACTCGACTGGTCACGCCGTTCTTGCCATCGCTGGAGGTGTGGAAGCTGTAGCGCGAATGGGTCGCGATCATCTGCAGCGGATACTTGCCGACCAGCTCGGTCGTCCCCAGGCCTTCCCAGGAGGGGATGTAGCGGTTGAGCGCCGGCCGGTCGGGATTGTCCTTGGTGTGGCGCTTGAGCGTTTCGGGAACGAACTCCAGCTTGCCGCTGGGCGTCTGCAGGCCCTTGCCAAACTCTTCGGCCCACTGCGACGGCAGCGGAAACGGCTCCGGCAGATCCTTCTGACGGCCTTCGGCGAACCAGCGCATGTCCACCGGGGGGCGCAGTTCGGGCCTTTCCGGCGGTACGACGTAATAGCCTTTGCGGCAGAACTCGCGCCAGGAAATGTGATCCGGCAGGTCGGAGGAGTCGAATACCCGCTTGACCCAATCGAGCTCGCTGCAACCTTCGGTGAACACCCCACCCAAGCCCAGGCGCTCGAGGATGGCCGCGAAGATGTCGTAGTCCGAACGCGACTCGCCGAGCGGTTCGATGCACTTGTGCTGCAGCGTCACGAGGCGGTGATTGACCAGGGTGTAACCATGGTGGGCATAACCGCCTGAGTTGCACCATTCGCCGATGTCCCAGCGTTCGAGCTGGGTGCAGGCCGGCAGGATAATGTCGGCGAACTGGGCCTCGCCCTCCATCCAGATGGACTGGTTGACCACGAACTCGATGCTGTCATGGCGGTAGGCTTCGACCCAGCGGCCGGATTTCGTCACTGTGCTGAATGACGAGCCACCGTAGCGGTAGATCATGTGGATGGGCGAGTAACCCGCCATCGGATAGGTGAAGGGGGCGAATTGCGCCTCCTGCGACATGCCGTCCCACAGATAGCCCGTGGCATGGCCATTGATGATGGCGTCAGGCAACTGCTGCCTGGGCACCAGTTGCTTGACCGGGTTCATGGTCAGGATGTGGGGCATGCGCTGGTAGTTGTTCACCGCGTTGCCGGTCCACGTCAGTTCGCCGGAGATGCCACCGTCGGCATAACCGGGGAAGTAGAAATGATGGTCCACCGGCGAGCCGATCTGCAGGCAACCAAAATTGACCCCGGGTTTTCCCCAGCCCTGCATGGCCATCATCATGATCATGCAACGCGCCCACTGCTGCCCGGTCGCGCCGCGGCCGGCGCCGCCAAAGCCAGCCCCGGTCATGCCGGTCGCCAGATAGACCTTGCGGTTGCCCCACTTGCGGGCCAGCGCGCGCACGTCCTTGGCCGGCACGCCGGTCTCCCCTTCCTGCCACTCGGGAGTCTTGGGGATTCCATCGGTTTCGCCCAGCAGGTAACGCTTCCACTCGTCGAAGCCGGTGGTGCGTTTCGCGACGTAATCCGCGTCATACAGGCCTTCGACGGCCCACACATACATGATGGCGGTCGCCAGGGCGGCATCGGTCTGCGGGCGGATGGGAATCCAGCGCCCGCCGAGGAGCTGCGCGGTGGGGTTGTTATGCGGATCGATATGAACGAACTCGATGCCCAGCTCCTTGGCCCACAGGCGGCGGGTCGTACCCTCGAAGCCGGCATAGGCGCCGTTGGTGCTCTCCGGGTCGCAGGACCAGAAGACCATCATCTCGGCTTCCTTCAGGCAGTCCTCAACGGCGCCATAGCCGGCCGGCACGCCGACGCGCATGGAGTTGCCGAAATGGTGCATGGCGCCCCAGTACCAGCCCTCCCAGCTGTCCGGGTTGGCGGCGACGCGGGTGAAACCGATCAGGTTGGCGAAGCGCATCAGCGAGCTGAGGTAATAGCCGACATTGCCCCACTGGTGGTGGGACGACATCGGGAAGGTGATCGAGCCCGGGCCGTGGACGCGCTTCTGCCGGTTGATTTCCTTGGCGACGATGCCGAGCGCTTCATCCCAGCTGATAGGCACATAGCCCGACTTGCCGCGGTTCTGCGGGTTGCGCTCGCCGTCCGGGTCGAAATCGACCCGCTTCATCGGGTGCAGAATGCGCTTGTCCGAATAAACCAGGGATTTGAGCGACAGGGCATGCGGCGCCACCAGGGCTCGGCGTTTGGGACGGAAGGTCTTGCCGCGCGCCTGCAACTCCCAGCTCGGCGCATCCTTCTCATCCAACTCCAGCGGCGTGACGCGCTGGATGCGCCCACCCTTCACGTAGATGAACAGCGGGCCACCGTTGGTGCAGGTGGTGTAGCGCCGGGTGCCGTCGCGCATCGGCCGACCCATCTCCAGCCCAACCGTCTGGCTGAGGTTGAGCGTCTGGGTGAACCACACCACCAGAGGGTCCGGACCCTTGGCGACGACCTTGAAGTTCTTGGCGGCGTGGACGATCTCGCCCATATCCGGGTTGGGCGAGAGGAATTTCAGCGCCGTCGGCAGGTCCTTGAACAGCATGCTGACATCCGCCTCTGCCGCCTTGCCAACGCGCGAGAACACTTTACCGCCGCGGATTTCCAGGAAGCGGCCGATGCTGCCGTCCTGAAGGCCGATATAGGCGGTGCAGTTTTTCTGTTTGAGCCGGGCGTGAAATTGCGGATGTTTGCGGGCAGTGAAGCCGAGTACCTTCGGTAAAGCGAACAATATTGTTTTTAGAAGAATTTTTTTCATTCAGGTTGCCACTGGTGTTTGGGTTTCGAGGCACTGCAGCAGGACGACTTCTCGGCGCCACTGCGTCCTGTTTGCGGGGCGGTTCCCTCCATCCGGCGATTGCCGTCCGCCCGCTGGGCTCACACGCCGGGGAAGGCCGGCTCCCTGGGTTGATTGCTTGAGAACGCATCGCCTCCCGACGGGCTGGGACAGATGGGCCGGGCGTTTCGAGTGGCCACTAGGCTTGGCCAATCCATTGCCTGTAGCGTTTCGCCTGACGACGAGACTTCAGCTGGTTGCCAATCAAGGCCACCAGCGGTGATGTCCCGGGTCGAGTTCGTTTCCCCTGGCTCAGTAACCCGAGCTGTTTCTTGACCACTGAAGCCAGAGCAAGGGATGCCAACGCCCTGTTCTTCCAGCGGACGACGATGGGCTCCACTTCGGTGTCTTGTCCCTCTTTCCACTGGTTTGGCAGCGTCGGCTCAAGCGCCAGCGCGGTGGCCAACCCCACCATCGCTACCGAACTGTTCACGACCCGCTCGGCAACCGCTCTGCGCCGCACCCCACCCGTAACCATCAGGGGCATGCGCGCCACCGCCCCTATCCTTTCTGCGAATTCGAGGAAATACGCCTCCCGGGCCAATCGACTGCCGTCACGGGGCTGTCCCTGCATGGCCGGACTTTCGTAGCTCCCACCGGACAGCTCAACCAGATCGACGGGCATGGCGTTGAGCATTTCCACCACACGCAACGCATCCTCGGTCTCGAAGCCCCCCCGCTGGAAATCCGCCGAATTGAGCTTCACCGCCACACAGAAGGTCGGCGCCACGCGCTGGCGCACCGCGTCGATGGTTCGCAGGAGAATCCGCGCGCGGTTCTCCAGAGTGCCGCCCCAGGCATCAGCGCGTTTGTTGGTCAAGGGCGAGAGAAACTGACTGAACAGGTAGCCATGCGCGGCGTGAATCTCCACCCCCGTGAATCCTGCGCGCTCGGCCAATGCCGCCGTGCGGGCATAGCGCTCGATCAACGCCTCGATCTCGCGCTCACTCAGCGCCCTGGGCGGCGCAAAGGCCTTGGACAGACCGGGAATGTCGACCGCCACAGCCGACGGACCTCGCGCCGGCTGCCCCAGCGCAGCCAGCACCTGCCGACCGGGATGATTGATCTGCATCCAGGCCTGTGCGCCGTGACTACGGCAGGCATCGGCCCATGACCTGAACTGATCCAGGAACAGGTCGGACTCGAGCACCACGCCAGCCGGTCCAGTCAGGGCATGGCGGTCGACCATGACGTTGCCGGTGATGATCAGGCCAGCCCCACCTTCCGCCCAACGCCGATACAGTCTGACCAACCCCTCTCCCGGTGCGTGATCCGCATCGGCCAGGTTCTCCTCCATGGCCGCCTTGGCAATGCGGTTTGGAATCACCGCGCCATTGGGCAATCGCAGCGGTTCGAAGAGCGTTGAGCTGGTCATGTTCTGTCCTTCAGCAGATGAAAAGTCGGCAAGCACGGTGCTCCTTCGGGCTTTTCGCCCCTCTGAGGTACGTCCAGCCGACAGCCGGGTGGCCCAGTCGATGGGTGAGCCAGAAACGCCAAGAGCTGAACACGCGTGTTCAATCATGTCAATACGCAGGTCCTCATAGACCTTCACAAACACCGCTAATCCGCTCATGAAGCCCATCAAACAGGGCTTAGAACATTCTCAACTTTGAAAGACAGGTTCTCCATTCAAAAACCATGTTGACGACAACAGAACACGCGTGTTCAATCTAGCCATGAGCAATCCTGGAGGAAAAAGCGTGGAATCCCTGAATCCCACACAGCGCCGCATTCATCAGGCCGCCTTTCGCCTATTCGCTGCAAAAGGCACCTCCCAAGTGAACATCCTTGACCTTGCGCAAGAGGCAGGAGTCGCGCGCGGAACCATCTACAGCAACGTCGAGAGCATGGAGAGCCTGTTCGAGACGGTCGCCGGCCACCTCGCAGGGGAGATGCATGAACGTGTCAAGAAGAGCTTCGACACCCTCTCCGACCCGGCTCAACGCCTTGCCAACGGCATTCGATTCTTCATTCGTCGCGCTCACGAGGACTCCCAGTGGGGGGCGTTCATCCATAAGTTCGCCATGAGCAATACGTCGTTGCGCGAAATGTTTGCCAGCCAGGCGACTACAGACCTCCTGAGCGGACTCTCCAGTGGGCGATACAGGTTTCAGCAGGAGCAATTGATCTCAGTCATGACACTGATTTCGAGCAGCGTCCTGGGCGCTATTTTCCTGGTGCTGGAAGGGCACAAGACGTGGCGCGAATCAGGCTCTGACACAGCCGAGCTAGTGCTCCGGGCTTTGGGTGTGCCGCCAGAGGAGGCTCGTGCGTTGGCGACCGAAGAGTTGCCCGCACTTCCTGCCCTCGACTGATCTCGTAACCGACCCGACCCAACAACACCCCTGGCATTTCAGGGGTGCGGGATCGGCTTTGCTCCAAAAAACCGGACAACAAGAACAATGAGCAGCAGAACTGAAATGCCCCGGCTGACGACGCAGCAACCTGCCCGTCATCCCGCGCCCACGGCCAAGGCTCAACGCCTTGCTCACCTGATCTTCGAGCGTCCTGACCTTGATGAGGCGGCACGCTTCCTGACCGACTTCGGTCTGACGGTCAGCCATCGGGATGCCGATACGCTCTATCTCCGTGCGGCCGCACCTTCGCCCTACTGCTACCGCATCCATCGCGCGGCGCAGGCGCGTTTTCTCGGTTTCGGACTGGAGGTTCGCAGCCTGGATGACCTGAACCACCTGAGCCAGCTCAGCAGAGCTTCTTCCGTCGAAGCGTGCATGCATCCCGGTGGCGGAATGCAGGTCAGGCTGGTTGACCCCTCCGGATTCATCGTCGAAGCCATCTACGGGCAGGCCCCTTGTGAAGCTCTGCCGCATAGAGCCGCCCTTCTGCTGAATCTGATCGAGCATCCGCGAGTCAACACCACTCAGCGGCCGCCGGTAGCGCCGCCGGACGTCCTGAAACTCGGCCATGTCGTTGTGGAAGTCGCTGAGTACCAAGCGACCTGTGCCTGGTACGCGCAGCATCTGGGGTTCATTCCCAGCGACGTACAGGTGCTCCCGGATGGCTCGCCCATCGTCACGTTCCTGCGCCTGGACCTCGGTGAGACTCCCGCCGATCACCATACCCTCGCCATCGCCCAAGGCTTCATGGCGGCCTATAGCCACAGCGCCTACGAGGTCGTGGATGCCGATGCAGTGGGTATGGGACAGCGCGTCTTGCGGGAACGGGGCTGGCGTCACGCCTGGGGAATCGGCCGCCACATCCTGGGCAGCCAGATCTTCGACTACTGGCAGGACCCCTGGGGCGACAAGCACGAGCACTGCTGCGACGGCGACATCTTCACCGCCACAGAACCCGCTGGCATTCATTTCGTCAGCCCCGAGGCCATGGCGCAGTGGGGGCAACGCATGCCCAAGAGTTTCACCAAGCCCACGCTGAGCCTGGCCAGTTTGCGCGCGCTGTTCCGCAACCTGCGACGCAGCCCGGACCTGTCGCTGCGCAAGCTGATAACCCTCATGCGGATGTTCGGGTAGAGGTCACGCCATGTCGGGCAATTCAACCTGGTTAGGCCGGCGGCATCTGCTCAAAGCCGGTGCCTTGATCGCCGGCGGCTCACTGGTCTACCGCTTCGCCGGCCCCAATCCAGAACAACACCACAGTCATCGCGCCACCGAGCTCGAGACAAACGCTGCTCCAGGAGTGCCTTCAATGTCTGCTGTACATGTAGTCCGCTTTGAATATCAGAACGGTATCCACTGGGGCGTGATACGCAAGGGCCGTATCACCGTCGTCCCCGGTACCTTTGAAACCACCGGTGACTTCATTCGCCAGAACAGCATCGATGAGCTCGCTCAAGTGAGAGGTACCGAGCTGGATGAGGGCGAGGTGAAGCTCCTGTCGCCGCTGACACGCAATCAGCAGTTCGTCTGCCAGGGCGCCAACTACCGTCAGCACATGATCGAGTCGGGCATGGACCCTGACGCGAAGAAGTACAACATGATCTTCACCAAGGCGACGAGTTGCCTCGTGGCGGCGGACAGCGACCTGATCAAGCCGCGCAACGTGCGTTTCCTGGACTACGAGATCGAACTTGGGCTGGTGATGAAGCGCGCGATCAACGGCGCCGTTGCCGTTACCGACGCCAACCTGCATGAGTTCATCGCCGGCGTCGTCATTGTCAACGACTACTCGGCCCGCGACATCCAGATTCCCCAGATGCAGTTCTACAAGGGCAAGAGCTTCCGCACCTTCGGCCCGGTCGGTCCCTACCTCTGCCTGCTGGATGCCAAGGACATGCATTACCTGAAAGACCTGCAGCTGCGCCTGACGGTCAATGGCCAGGTGCGTCAGAGCGACAGCACGGCCAACCTGGTCTACGGCCCCGCTGAAACCCTGACCGAACTGTCCTCCGTACAAGATCTCGACGCCGGCGACCTGATCGCCACCGGCACTCCGGCGGGCTGTGCGCTGTCGATCCCCTCCCCCGCCAAACAGCGCATCGCGGCCCTGCTGCCGGAAGCCACCAAATGGCAAATGTTTCTCAAGGCCCAGGAGAGCCGGCCGCAGTACCTCAAGCCTGGCGACGTGGTCGAGGCGCGCATTCGCAGCGCGGATGGCGTGATCGACCTGGGTGTGCAACGTAACCGAGTCGTGGGGGAAGCCTGATGACCGTGCAGTGCCTGAACGACATCAAGGAGCTCGAGCGAGTCCCCCTATCGGAGCGGGGCCTGGCTTCCAGTACTTATGAAGCACTGAGACGCACCGCCGAGCGCACCCCGGATGCGCCCGCGCTGAGCTTCTTCGCCGACGCCACACACTTCAGGAACACCCACGACTGGAGCTATTCCGAGCTCTTCGCGGATATCACTCGCGCAGCGAATGCCTTCCATGACCTGGGCATTACGCCCGGCGAAGTGATCGCCTTCATCCTGCCCAACCTGCCGGAGACTCACTTCACCATCTGGGGGGGCGAGGCGGCGGGCATCGTCATGGCGATCAATCCGCTGCTGGAGGCCGGGCAGATCGCCAGCTTGCTGCAGGCCGCCAAGGCGACTGTAGTGGTTACGCTCGCGCCGATGCCAGGCAGCGACCTGTGGCCCAAGCTGGCCTCGCAACTGGATCAGCTGCCCTCGATCAAGCACATCGTTTGGGTCAGCATGGAGCCTTATGTCGGCAAGGCTCAAGGCGAAGCCCTCCGCTCCCTGGCTGAGAAGGAGCGCGAACTGCGCAAGGGTACCGAGATCCATGATCTTCGCGCGCTGATGGACGCGCAGCCCGGCACGCACCTCAAAAGCGGCCGGCAAATCCGCCCCGAGGAGCGTTCCTCTTTCTTCTGCACCGGCGGCACGACCGGACTGCCCAAGATCGCCACCCGAACTCATGGCTCTGAAGTGTTCAACGCCTGGGCCATGGCCGCCCACCTGGCCCCCCGCAACAATGGCCAGGTCATTTTCTGCGGACTGCCGCTGTTCCACGTCAACGGACAACTGGTGACGGGTCTGATGCCCTGGACCCTCGGCGACCACGTGATTCTCGGTACGCCGCAAGGCTACCGTGGCGAGGGCGTGATCGCCCGATTCGGAGAGATGGTGGAACACTTCGGCATCAACTTCTTCTCCGCCGTTCCCACCGTTTATGCCGCGCTCCTGCAGACCGAGTTGTCGGACCGCGATCTGTCCAGCCTGCGCTATGCGTTGTGTGGCGCCGCACCGATGCCGGTCGAACTCTTCCGCGAGTTCGAGCAGCGGACCGGAGTGAAGATCCTCGAAGGCTACGGCCTTACCGAAGGCGCCTGTGCGTCCTCGGTCAATCCTCCCCATGGCGAACGCCACGTTGGCTCGATCGGGATACGAATCGCCTACCAGGATATGCGCGCCGTCGTATTGGATGATGCCGGAGCCTACGTGCGCGATGCAGAGGTGGACGAGATCGGCGTGATCACCATCAGCGGCCCGAACCTGTTCGACGGGTATCTGGACGAGAGCCATAACCGCGGCGTCTGGATCGATATCAACGGCCAGCGCTGGCTGAACACGGGTGATCTGGGTCGCCAGGACGAGCAGGGCTACTTCTGGCTGACCGGCCGCAAGAAGGAACTGATCATCCGCGGCGGCCACAACATCGATCCCAAACAGATCGAGGAGGCCCTGCAGGCCCATCCGGCGGTCGCCATGGCCGCGGCAGTGGGCAGCCCGGACGCCTACTCGGGCGAAGTTCCCGTGGCCTTTATCCAACTGCGCCAGGGGCAGGCTTGCACCGTGGAAGAACTGCAGGCGTTCGCCAGTCACAACATCAGCGAGCGGGCCGCCGTGCCCAAACGAATCGAAATACTCGACGCACTGCCGCTGACTGCCGTGGGCAAGATTTTCAAGCCTGCCTTGCAGCAGCAGGAGGTTGCCAGGGTAGTTCTGCAGGAAGTCGAACACCTGGGGCTGTCCGGCATCACGGTGGAGGTCGTTCAGGACAGTCGCCGTGGACTGGTCGCCTGCATCCGAGGTTGCGCCAACCAGGAAACCTTGGCCCCTCGTCTTGGGCGTTACAGCTTCCAGGTCGAGTGGCTGCCAGCAACCGCATCGACTTCCACGCCGTAGCCGGCAGCACTGCCAGCGTCGACGCAGAGCCTATGCATTCCCGTCAGTTCCACCTTTAGCACCGGAGTCAGTACCGCAAATCCCTGTCAGTCAGCGTGCAAAACAACAACAAGAGGTAGCGAACATGAGCAACACGCGATTTACCTGGCGGCGCGCCCGCCTACCGCTGGCCACTGCGCTGGCCGGCAGCCTGGCCACGCCAGCGTTCGGCCTGAACTTCAACCTCGGTGAGATCGAAGGGCAATTCGACTCCTCGCTCAGCGTCGGCGCCAGCTGGGCACTGCGTGGCGCCGATCCCGAGCTGATCGGCGCCACCAACGGCGGCAAGGGCGATGCCAGCGTCACGGACGACGGCCGACTGAACTTCAAGAAGGGGGAGACCTTCTCGAAGATCTTCAAGGGCATCCACGACCTCGAGCTGAAGTACGGCGAGACCGGGCTCTTCGTGCGTGGCAAGTACTGGTACGACTTCGAATTGAAGGACGAGAGCCGCCTGTTCAAGGACATCGACGACAGCGGTCGCAAGGAAGGCGCCAAGTCTTCTGGCGCCGAGTTGCTGGATGCCTTCGTCTATCACAACTACGTGATCGGCGAACTACCCGGCATCGTGCGCCTGGGCAAGCAGGTGGTCAGTTGGGGCGAGAGCACCTTTATCCAGGGCGGGATCAACAGCATCAACCCGGTGGACGTGTCCGCCTTCCGCCGCCCCGGTGCCGAGATCAAGGAAGGCCTGATCCCGGTCAATATGTTCTACCTGTCGCAGAACCTGACCGAGAACCTGACGGCCGAAGCCTTCTACCAGTTGGACTGGCAGCAGACCGTGGTGGACAACTGCGGCACCTTCTTCTCGCAAAGCGACTTCGTCGCCGATGGCTGCCAGCCGCTTACGGTTGGCCCGAATCTCAGTGCCAACCCGCTGGCCCAGGCCGCCCTCAGCCCCTTCGGCATAAGCCTGGGCGCGGAAGGCATCGAGGTGCCGCGCGCTGCCGATGACGATGCGCGCGATGGCGGCCAATGGGGCGCCGCCTTACGCTGGTTCGTGCCCAGCCTGGATACCGAATTTGGCGCCTACTTCCTCAACTATCACAGCCGTCAGCCCTACGTCAGTTCTATCTCCAGCCCGAACGTCACCGACCTGTCCGTCGTCCCACAGCTCTGCGCCAACGTCGGCATCGTCGACCCTGCGGCCTGTGCCGGCGTCGCCGGCTCGGCCATTGGCCAGCAGTTGATCGGTGCCTATCGCCTTGGCACCTCGCAGTATCAGGTGACTTACCCGGAGGATATCCGCCTCTATGGCCTGAGCTTCGCCACCACCCTGCCGACCGGCACCGCCTTGTCCGGGGAAATCAGCTACCGACCCAACCTGCCACTGCAACTCAACGGCAACGATCAGGTCCTCGCCGGCACGGGCATTACCGCCGTCTCGCCGCTGCTCTCCTCGGGGACTTATCAGGCGACGAATAATGGGCTGGTGCAGGGTTATCAACGCAAACCCGTGACTCAGGCGCAGATCACCGCCGTGCACTTCTTCGATCAAGTCATGGGGGCCGACCGCCTGACCCTGGTCGGCGAAGTCGGCATGGTGCATGTCGGTGATCTGGAAGGCCGAGGCGGCCTGCGCTATGGCCGCGATGCGGTGTTCGGCCAGGGCGAGTTGCTCCCGGAAAACAACCTGTGCCTTACCAGCTCCGCCACGCCGCAGAATTGCAACGACAAGGGTTTCCTCACCACCACCTCCTGGGGCTATCGCGCACGCGCGATCTGGGAATACACCAACCTGATTCCGGCGGTGACCCTCAAGCCGAACCTGGCCTGGTCCCACGATGTTGACGGTTATGGTCCCGAGCCGGGCTTCAACGAAGGCAGCAAGGCCATCAGCCTGGACGTGGATGCCGAGTACCGCAATACCTACAACGCCAGCCTGTCATACACCGATTTCTTCGGCGGCGATTACAACACCAGCGTCGATCGCGATTTCATCGCGCTCAGCGTCGGCTTGTCCTTCTGAGCAGGAGAGCAGACCATGAAATTCTTGATGCAAAGCACGACCCTGAGCCTCTCCCTGCTTGCCGGCACGGCGCTGGCCGCCGTCACCCCGGAGCAAGCCGCCCAGCTCGGCAAGACCCTGACCCCGCTCGGCGCAGAGCAAGCGGGCAATGCCGACGGCAGCATTCCGGCCTGGACTGGCGGCCTCGACAAGAACAGTGGCAAGCAGAACGCCCAAGGCTTTCTCGACGACCCCTTCGCCAGTGAACAGCCGCTCTTCACCATCACTGCACAGAACGCGGAGCAATATAAGGACAAGCTGAGCCCCGGCCAGTTGGCCATGTTCAAGCGCTATCCCGACTCGTATCGGCTGCCGGTCTACCCCAGCCACCGCAGCGTCGCACTCCCGGACTCCGTCTACGCCGCAGCACGGTCCAACGCACAGAACACCCAGCTCGTGGCAGGTGGCAATGGCCTGACCAACTTCCAGACCGCCTACCCCTTCCCCATCCCACAGAATGGCCAGGAAGTCGTCTGGAACCACCTCACTCGCTACCGCGGCGGCAGCATGAAACGCACCAGCGTGCAGGCTACCCCGGAGAAAAGCGGTGCCTTCACGCCGGTGACATTCAAGATGGAGTTCACCTACCGCGATCAGCTAAAGGACTTCGATCCAGCTAATCCGGGCAATGTGCTGTTCTACTACAAGGAGGAAGTCATCTCCCCCGCGCGCCTGGCCGGTAGTGTATTGCTGGTTCACGAAACCCTCGACCAGGTAAAGGAGCCACGCCTGGCCTGGCTCTACAACGCAGGCCAACGCCGCGTGCGACGTGCGCCCCAGGTGGCATACGACGGCCCCTATCCCGCTTCCGAGGGCCTGCGCGTCGGCGACAACTTCGACATGTACAACGGCGCGCAGGACCGCTACGACTGGAAGTTGGTCGGCAAGCGTGAACTTTACATCCCCTACAACAGCTTCAAGCTGGACTCTCCCAAGCTGAAATACGATGACATCGTCAAGGCAGGCCACCTAAACCCGGAGTTCACCCGTTACGAGCTGCATCGGGTCTGGGAAGTGGAGGCCACCCTGAAACCCGGCGAGCGACACGTCTATGCCAAGCGAGTGTTCTTCATTGATGAGGACTCCTGGCAAATCGTCCTGGCCGACCACTACGACGCACGCGGCACGCTCTGGAGAATTGGCGAAGGCCATCTACAGCCCTATTACAACGTCCAGGTGCCCTGGTTGGCCGTGGAAACCGTGTATGACCTGCTGAATGGCCGCTACATCGTTTCAGGCATGAAGAACGAGGAAAGTAAGGGTGTCGAGTTCGGGGTCAAAGCCCTTGCCGCCGACTACACCCCTGCCGCCTTGCGCAACGCCGGGGTTCGTTAAAAGCGCGCCCCAGTCCCGAGTCCCAGGCCGCCACCACGACTGGCGGCCTTCTACGTGCCATTTACCAACTCAGTCGCCTTCAAGTACGGGCAATCAGGGAATTACGCACAACTTAGGAAAACTCCAACTGACACTGAAAAGTGCTCGGAAAAGCAAGTCATTGCCTAAAGCTTGGCCAGCGTTAAACAAACCAGTACAAAAAAGATATGAAAGATGAAAACTAATAGCCGTGCAACTCGATACACTTCCAAATCCCTGGATAAATCTCTGTTGACCAGGCTCACCTTTGCCACTGCCCTGTTCAGCCTTTCAACGACAGCAAGTGCCAATGGCATTGCACTTAACGAGCAGAGCGCCAGCAGCGCTGGAACCGCTTATGCCGGTAGATCGTCATCTGCATTGGATGCCAGCACCATTTATGGAAATCCTGCCGGCCTGACCAAGCTGAAGCGCAGCCAGATCAGTGGCGGAGCGGCCTTGATATCGGTCAGCAACGATATCAGCGATGCGAGCAGCGACGCTTCAGGGACAAATAAAGGAGACTCGGTCCCCATTGGAGTCATGCCCTTCGCCTATATCTCCACGCCACTTGATGATCGTTTTTCGATTGGTCTTGGCCTCTATGTTCCGAGTGGCCTGATCAATGATTACGAGAGCACGTTCCAGGGCCGTCACCATGGTTCTTATAGCGAAACGAAAGAAATCACCCTGCAACCGACCATTGCCTATCGCGTCAATGACTTCCTATCCATCGGCGGCGGCCTGACTTTTAACCATTTTGAAGCGGACCTCCGGAACAACCTGGCGACCGGTAGCCTGAACAACGGCACGGAAACGGAGGTCGCCATCAAGGGAGACGACACCGCCATCGGCTACAACATCGGCCTGTTGGTCGACCTGAGTGATTCAACCACCTGGGGCATTACCTACCACTCCAAGCGAAGCTATCAACTCGAGGGGCACACCGAGGTATCCGGCGCTCCGGCCTTTCTCGCTCTTGATGGGAAGTATGACGCCAAGATCGACCTGGAAATGCCCGAGTCGGTGGATACATCCATCACCCACCGCTTCAATAGCCGCTGGACTGGATACCTGGGTACCACCTGGACTCGCTGGAGCCGACTTCAGAAGTTCGAAGCCATCAATAGCAATGTTTCCGCCATTGGCCAAAGTGCAGGCCTGGGTCGGGTTGGCGAGACACTGAACTGGCATGACACCTGGACAACGGCCATTGGCGTGGCCTATCAACTCAACCCGCAGTGGGTACTGAAAGCAGGTTACGCATACGATCCCGCTCCGGTTGGCAATGCGGACCGCAGTGTACGAATCCCCGTGGGCAACCGAAAGGCCGTGACATTCGGCGCCGCCTATTCACCAAGCCCCGACCTGACGGTGGATATTGCCTACGGCTATCTCTGGGACTCCGAGGCTTCGGTACATCAATCGGGAGATCCAGCGCTTCAGCCCGAATACAGCGCAAAGTTCAACAACAGGGCAAACGGACTGGCCGTGCAGTTTTCCTACAACTTCTAAAAGGCGGTTCTGTCCGTGATTTCTCACCTGTGCCGGAACCTGTCGCTGTTAGTGAATAGGGGTTCACTATGACTGTGCTGCAAAGCTCCCACATGCAATTGTCTCCCGGCGAACGCGCCTGGCTGCCCTGGTTCGGCAGAACCGGCAAGCTGGCCATGGGCTGGTCCTGCTCGCTCAATTCATTGATCCGGATCAGCATCCGCGCGCGATAAGTTACCTAGCGTAATAGCACACTGATATCATTCATTCACAAAGCGCCATGAAACCAGTGCAACCCTACCTGATCCTTTCCAGCAACGACCCCAACACGGCCTGTCAGGCCAGCACCCTGCTGCGCCAAAGCGAGTTGGACTGCACCCTCATCAGTAAGAGCGAAGACTGCCGGCAGATGCCCCTCTGCCGCTGGATCAGCGACGCCCCGCTGAACCAGCCAGGGCGTATCCAGGCCCTGCTGGGTGAAACGGTGGAAACCCTGGAGCGCACGCGCCATGCCTTCAAGTCCCCGGATCTAGCAAAGCTACGCAAGCGCCTGCAGAAAGCTATCAGGGAGTTGTCGGAACCGCTTGACTGATGTAAAACCAGCCTGTGCAAGGTTCCGCCAAGGCGGAAGCCGGCTTTGCCGGGCAGGACGCAAGGGCCTGCAAGACAGAGCACCGTGAGCGTGAGTTCTCTCCAGGACTCCCGACACGGTGCTTTTTTTATGCCCGGAATCTACGGAAGGAAGAGACATGGAGCTTGGGCAGCGTTTAGCAAAAATGCTCGACCGGATCGGCCTGTCATGCGAGGAAATCGACACTCGCCGCCACTACCTGGAGTGGAGCGAGGTGGACGCCGCGCGCCTGGGTGCCCATGCGACAGAGATGGACGGCTGCCACCGGGCCTTCGTCGAGCGCCTCTACGAGCACCTGGGCCAGTTCGACTCCATCGCCGGCATCCTCCGCGAGCCCGCTACCCTGCAACGCCTCAAGCACAGCCAGCTGGACTACTACCAGCGGCTCTGGCGCGGCCCCTACGACCACGACTACGTGCTCAACCGCTTGCGCGTGGGGCTGGTGCACCAGCATGTCGGCGTCGACCTCAAGTGGTACCTGGGCGCCTACCGCCTCTACCTCGACCACATGCTCGACGCGCTGCTCGAGCAGGGCGAGACCCGCGACACCTACGCCAGCCTGCTGAAAGCGGTGTTCTTCGACATGGCGCTGGCCATCGACACCTACAGCTGCGCCCAGCGCCAGGCCCTGGAGGACAGCGAAGCGCGTTTCGCCCGTGCCTTGCGCGGTGCCAACGACGGCCTCTGGGACTGGGACCTGGACCAGGACCGGCTGTATTTCTCGGAACGCTGGGCGAATATGTTAGGCCTCAGCCGCGACAGCCTGGGCGAGGGCAGCCCCAGTTGGTTCGCCCGGGTCCACCCGGACGACTTGCCCGGCCTGCGCCAGGCGATAGACACCCACGTGCGCGGCGAAACGCCATGGCTGCACCACGAGTACCGCATCTGCCAGCGCGACGGCAGCTACCTCTGGGTGCTGGTGCGCGGGGTGGCCGAGGACGGCCGCATGGCCGGCTCGCAGACCGACATCAGCCAGCGCAAGGCTTACGAGCAGCAACTGCGCCACGCCGCGCGCCAGGACCCGCTGACCGGCCTGGCCAATCGGCTGCGCCTCGACGAACTGCTGCAGCAGGCCCTGCAGCGCCGCCAGCGGCCCGGCACGCGGGAAGCGGCGCTGCTGTTCATCGACCTCGACCGTTTCAAGCTGATCAATGACAGCTTCGGCCACGCCATGGGCGACCGGGTGCTGATGGCGGTGACCCAGCGCCTGTCGAGCTGTCTGCGG
Source organism: Pseudomonas sp. D(2018) (assembly GCF_005502555.1). Taxonomy (NCBI): domain Bacteria; kingdom Pseudomonadati; phylum Pseudomonadota; class Gammaproteobacteria; order Pseudomonadales; family Pseudomonadaceae; genus Pseudomonas; species Pseudomonas sp. D(2018). The sequence goes on from NZ_SCOK01000001.1 coordinate 335,071, forward strand.
CCGGGGGACCACCTGGTGCGCTTCGGCGGCGACGAATTCGTCGTCCTGCTGGATGACCTGGCCTGCCTGGCCGACGCCGAGCAGGTCGCCAAGCGCATGCTCGAAAGCCTGCACCAACCCCTGCGCCTGGACGAACACAACCTCGCGGTGAGCGCCAGCATAGGCATCACCGGGCTGCTCGCCGAAGGCCAGGCGGTGGACACCCTGCAGGCCGCCGACCTGGCCCTGTACCGCGCCAAGGAAGCCGGCAAGGCGCAGTTCGCCCGGTACAGCGTCGAACTCCAGGCCGCCGCCCAGAAGCGCCTGGAACTGCACAACGCCCTGGCCCAGGCCCTGGCTCGCCAGGAGTTCGAGCTGCACTACCAGCCGATCTGCCGCATCGACGGGCCGCGCCCGCAGGTCACTGCGGTGGAGGCCCTGCTGCGCTGGCGCCGCAACAGCCGGCTGGAATCGCCGCTGCACTTCATTCCGGCGCTGGAGGAGTCCGGCGAGATCGTCGCCGTCGGCGACTGGGTGCTGCGCGAGGCCTGCCGGCAGACCCGCGAGTGGCAGCTGGGCGGGCAGCCGCAGCTGCGCTGCTCGGTGAACCTGTCCAGCCGCCAGGTGCTGCAGCCGGGCTTCGCCCAGCGGGTCGCGGTGATCCTCCGGGAAACCTGCCTGGCGCCCGCCAGCCTGGTGCTGGAAATCACCGAGAGCCTGTTGATGCAGGACAGCGCCGAAACCCTGGCCTGCCTGCGTGAGCTCGCGGTACTCGGGGTGCGCCTGGCCCTGGACGACTTCGGCACCGGTTATTCATCCCTCGGCTATCTCAAGCGCTTCCCGCTGCAGATCCTCAAGGTGGACCGCAGCTTCATCGGCGGCGTACCGGACGACCCGGAGCTGAACGCCATTTCTCGCGCCATCATCGGCCTGGGCTGCAGCCTCGGCCTGGAAGTGGTGGCCGAGGGCGTGGAAAACCCAACGCAACTGGATTTCCTCCAGGGCGAGGGCTGTCGCTATGCCCAGGGTTTCTGGTTCAGCCGGCCGCGCCCGCCGGAGGGCCTGGAGCCCCTGCTGCGCGGCAAAGAAGGTTTCGAGGGTGAAGGATGCCTTCCGGCCAGCGCCGGATGGGCCCACGGGAGCAACCAGGGAATCAGCCAATGAAAATCAACTTGCCGGTCAGCGGTCAGGCAGTCGAATTCGACGCCAACGCCAACATCCTCTCCACCACCGATCTCAAGGGCGTAATCACCCACGTTAACCCCGACTTCCTCGCCATCAGCGGCTTCGACCGGGACGACCTGCTCGGCCGCAGCCACAACCTGGTGCGCCATCCGGACATGCCCCAGGCGGCCTTCGCCCATCTCTGGCAGACCCTCAAGGGCGGCCGCAGCTGGATGGGCCTGGTGAAGAACCGCTGCAAGAACGGCGACCACTACTGGGTCAGCGCCTATGTCACGCCGGTGCTGCGCGAGGGCCAGGTGGTGGAGTACCAGTCGGTGCGCACCCGTCCGGAGCCGGCCCAGGTCGCCGCCGCCGAACGCCTCTATGCCGAACTGCGCGAAGGCCGCACGCCGCGCGCCCTGAGGCGCCCGATTCTGGGCCTGCGAGCGCGCCTGCTGGCCGGCTGTGCTGCCGCCTGCCTGCTTGCCGCAGGCCTGGCCGCGAGCCTGCATGGCCAGTGGCCCCATGCCTGGCTACCGGCGGCCGTGGGCGGCCTCGGGCTCTGCGCCGCTTGGGTCCACTGGCAGTTGCGGCCCCTGGCGGCGCTGCTGGGCAAAGCCAGGGCGATCGCCGATAACCCCGTGGGCCAGTTGCTCTACTGCGGCCGCAGCGATGAATTCGGCGAGCTGGCCTTCGCCTTGCGCATGCTGGAGGCCGAGGCGGGCGCCGTAGTCGGGCGTATCAGCGAGTCCGCCCGGCAGCTGGCCGAGCATGCTGGAGACCTGGCTGCCTCAGTAGCCAGCGGCAGCCAGGCCACGCGCCAGCAGCAGAGCGATACCGAGCAGGTAGCCAGCGCCATCGAGCAGATGGCCTCAAGCGTCCAGGAAGTGGCGCGCAGCGCCCAGCAGAGTGCCAACGCCGCCGACCAGACGGACGCCGCGGCCAGCCTCGGCTGCGAGGAGGTGGACGCCACCCGCTCGCACATCGCCGGCCTCGAGGCGGAAGTGCACCAGGCCAGCCAGGCCGTGGAGGCGCTGCAGGGGCACAGCGGCGACATCAGTCAGGTGCTGGCGGTGATCCGCGGCGTCGCCGAGCAGACCAACCTGCTGGCGCTGAACGCCGCCATCGAGGCCGCCCGCGCTGGCGATGCCGGTCGCGGCTTCGCCGTGGTCGCCGACGAGGTACGCGCCCTGGCCTCTCGCACTCAGCGCTCCACCGAGGAGATTCACGCGCTGATCGACAACCTTCAGCAGGGCGCCGGCCAGGCCGTGACGGCGATGCAGCAGAGCTGCCAGCAGGCGACCGCGAGCCTGCATCAGGCGTTGCGCGCCAGCGACTCACTGGCGCGGATCAAAAGCCAGGTCAGCGAAATCAGCGGCATGAGCCTGCAGATCGCCAGCGCGGTGGAAGAGCAGAGCGCCGCCAGCGAGGAAATCCAGCGCAGCCTGGCGAGCATCCGCAACGCTGCCGACAGCAATGCCGAGAGCGGCGGCCGCAGCCAGCAAAGCGCGCACCGGGTGGCCGAGCTGGCGACGGGCCTGCGGGAGTTGGCGCAGCAGTTTTGGGACCGCCAACGCAGGCACGGATAAGGCATTGCCAGCCCGCCAGCCCACCGGGCTACCGTCAGTGTTGCCCAGGTTCCGCGATGAGCTGGCGCTTAACAGCCTTCCCCCTGCTGCTGGAGTTCAGGTTCCCTTCGCGTCCGCCTGCGTCGCTGCGCGCGGTTTCGGTCCGGTTCGCTGAGTACCAAGGTCGTTGTATCCGCAGCACCAGCTGGTCGATCTGTGGCACCAGCAGGTTGGCGGCTAGCACGGCGAAGCAGAGACCGTCGACATAAAGCCCGAATTCGCGAATCAACTCGGTCAGCACGCCAATGGCTGCGCCGAAGAGGATGCGGCCGGCACGTGTATCGGGACTGGTGACTGGATCGGTGGCGATGAAAAAGGCGGTGAACAGGAGGCCGCCGAGGCTGAGGCTGTACAGGCTTTCCTGTGGGCTATGGCCGGCTGCCAGGCACAGCAATACCGTGCTGGCGAGCATCGCCAACGGAATTTCGATTCGGATCACCCGCAGGACGGCCAGTACTAAACCGCCGGCAACATAGCCGTACCCCGACAGGTTGGGGGAGGTCGGTGTGAACTGATCCCGAGCCAGCTGAGTGGCACCGGCGAACGCATCGAGGTTGAGGGGGGGCGCCAGTTGCAACTGTTGTAGAAGAACCGCCTTGGCGTCCAGGCCGAGGGTCCAGGGGGCATAGTTCGATGGCGCGGGGTACAACTGCTGGTAGAAGCAGATGGCGATGATCCCGAGGCCGACCATGGCGGGGTTGAGACGGTTGCGGCCAAGGCCTCCGCTGCCGTGTTTACACAGTGCGAGGGCGGCAAAACTGGCCAGGGCGATCATCCACAGCGGCACCAGCAGCGGCAGTGCCCGAGCCAGTATCAGGCCCAGCACCAGCCAGCTCAGGTCGCTCAACCCCTCGCGCACATTACGTCCGCGCAGGCGTAGCAGGCCGGCTTCGAAGCCCACGGCGAGCAACAGGCACCAGAAGGTCTGCAGCCAGACCACGATGCCGAATTGCCAGGCGTACAGGGCTGTGCCCGGCATGAGGCAAACGCTGACCAGGAGCATTACCGTGCGGAGTCGGTACGGGGTAGGACGGCAAATCAGGCTCATGGACGTAGCTCCGTCTTGCTCTGGCGGAAGCGTTCGCGCAGCGGCAAATGGCTCGGACAGGTGCTGCTGCAACTGCCACATTCGATACAGGCATCCAGTCGCAGCGCCTGCAAGCTCACCTTGTCATGGCGTTCGGCAGCGGCGTAGAGGTCCAGCGGTCTGAGCGACATCGGGCAGACATCCACGCAGCGCGTACAGCGAATGCAACTGCCCGAGGATTGGCTGGCGGCCGGCAGGTAGCGCTCCGCGCCGAATATCAGGCAGCTAGTGGTCTTGCTGATGACCGCAGTGGGGTCCGGTAGCGGCTGTCCCATCATCGGGCCGCCGACCTGGGTCAACTGGCCTTCGGGGTCGGCGCCGGCAACCGCGCGCAACGCGCTGACCGGATAACCCACCGGCACCTCGACATTCCCGGGCCGCTCACAGACCCCGGTGAGCGTCAGCACGCGTGATATCAGCGGTTCGGCGTGGAAGACGGCCCGTCCCAGTGCGTAGAGCGTTGCGACATTCAGCGCCAGCACGCCAATCTCGGCGGGTAGGGTCCCTGGCGCCAGGTTGCGGCCACTCAGGCTCTTGATCATCAGCGGTTGGCCCCCGGCCGGGTAACGCGTCGGTAGCGGACAGATCTCGACTGGGGTACGCGCCTGGCGAGAAGCGGCACGCAACGCGGCCATCGCCTCGGGTTTGTTGGATTCGATACCGAAGCGCGTCAGTGTTATTCCCAGCAAATCGGCGAGATAGTCGGCGGCCTCGATCAGCGCCTCGGCACGTTCGCGCATGAGGCGGTCATCGCAGGTCAGGAAGGGTTCGCATTCGGCACCGTTGATCAGCAGCAGGTCCGGCTGCTGGGCGCCGGCCAGCTTGAGAGCCGTCGGGAAACCCGCCCCACCCAGGCCAACTATGCCCATCTGCAAGGCCCGTTCGACCAGTGCCTCGAGCGTTTGCGGTGCCTCCATCACCGGGCGCTCGATCCACTCATCCAGACCATCTGCGTTCAGAATGACGGCCATCACCGGCTCGGCCGAGTCAGCCGCGAAGGCGAGGCCGATCTGTTCCACGATGCCGGAGGTGCTGGCATGCACCCACGGGGTGTTGTCATCGCCGATACCGATCACCTCGCCCTTGCGCACGAGCTGTCCCGGCTGCACACAAGGCTGGGCACTACGGCGACCCCGCCCGAGTGGGATTGCCAGCTGGACCTGTCCGACCGCCACTGGAGCAATCGGCTCGGCGTTGGATAGCTCCTTGTAGCCTCTGAGCTTCAACCCTCCATGCCAGCTGCGCTGTGAGGGTGAGGCGATGGCAAGCAGGCGGCGCCAGAAGGGTTTCTGTTGCGGCTGACGTTGGGCGCGGACGAGGTGCTGTATGCGCTCGACGCCCTGCAACGAATGGCTAGACATTTTCTGTCCTCCAATTTTTTTTGGACATAAAACACCCCCTGCGCGCTCATGCACATAAGAGGTTTTTGCTTCCGGGGTCTTTGAGGGAATAACGAGGCGGGGTACTCGATCACTCACGGGACTCAGAGTGTCGAACGGGTGACCTGTTCAGTTTTTAATCAAAAACCTGACAAATGGTAGGTCTATTGCCGACCTGCGATACGGCCCACCGGCGCGCTATGCCGGCGTAGAGAAACGCGAAGAGCACGCAGGGCGCCAGGTCATCTGGCAGGTCGCAGCCCGGCGCAGTACTTACAAGCAGTTGGACGAACGCAGCGCACTGTAAAAGGCCAGGCGCACGATCGAGACGGCCAAGGCGCAGTTACGGGCGAAGGTCGAGCATCGTTTCGGGTGATCAAACGCCAGTTTGGCTACATGAAGGCGCGCTTCCGTGCATTGGCCAAGAACACTGCACATCTGATGACGCTGTTCGCCCGTTCGAACCTGTGGATGGCGCGCCGACATTTGCCGCCTAATCGTCGGTATCCAGCCCGCCGGCACCGGTCAACGAATGCTCGTAGTGCTCTTTGAATGTCTCGGCAGCCACAATCGCTTTGCACTGGAGTTCCCAGTAGTCGACCCTTACATCGTCATCGCTCAGGTCTGGCCCAGAACTGAGGAAATCCGCAACCGCGTTGAACGCATTCGCTGCGTCGCGCGCGAGCCTGTCGGCTTTCTGCCAATAGGTTTCCGCCATGCTCTGATCCTCCAGGGTAGGGACAAGAGAGTTAGGCACAGCATCGTGAAGCACGCCACCCGCTCGGTAAGGTGTTTAGCCCTCCAGCATCCGGGCGTGCTCTTCAGCCCAACGGTGAAGAACATCTTCCGGTATGCAGTGGGGCGCCTCTACGCGCGCTTTCCACTTCTCTGCGAAAGAGATGGCTGAGGCTTGGTCCTTGAACGACACCGCCATTCCGCAGGCTTCCACTTGCCAGACATCTCGTCCCTGGTCGTCGAGCCGCTGAACCGCGATGTGCATAGACAACCTCCAAAGTGAAAGGCCAATCAGCCTGATGAGCCAAGCCAAATGGCAGGCAAAAAAAAGCCAACCACATAGGTTGACTACTACAAACAAACTATAAGCACGGTTAAGCACTGACGCACTTTTCTGGGTGTTACAACCTGTACATATGCACTGCCTCTTGACGCTGCCTCCCGACGACAGGCGTATGTGGATCGCAGGATGAAGTCTCTGTAGGAGCGAGCTTGCTCGCGAACAGTCCGCGCCGATCTTTCGCGAGCAAGCTCGCTCCTACAACTGCGGCGGTGAAGCAGGCGCAGACATCATGCGCCGATTGCGACCGTCCAGCGGCCCACGGCAAATCCACGTACCCGGTGCGTGGCCCCTTGCTCGTCAAGGGCAGCTTGTTGCGTTAGCAGAGCATCAGGTCGAGGCCTGCAGGTGCACCCTGGTTTCGCGAATGTCCTTGGCGGGCGAGGTGCCGAACATTCGACCGTATTCCCGTGTGAACTGCGGGACGCTCTCGTATCCGACGTCGGACGCGGCTTTGCTGATCGCAGTGCCTTCGAGCATGGAGCGCCTGGCTTCGATCAGCCGCAGCTGCTTTTGAAACTGCAGCGGGGTCAGCGAGGTAATGGCGCGGAAGTGGGCATGGAACGCGGAAATGCTCATTCCTGCAGCTTCTGCAAGTTGCTCCATTCGTAACGGCTTGGCGAAGTCGGCACGGATCCTGGCAACTGCGCGGCCGACGCGCTGGGCATGGCTGTTGGTGACCCCGAGTGAGCGAATCGCGCTGCCGTGCTTGCCCGACAGCAACCAGTAATGCAGTTCGCGCAGGAGTTGCTTCCCCAGCACCGGAACGGAGGCAGGGCGTTCCAATAGGCGAATCAGGCGACGCGCCGCGTCCGCGACCTCCGCGTCAGTCGGCTCCACCCGGACTGGCGCTCCAATGGAGAAGGGCGCCGACCCCATCTCGACCACGAGTGATTCGATCAGCGCAGGGTCCAGCTCAACGACGAAGGAGTAGTACGGCTCGCCGAGGGAGGCTCGGGTGATCTGGCTGACCGTCGGCACATCGGTCGTGATCAGCAGCGACTCACCTGCACTGAAATCGAAGGTGCTGTTGCCCATCGCGACACGCTTGCCCCCTTGAAGTACCAGGGCAACCAGCGGTTTCGAGATCGCATATTGCAGCGGTGTGGGCATCGTCTCACGGAGGATGACCAGTCCGGGAAATGGCGTCTGCGCGACTCCATTCCTGTGGTTCGCGTCGGCATAGCGGCGTGCGGCTTCGAGCAGATTGTTCGTCATGAATGGAATCTTGCCGGTGAATCGATACAGATCAATACGAGCCGGAAGAATTGGCAACAACCAAATAGGAATAGGCAAAGGAAGTGGTTAAGCCTTCTTGAGATACCTGCGTGATCTTCATGTGCAAGTGCTGCCTCGTATTAATAGGCAAGACATGTCGATAATCACGCAACCTGGAAAGGTCATCGCTCCCCATAGTTGCAGCACCTGCAACGTCCACCCCAGGAGACCCCCGATGACCACCATCTCGATTATCACCGGCGCCAACCGTGGCCTTGGCCGCAACACCGCTGTCAGCATCGCCCGCCATGGCGGCGACGTCATCCTTACCTACCGCAACGGCGCCGAGGAAGCCAAAGCCGTAGTCGCCGAGATCGAGACGCTCGGACGCAAAGCGGTAGCGCTGCAACTGGACGTCACTGATGTCTCGTCCTTCGCGGCCTTCGCCAACGCCGTCGCCGAGGCACTGTCCACCACCTGGAACCGCAGCACCTTTGACCACCTCATCAACAACGCCGGCCAGGGCGAGATGGCGTCCATCGCCGACACAACCGAAGCGCAGTTCGACGCGCTGTTCAACACACACGTGAAAGGCGTCTTCTTCCTGACCCAGGCGTTGCTCCCACTGATCGAGGATGGTGGGCGAATCGTGAATTTCTCGTCAGGTCTGACCCGTGTATCGGTCGCAGGCTTCTCCGCCTATTCGGCGGCCAAAGGCGCAGTCGAGGTCCTCACGGTTTATATGGCCAAGGAGTTCGGCAGCCGTGGCATTGCGGTAAACACTGTGGCTCCCGGAGCCATCGAGACCGATTTCCTGGGTGGCGCGGTGCGCGACCTCCCTGACCTGAACAAGCAGTTCGCCGATATGACGGCGTTGGGCCGGGTAGGTGTGCCGGATGATGTCGGCCCGATGGTGGCGAGCTTGCTGAGCCCGGACAATCGCTGGGTTACCGCTCAGCGAATCGAAGTGTCGGGCGGCCAGACCATCTGAAGTGACCTGGGTCCATCGTGCTACGGCGCCGCCCAGGACAATCGGTGCCCCCGTAGGTTGGTCCGAGCAAAGCGAAGCCCAACGTTCCTGACGGAGCGTTGGGCTTCGTTCCTCCACCAATCCTGCTTAGTGCGCTCGGGCGAGGGTTTTCCGCGTCATCACCACGCCGGCCTCTTATAAAGCACTTTGACTTGTACAAATTTCGCGTTACGCTCCTAAAATATTGTACAAACATCACATGATGTACAAATATTCAGGAGACACCGGGATGTCTGTTTTCTTGCAACGCTTTGCGCAGTCGTTCTCCACGCTGGATGCGAACCGCTTGGGCGCGCTGGAGGAGTTGTACACCCCGGATGTGCAGTTCCGCGATCCGCTACACAGCCTGAATGGCCTCCCCGCGCTTCGACAGTACTTCGGGCAGATGTATGCCGGCGTCCAGGATCTGCATTACGAATTCCAGGGCTTCGATGAAGCAGGCCCCGATCAAGGCTACCTTCGCTGGACCCTGTGCTTTCGTCACCCGCGCTTGGCGGGAGGTGCCGTCATCCAGGTGGAGGGCTGCAGCTATCTGCGCTGGCGCGAGCGGGTTTACCTGCACCACGACTACTTCGACGCCGGGGCTCTCCTTTACGAACACCTGCCCTTGATGGGGCGGCTGATTGCCTGGCTCAAGCGGAGGCTCGCATGAGCCGCATCTGGCTGACTGGCGGCAGCAGCGGCATAGGGGCGGCGCTGGCGGAAATCCTGCTCGAAGAGGGTCATCAACTGGCCTTGAGTGCCCGCCAGATTGCGCCTTTGCAGGCACTGGCCGCGCGCTTTCCCAGCCAGGTTCTGCTTGTAGCAGGCGATATCAACGAATGGCAGCAGGTCGCAGAGATCGGCCGGCAAATCGAACGCACGTGGGGTGCCCTGGATCTGGTGATCCTCAATGCCGGCACCTGCGAATATCTGGAGCCGGGGCACTTCGACACTGAGCTGGTGGAGCGAGTGGTTCGCACCAACCTGCTCGGCGCCAGCCACTGTGTACAGGCGGCGTTGCCTCTGCTTCGCCGCGGCAAGCGCCCGCACCTGGTTGTCATTGGCAGCGCGGTGACCTGGCTGGCTCTACCGCGTGCGGGGGCCTACGGCGCGTCCAAGGCGGCGCTGCGTTATCTCATCGAGTCCCTGCGCATCGACCTTGCCGCCGAAGGCATCGACGTAACCCTGGTCAGCCCCGGTTTCGTCGACACCCCGCTCACTCGCCGCAACGACTTTCCCATGCCCATGTGCTGGTCAGCACCGCGCGCAGCCAGACGTATCGCCACTCGCCTGCGGAATCGGCCTCTTGAGATCAACTTCCCGCAGCCCTTCATCCTTGCCATTCGCCTGTTCGGCAGCCTTCCGGTGCGCTGGCGCCTGGCGCTGGGACGACGTCTGGCACGCCCTCAACAAATGGACTGAATCGTGCGCATCGCAATTATCGGCAGCGGTATATCCGGCCTCACCTGCGCGCACCTGCTGGCGCGTCGCCATGAAGTGACGGTGTTCGAAGCCTCCCATTGGGTCGGCGGCCACACCCATACCGTCGACGTCGAGTGGCAGGGGCGAAGCTATGCGGTCGACACCGGTTTCATCGTGTTCAACGACTGGACCTACCCGAACTTCATCCGCCTGCTGGAGCAACTGGGCGTGGCCTCGCGGCCTACCGAAATGAGCTTCTCGGTGCATGATCCGGCCAGTGGCCTTGAATACAACGGCCGCGACCTGGACAGCCTCTTCGTACAGCGCCGCAATCTGTTGTCGCCGGCCTTCTGGGCGATGCTGCGCGACATTCTGCGCTTCAACCGCGAGGCACCGGCCAGCCTGCACGAACAGCGCATCGACCCCGCCACCCGGCTGGGTGATTACTTGCAGATGCGCGGCTACGGGCAGCGCTTCATCGAGCACTACATCGTTCCGATGGGCTCGGCCATCTGGTCGATGTCGCGGGCACAGATGCTTGATTTCCCGCTGCAGTTCTTCGTGCGCTTCTTCCACAACCACGGCTTGCTTTCGATCAGCGATCGCCCGCAGTGGCGGGTGATCGAGGGCGGCTCGCGCAGCTACATCGAGCCGCTATGCGCCGGTTTCCGAACAGGCCTGCGGCTTGGTTGTGCAGTGCAGCGAGTCAGCCGGAGCGTCGACGGCGTGCGCGTGCTCAGTGCTACGGGATGGGAGCGCTTCGACAAGGTGGTATTGGCCTGCCACAGCGATCAGGCCCTGGCCCTGCTCGAGGCCCCAAGCCTGAATGAGCGAAAGGTACTTGGCGCTTTGAACTACGCCTGCAATGAGGTGCTCCTGCACACCGACGACAGCCTGCTGCCAAGGCGGCAAAAGGCGTGGGCGAGTTGGAACTATCGGCTGGGCGGCCCACCGGGTTCTCCAGCCACGCTGACCTACAACATGAACATCCTGCAAGGCCTGGACGCGCCGGTGACCTTCTGCGTCAGCCTGAACCAGGGCGCAGCGGTCGACCCGGCCAAGGTGCTGGCACGTTTCGAGTACGCACACCCTCAGTACAGCCACGCGGCGATTGCCGCTCAATCCAGCCAGGAAAGCCTGCAAGGCCAGCAGCACAGTTACTTCTGTGGGGCTTACTGGGGCAACGGCTTTCACGAAGATGGCGTGGTGAGCGCACTCAAGGTCGCCGCCCATTTCGGTGAAACGCTGTGAACAGCAGCCTCTGTCGCGGTTGGGTCAGCCATCGGCGCTTCGCGCCCCGCCCGCACACCTTGCGCTATCCCATCGGAATGCTCTACCTGGACCTTGCGGAGCAAGAACAGGTGCTGAACATGTCGCACCTTCTGCAGCCCTGGCGCCTGGCGCCGTTATGCTGGCGTGAGCGCGACTACCTGCCAGCCTGGACTCGCGCCGGCATCCCCCTGGCCGAGGCCGTGCGGGAGCTGCTGCGCGACGCGCTGGGCGCCGCCCCTCAAGGCGCCATCCACGTGCTGACCCAGCCGCGCAGCTGGGGCCTGTCGTTCAACCCGGTGAGCGTCTACTTCTGCCATGACGACACAGGGCGGCTGGCGGCGATTCTCTGCGAGGTGCGCAACACCCCCTGGCGGGAACGTCACCACTACGTGCTGCCGGTCCACCCCGGAGAGGCGACCGAATTTCGGGTGGCCAAGGCCTTCCACGTCTCGCCCTTCCTGTCACAGGACATGGATTACCGCATGCGTTTCCTGGCCGAGGGCTCGCACCTTCGCGTGCACATGGAGAACTGGCGCGATGGGGAAAAGCTGTTCGAGGCCAGCCTCAGCTTGCAGCGCCAGGCACTCGACGCTGCAGGACTGCGCCGTCACGTCCTGGCCTTCCCGTGGATGTCCCTGCGCACCTTGACCGCCATCTACTGGCAGGCCCTGCGGCTGCTGCTCAAAGGCACCCCCTTACACGATCACCAGGCCAGCGAGCGCCACCTGAGCGTCGGCCACCCCGCCAACGAGGACTCCACGCATGCCCGATCCCACTCTGAGCGCTAGCAAAGCCGGCAACCTCAGCCCGCTCGCAGGCGGCCTTTTCAAGCAGGCCGTCCTCGCCCAATTGCGTCGACTGCGCCATGGCCACCTGCGGATTCTGTTTCGCGGCGAGCAACTGGGTTTCGGCGATCCGGCCAGCCTGCTGCAGGCCGAAGTCGAAGTCCTGGACGACGCGGTCTGGGGGCTGGTCGCCAGCAATGGATCGATAGGCGCTGGCGAGGCTTACATCCTGGGTTACTGGCGCAGCCCCGATCTGGCTGCAGTGACCCGCTTGTTCGTCGCCAACCTTGCCGTGCTCGACGCCATGGAGGGCGGCCTGGCGCGGCTGGGCCGCCCGATGCTGCGGTTGCTGCACTGGCTCAATCGCAACAACCGAAGCGGTTCGCGCCGCAACATCATGGCGCACTATGACCTGGGCAACGCGCTGTTCGAACGCTTGCTCGACCCCACCATGATGTACTCCGCCGCCATGTTCGAAAGCGCCGAGCAGGGCCTGGAAGCGGCTCAGTTGAACAAGCTCGAACGCATTTGCCGCAAGCTCGACCTGCGCCCAGGCGACCACTTGCTGGAGATCGGTACCGGCTGGGGCAGCCTCGCGCTTTACGCTGCCAGCCACTACGGCTGCCAGGTGACCACCACCACCCTGTCAGAAGCGCAGTACGCGCACACCCTAAGGCGTGTCGAGGCCCAGGGCCTGCAGCAGCACATCCGCGTGTTGCGTGAGGACTACCGCGATCTCGAAGGGCGCTACGACAAGCTGGTATCCATCGAGATGATCGAAGCGGTCGGCCACCGCTACCTTCCCGAATACTTCCGTCGTTGCGCTGGGCTACTCAAGGATGACGGCCTGATGCTGCTGCAGGCCATCACCATCCGCGACCAGCGCTACGAACAGGCGCGCCGCGCGGTGGATTTCATCCAGCGCTACATCTTCCCTGGCGGTGCCCTGCCCTCGCTGACCAAGATGCTGCAGACGGCCAGCGCCGAGACTCAGCTCAACCTTCTGCACATGGAAGACTTCGGCCTGCACTATGCCCGCACCTTGCGGCTATGGCACGACAACCTCCGGCAATCACGCCAGGCCTTGCTGGAGCTCGGCTACGACGAGACCTTCCAGCGCCTCTGGGAGTTCTACCTGTGCTACTGCGAAGGCGGCTTCGAAGAGCGCGCCATTGGCGTTGCCCAGTTGCTCTGGGCAGGCCCGGCCTCTCGCAGCGCGCCCCTGCTGGAACGGCTGTAGGCCGAGTCATGGGCCGGGCCTGGCTGCTGGGCAACGCGCTCTGGCTGCAACTGGGCTGGTGGGGGTGCGTGCTCGGCGCACAGCATTCCTGGTTGTTGTTCGCAGTCGCCGCCGGACTGCTCGCGCATTTGGCACTGTGCCCCCTTCCCCGGGCGGAGGCTGGCGCATTGCTGCGCGTGACCCTGGGTGGCTGTGCGATGGACACGGTGCTTGGCGCATTGGGTGTATTCGACTTCGGCCAGTTCCCTCTTCCGATCTGGCTTGTCCTGCTCTGGCTGGTATTTGCCTGCGGCCTGCGCCACAGCCTGGCCTGGGCGGCGCGGCCAGCCTGGCGAGGCATGCTACTCGGGGGAATCGGCGGCCCACTGGCCTACTGCGCAGGCGCGCCATTGGCTGACGTTTCACTGCCGCTTGGCATCGCCGGTACGGCGCTGGTTCTGGCTCCGCTATGGGCTGCCTGGATGCCGCTGGCGTTCCGCCTGTCGGGCGCGCGCTGAGCGACGGCACCGTTCCGAGCAGTAGCGAACCTCGTTCCAGCAGCGCAGCCAACGCCGGCGCCAGAAGAACGGGCGGTCGCAGACCGGGCACACCTTGCTCGGCAGTTCAGCTTTCTTCACAGGGCCTCTCCGGCATCCAGCCGCACCAGCAGTTCCTCGCCGCGCAACCAGAGTGCCTCGCGGCGCGCTTCATCCATGTTCAGCAAATTGCGATAAACCATGGCCAGGCGCGGGTTTTCCCCCAGGCGATCGCGGTGGCGCATGAGGAAGTGCCAGTAGAGCGCATTGAAAGGGCAAGCTTGCGGCCCCGTTGCCTCGTCAACCCGGTAGCGGCATCCCTTGCAGTAATCCGACATTCGCTGGATGTAGCGGCCGCTGGCGCAATAGGGCTTGGAGCCAAGGTACCCGCCGTCGGCGTGCATCACCATGCCCAAGGTATTCGGGAGTTCGACCCAGTCGAAGGCATCCAGGTAGACCGCCAGGTACCACTCGCAGATGGCCTTGGGGGCGATGCCGGCGAGCAGCGCGAAATTGCCGGTCACCATGAGTCGCTGGATGTGATGGGCATAACCCAACTCGAGGGTTTGGCCTATCACCTGGGCCATGCAGCGCATGTCGGTGGCGCCCGTCCAGTAGAACTCCGGCAGCGGGCGGAGATTACCGAATGCGTTGAGTTCGGCGTATTCGGGCATGCGCAGCCAGTAGATGCCGCGCACGTACTCGCGCCAGCCGATGAGTTGGCGAATGAATCCCTCGGCGGCATTCAGGGGCACCTGCTTTCGGCGGTAGGCCGCTTCAACATCCGCGCACAGTTGGCGCACATCGAGCAGGCCGATGTTCAGCGCAGCGCTGATTCTCGCGTGGAACAGAAACGGCTCGCCGGTGGCCATGGCGTCCTGGTAATCGCCAAAGGCGGCCAGAGAGAAGTCGAGAAAGTGCTGCCACAGTACTTGTGCGTCGGCGTGGGTCACCGGGTAGTCGAAGGCGTCCAGGTTGCCGTAATGGTCGCGGAATCTCGCCCGGACCAGCGCCAGCACTTCTCGGGTCATCGGATCCGCTTCGAAGCTCGTGGGGAACGGGCCACGCAGGCCACGCGGCAACGTTCTGCGGTTCTCCGCATCGAGATTCCAGGTGCCGCCCAGCGGACTGCCGTCTGGTTCCAGCAGGAGGCCGGTACGTTTGCGCATCCCGCGGTAGAAGTGCTCCATCCGCAACTGCTCGCGGCCGCTGGCCCAGCGTGCGAATGCCTGTCGAGAGCACAGGAAGCGTCGGTCGGCGTGCCACACCAGCGGCAGGCCGGAGTCCTTGAGCGCCTGCTCCAGACGCCATTCACCGCACTCGGTGATATGCGCCTCCCTGGCTCCCAATGTCTCCATCCAACGGCACAGCTCCCCCGGCAGGCTGCCGCTATTGCCGTCATCGTCCAGGCGCACATAGATCACATGCCAGCCGCGTTCGCGCAGCGCTTCGGCGAAGTGCCGCATGGCGCTGAATATCAGAGCGATCTTCTGAGGGTGGTGAGCCACGTAACGCGCTTCGGCGTCCACCTCAGCCATCAGCAATGCGTCTTGCCGGGGGTCCAGGGCGTCGAACAGGCTCAGGTCGAACGACAGCTGGTCGCCGAGCACCAGACCGAGGCGACGGGCAGGCACCGTCATAGGCGGACCGCCTGCTGCAACGCAAGAACGCAACCGGAAGCCAGCAACAGCGTCTCGGGCTCGCAAGGCCTCGACCAGGCATTCGGAATGACCAGCGCTTTCAGGCTCATGCTTCTTCCACGCTCACCAGGGTAGGCGCTCGCCGTCGTAGGCAAAAAAACCTCCGCTCTCAGCAGGCCCAAGGCGGTCGATAAGGCTCAGCAGATCTGCTGCTGCCTGTTGCGCCGGACGTGCTAGCGCCGCGCCTCGAAACGGCTCGGACAGTCTGGAAATCACCGTACCGGGGTGCAGGCTGAACAAGCGCGCCTGAGGTCGGTTGCGGGCCAACTCGATGGCAGCGGTCTTCACCAGCATGTTCAACGCCGCCTTGGAAGCCCGGTAGGCGTACCAGCCACCCAGGCGGTTGTCGCCGATACTCCCCACCTTCGCGGAGAGCAGCGCCATCGTGCCCCTTGCATGCAGCAACGGTAGGAAATGGCGCAGTACCAGTGCCGGCCCGAGTGCATTGACCTGGAACACGGCCTGCAAGGCGTCTGCCTCGAGCGCGGCCAGGCACTTTTCCGGGTTCACGCCGGCACGGTGCAACAGGCCCGCGGTGAGCAGGATCAACTGATATGGCCCTTCGGCTGAAAGCTCGGCAGCGGCCCGAGCGATGCTCGGCGGATCTTCCAGATCAAGCCGGGGCGAGCTTCCACGCCCCAGCTTGCGCACAGTGGCGCAGCGTGGGTCTTCGCGCAGTAGCTCGCAGAAGGCGGTCCCCAATGCGCCACTCGCGCCAATGACCAAGGCACGGTAACCATCATCCATCGACTGAAGACTGAGCATTTTTCAAGCACAAACTGATCAGAAGCCGCAGCACGGGCCTGCTGGGCAAGCGATTCATTCGGCAGCGACCTCAAGGCCAAGTAGTCGGCGTCGCAGCTCGGGGTTGCGAGTGCGCGGGTCCAGCCAGATTGCAAAGAAGGCACGGGCGAAATCCGGGTCCTCCACCTCTCGACTCAACTGCCCATCCACATAGAAGCGACACCCCCGGCCTGGCAAGTACAGGCCAGTGATGCTCTGGCCGGGAGCCACATCGACAAAGGCTTCGCGCATTTCATACGCCCAGTGTGACAAGCGCTTCTGGTCGAGACTTTCACCACCGAGCCGGCGTATCTCGTCCAGGCTGGTCTCGACCAACGCGTCACGCTTGATCTCACGGCGGTAGGTCAGCTCCAGGGCGAAAGGCTGATCCAAGGTTGGGCTCGAGTCCCGGCTCCAGAGCCTCGCTTCGTAGACTGCAATGCCAAACCACTTGAACTGGCCAGTGCCAACAGACCGCGCCCCTGGCAAGTCGTCACGCCAGTCCGCCAGCGCCGCTGTCGTGCCCAGCCATAGCGTCAGGGCCAAACCGCTCACCGTCGGAAACATGCGCTTAGGCAGCCCGATTAGTGCCACCTCGATCCTCCGCCTGCCGTAACTGGAATGCCAAGATTAATTGTACAAAAAATACATTTGTACAATTTATAGCGCCATCAGGCTGAGCAGTCCAGCTGCGCCAGGCTGGAATTGGCTTCATGCACAGCGCGGCCATCGGGCTTCTCAGCTGAGTCTGGTTGTCTGGCGTTGTCCTTGCCTGGTGGATGAAAAGAGCGTCATCCCCCCTTGCGCGGCAGATCAATCGCGCATCGCTGACCGAGCGCGTGCAGAGCAATCTGAGCAGCGCCCCGTTGAAGACCGGTTCAGGCGCTGCATCGTTGGGCTGGGTTCCTCAGCCCGATCTGCGAACTGACATGGGCATGAGCCGCTCGCGCATCAGCGCCATGTAGGCCTCTTCCGAGGTTTCGCGACGGGCCCTGACCAAGGGCTGGATATCCTCGGTCGCCACATAGCGCAGGCGGTCGCTGCGATCATTGGCGGCCTGCAGGATCACCCGTGCCACATCTTCGGAGCTGGCCAGGCGGTTGGCGCGCAAGCCGTCGAACACCCGCTCGGCCGCCGCGACGAACCCTGCATAGTCCTCTGGCGTATCGACCTGGCTGGCCTCGGCTGCCAGCCGGGCGGAGAACTTGGTGTCCAGCACCCCACCCGGCTCCACCAGTTTGACGAGGATGTTCTGCGACAACAGTTCGTAGGACAGGGACTCGGAGAAGCCTTCCAGCGCGAACTTGCTGGCGTTGTAGGCAGAAATCATCGGCAGGCCGAACACACCGGCACCGGAGCTGATGTTGATGAGTGTGCCGCGCTTGCGGGTGCGGAAGTGCGGCAGGATGGCGCGGGTCACGTCCATCACGCCGAACAGGTTCACATCGAACTGTTCGCGGATTTTCTCCGGCGTCAGTGACTCGAAAACGCCATACAGGCTGAAGCCCGCGTTGTTCACCAGCACATCGATGCCACCAAAACGCTCGATTCCGGCGGCAATGGCCTCATGGATGCTCGCCGCTTCCTGGACGTCCAGGCGCGTCACCAGCACATTGCCGACGTCGGTCAGTTCCTCGCCGGCACGAACGTCACGCATGGTGGCAACGACGTTCCAGCCCTCTCGGGCGAATAGCTTCGCGCTGTGCAGGCCGAAACCGCTGGACGCTCCCGTGATCAGGACCGTTTGGCTCATGAGTAACTCCTCGACAGGTAGTGGAGAAACCACCTTAAAGGCGCTTATTGTTCTGGATAAGCCAGACAATCCCGCACGAGCTGATGAGCCAATCAGAACAATGAACCGCTCCGGACTTCTCGAACTCAACGCAGTTGTCGCCGTCGCGCAGCACCGTAGCTTCCGCCGCGCCGCCACCGAGCTGCAGGTTTCACCCTCGGCGGTCAGCCATGCCGTTGCCGCCCTGGAACAACGCATGGGCGTCCGGCTGTTCCACCGCACAACCCGCAGCGTCTCGCTTTCCGAAGCCGGCGAACAGTTCCTTGCCCGCATCGATCCCGCCCTGCGGGAAATCGCAGCGGCCATGGAGTCGGCCAATCGCTTCCGCGAGACGCCACGCGGCACCCTGCGCATCAACACGTCCGAGGGCGCGGCACAGATGACCCTGCGCCCCATCATGCTGACCTTTCTTCAACGCTATCCCGACATGCAGCTGGAGCTGGTCACCGACGATGCCCTGGTGGATATCGTGGCCGATGGCTTTGACGCCGGCATCCGCCTGTTCGAGAGCGTGCCACAGGACATGATCGCCCTGCCCTTCACGCCGCCGCTGCGCCTCGCGGCGGTCGCCTCGCCGTCCTACCTGGCGGGCAGGTCCATCCCCACCGTCCCCACGGACCTGCTGCAGCACCTGTGCATACGCCGCCGCTTTCCCGGAGGCACGCTGTTCAAATGGGAATTCGAGAAAGATGGCCAACATGAGGTGGTGGACATGCCCGGCCAACTGACCCTGAACAGCCAGGCACTCACCCTGCAGGCCGCACTGGAGGGTGCCGGCATCGCGGTGCTCGGTGAGTTCGCGGTCGCGCCCCACTTGGCCAGCGGCAAGCTGGTGCGCCTGCTCGATGACTGGATGCCGAGTTACCCCGGACTCGCCCTCTTCTACCCGGCCAATCGTCACCCTTCCGCCGGCATGAAGGCGTTCATCGAGGTGGTGCGGGAATTCGCCCGCGAAACGCCCACCGACGCCCCACCCGCCAGCTCTCCGGTCCGGATACGAGAATGGCTTGACCCGGCCGGATGAGGCACCCGTTCAGCTTGCCTGGATAAAGGACTCGGATGCCGAACGCTACACCGCCCGATGTCGATAGGAAAACTCCGGGTCAACGTGATCGATGGTACCCAGGATCTGCTCGGGCGAGCCCAGTGCCGGCGCCATGGTCCAGCGCTCAAAGCGGTCGTTGCCGATGCGCAGCATGCCGGAGTGGGAGTTCTTGTCGCGGTCCACTTCCGGTTCCGGATCGTAGAAACCCAGACTGAAACGCACCTGCTCGACATCTGCGGGAGCTCCGGTCAGGAACATCCAGCCGGGTCCCACGCCGTGTCGATCGGCGTACTCACGAAGGGTCTGCGGGGTATCCAGTTCGGGCGCCAGGGTGATGGAGTACAGGTGCACCTGCCGCCCCAGGCGAGCGCCCAGGAGTCGTTGCACCTGTTTCAGGTTGGCGGTCGCGGTGGGGCAGATGCCGGCGCAGGAGGTGTACATCATGTTGATCGCCACGACCTTCCCGCGAATCAGGTCATCGTAGAAGCGCACACGCTTGCCGTATTGATTGGTGAGCATCACGTTGGGCAATTGACTGGCCGTACGGTTGGGGCGATCCGCCCGCGCGCCCTGAGTAGCGCCCAACCCGAGCGCAATCCCCACTCCGGCCACACCCAGGAGTCCGGCACTCACCAGCAGATTTCTTCTCGTGTTCATGGCTCGACACTCCTAGGCACTCGGTTCTTCGTTGTCATCTTCATCACCTTCGAGGTCCCAGCGGATCATCATCGCGTGGTCCTCGTGGATCACGTTGTGACAGTGCATGACGTACTTGCCCTTGAAATCCCGAAAGCGAAAAAACACGACCATCGTCATGGTCTGGTCGAGCACGAAGGAATCCTTGCGACCTCGCTCGTGCAATGGAATCGGTACTTCGACGCCATCGACCAACTTCTTGAGCATGATCCCCTCCTCGAAGTGCGAGTGAATCGGGTGCGACCAGCCACCTCCCGTGCTGGCGAACTCCCAGATTTCCGCGCTCCCCTGGCGAACCCGCGCCCTTGGCCGGTTGACATCTACCAGTTGTCGATTGACCTGCCACAACCCATTGCGCCGATCGAACTCCCAACGCCGAACCGGCAAACTTTCCAGCTCTTCGGGCGACGGCATATCCGGCAATGGGCGCAAGTACCGGGGCACCTGGCTCAGGTCCTGCTCAGGTGGATGGCGATCGACGATGAACTTCATGACGCGGGTGCCGGGGGCTTTGGAGTCCTTGGGTTTGCGCGTGCTCTCCTGGCGCAGCCGGTTGGTCAGGTAGAGTTCGGTGCCAATGGGGTACTTCGAGAAGTCGACGATTATGTCGGCCCGCTCCGCCACGCCAAGCCGGACGTGGGTGAAGTTGAACAGCGCTTCGGGAAGCAGGTTGCCGTCGTTGGCGATGTAGGTGAATCGCTGAACCGCATTGCGCGAATTCACCAGGTACAGGTCGTAGAAACGGCTGGGGCCGCTGTTCAGCAATCTCAGGCGGTACTTGCGGGCCGCGACCCGCAGCACCGGTTCGATCTTGCCGTTGATCACCACCTTGTCACCCAGGACGCCCTCGGCATGGAGCTGGTCGTAGAACAGCTGCCCGTCGGGCAACGGCGTAAATCGACGATCACCGAATGCCAGAGGGTAGTCGTAGGGATGGCTGGGAAGCCGCAGGGCGCTCGGGCGCGGATCGCGTTCATCGCCGGAATCGATATGGTCGAACAGCAGGTAGAAACCAATCAGCCCGCGATAGACGTTGGGCGCGGTGTAGTCCAGCGTGTGGTCGTGATAGAAGAGCGTTCCCAACGCCTCCCGATAGTCGCCGATACCGTTTTGCAACTCATCGTAGCCGGCATAGATATTGGGGTAGAAGTGATCCTTGAACGTCCCTCGGCCCTGCTCCGGGCCGGAGCGGTTCAGCGTTGGCCCCGCCTCATTGATGCTGTAGTAGTCGCCCGGAAATCCGTCGCTCTCCGAGGGGGTGTGCGCGTTGTGCAAGTGCGTTGAGATTTCCGGCGTACCGAAACCGACGTGATCCGGCGGCAGGTCGTTGTAGATGCGACAGATCACCGGCGCACCGTATTCGGCAAAGATGGTCGCCGGGACGGTCGCATCGGGGTTACTGCCGCGATACGCCCAGACTTTCTGCTTGGGCAGGTCTGGGTGGGTCACCCACTCTGCATTCTGCACCACGCGCAGCTCATAAAGCTCCGGCGCGCCCAGCGCGCCGGTCAGTTCTTCGTAGCGCTGATGCGCGTCACGCCCCGCCTCTCCTGCCGAGACGTTGGGCTCGATGGTAGGCGGCGGAACCAAGGCATCGGTATGCGCCACCGGAACGATGACCTGCGGCAGCTCCTCCATCCAGGGCCGGGTCTTCGGGCTGGGCGGAAAGATCGGTTGCGGCGTGGTGACCCATTCAACGGCTTGGCTGGGCTTGCTCGCCGGGAGCCAGGGTACTGCCAGGGCAGCCGCTGATAATTTCAGGAATGTTCGCCGTGTTGTGTCGCTGTTGTTCTGCTTGCTGGATAGTGCTTCCTCAGTGTTCCGCTTGCGGGTTCGCATCTGGTAGTTCCATCACCCCATCCTCAACGCATGCCATTTCAAACCGCCCTAGCCACGGTTAATCGAATGTCCTCTCCCCGGCGCCAAATGTGACCACCGCGCAATCGCTTCTTGTTGAGCGAATGTCGCTTCTTCATAGTTAAAGCAGGTTTTCTAGAACTAGCGGCCCACTCGTCTGGCAATACGCCACCACGCAACACCAAGAAACAAATCAAGTACTTATAGAGACCAAAAAAATCAAACAAGAAAATGGTCAATTTAATGACGAACCGTTATCCCGGGTTATGCCCTGGAGAATCGTCGGAGGACGAAAGGCCAAACACGCCGCCTCGGTGACTTATCCAGGCGGCCCGTAGGATGGCGTAGAGCGAAGCGAAACCCATCGGCGCGGATTGATGGGTTTCGCCGGCTCGCGGAACGCCGCCCGACCCATCCTACGCAGTCATGCATTCCCCGAAATCAGCAAAGCCGCGCCACCGCCTCAGCCAGATCGGCGGCCACCCAAGCCTCGGCAGCTCGGGTCTCGTCTCCCGGTCGATACTTGCCGGTCCGCACCAGGCAGGCATGCAGGCCGGCAGCTTGCGCGCCGAGAATGTCAGCCACCAGGTCGTCGCCAATCATCAGTGTGTTGCCGGCGCTTGCACCCATATCGTCCAGGGCACTGCTGAAGAAGGCCGCGGACGGTTTGCCCAGCACCAGCGCGGTGGTGCCGGCGGCATACTCCAGGGCGCGCACGAAGGGGCCTGCGTCCAGGTGCAGGGCGCCCTGGTCACGGAAGTAACGGTTGTCGCCCATGCAGATCAGCGGCGCGCCCTCGATCAGCAACTGGAAGGCGCGATTCAGACGCTCGTAGTCGAAGCGCATTTCCGCATCGCCCAGTACCACCGAATCCGGCTCCGCGGTGTCGAGCCATTCGGCGAACTCTTCATCCAGCCCCGGATGGATCAGGCAGAACGGCCGTAAGCCCGCTTCTTCTATGTGGCGGCGCACCGCCCTGGGCGCCGTGAAGAGTTGCTCCGGCTGAACGTCGAAGCCCATGGCGGTCAGATGCCTGTGGATGGCCGACCGGCTCTGCCGCGAGGTATTGGTGAGCAAGCGTAGGGGGTAGCCCTTATCCTGCAACCGACGCACGGCCTGTACGGCACCGGGTATGGGCTGGTCGCCGTCACAGAGCACGCCGCTGATGTCGAGCAACACGGCCTGCACGGCGGTGCTGGGGTTCACCCGAAGCCCCGCGCCAGCACGATGTCGAATACGCCACGACGAAGCTCGCCGTCCTGCTCCAGCTCGATGGTGTTGGTGGTGCGGTCATGCGCCCAGGGGTCCCCGGCGATGAAGGGGTCGCCCTTGAAGTAGAGCTGCAGGGTGACTGGCACATGGAGCGATTCCATGACACGGAAATGAATGTGCGCGGGGCGCATCAACCCGCCGTACTTTTCCAGCCCGGGCAGGTTCGGCGGTACGGGGTAGCGGCCGGGCATGACAGTCTCGATGCGGTACTTGCCCTGCGCATCGGTGTAGAGCATGCCGCGCAACTTGAAGTTGCCCTTGTCGGTGTAGTTGCCGGGCGTCTCGGTGTCGTACAGGCCGGTACTGTTGGCCTGCCAGACTTCCACCAGCGCATTCGGGATGGGCGTTCGGCAATCGGCGCTGAACACTGTGCCAGTCACCACCAGGCGCTCGCCCGGCTCCTCGGGGCCGGCCAAACGCGACTGGAACGGCGCGCCGAAGCGGTAGTAAGGGCCGAGGATATCGCCCTGGGCCACCGGGCAGCCTTGCTGGGCGAAGGCAGACCTCGCCAGCAGCCCGCCGCCCAGAAGGACAACGCCGCCGCCGAGGAAATGACGCCGCGAGATGCCTGCCTTTGGATGCTTGTTCACGCCCACCTCCTCCCGGTATGGCCCGGTCGTAGTGACGACGGCACGCCAGAATGCCAACCGTCAGCACATACGGTGAGGCGCGTGCCTTAAGAGTCTAGGCACTGGCCAGCGCGCCGTCAGGCCGGTTGGTAGACGCCAGGCGGCGACACTTGACGGCGCGAACGACGGACGCCTGCCTGTCCGTCGGTAAACCCAATCGTCCGCTCGTACCATCACTCCCCTTCCTTTCAGGAACCGCGCCCTGCCCCGATCTACCCTCTGGGTACTGCGTAAGGCCCAGAAAGGCCGGCCCACCGGAGTGATGCCATGAAAGCAAACGATGAGCTGAACCTCGAATCATTCAGTCTGGAACCTATGGAGTCGGCCGCAAAGGCGCCGTCCTCTCCCGGTCGGGCCAAATTCCAGATCGATACGCGCGGCGGTGGTGATCGTCGCAAGGCCTGTGATCGCCGCCAGACGATCCGCTTCGAGCAAGACCGCAGGCAGGGAAATAGACGGGGCAAAAGCAGCGACCCTTGGGACCAGAACGTCGACTTCTGACCCGTGTCAGCGCCCGTCGAAGGGGCGGACTTTGCTCGATGCGGTCAGCGTGATGAGGGCATCGCGTCAGGAGTAGCGAAGGTCGCTGATATCGATACTGACCAGTAGTTGCGCCTCGATCGCCCGGTTGTTCGCGTCGCGGCGATAGGCCCGTCGCTTGCCGGGCATGCGCAGTCCTCCACTCTCGACATAGTCATGGACGTACTGGGCGGCGGGCAGGCCGCCGCTTACGTCGACGCTGTAGTCGTGTCGGCGCAGCAGGAAATCATCGTCGAAATAGAAGTCTTGCAGCGCGCAGTGGGTGGCTACGTTCTCGGGGAAGTGCACCCGCAAGCGCCGCCAGCGCTGGCCGTCCTCCGCCCAGGGAACGATCTCTTCTGCCCTTACCCCGGGCAGCGTGAACAGAAATGGCATGGTCAGGTACGACCACATCGCGTAGCCATTGAAGTAGGCCCGATGAAGCGGGTCCCAGGGCGTCGTTTGGTCGTGATCACGGAAAGACGTCCGCGGGTCCTGCCGCTCCGCCACCACGTGCCCCTCGGTGGTTTCGATCGCGATCCGGTCGGGCGTGTAAGCCGTACGCTGGTTCGGGGCGCCGAATGGCATCACCGATGCGCGCTGCTCGTGCAGCCAGACGGTCATCTGCCGTGGGTTGCTGTCCTGGGTCAGCCCCTTCATGCCCCACAGTAGGCCGCCAGTCACGATGCTGGCGTTCACCCTGCTGAATGCGCGCCAGCGATCCGCCCCACCATGGGCCATCAACACCCGCTCCAGCAGTTCGCCGCCCTGCCCGTTCATGGCAATCGTCCTCTAAAAGAGGGCCGACCTACCGGCCCCATTACTGGAAAGCCAAGCCCAGAGCCGGGTACTGCGCCAGCGGCGCTGTCGGCTGGTGCTTCGTGCCAAGTGGCCGGAGTAATGGCCAGTGGATTTAGACGATCTGCATCGAACTTCGTACGTTCTGTGCCCAAAGGCCAAGTGCATGCGGCAACACTATCTCCACACCCCACGCAGCCCGCGGGGGATCACGAGGAGATAACTCATCAACGGCTCGGATGAGATCGAAAACTGATGGCCCCTGGCGTGAGGGGCACGGAACAACGACTCGATTGTTCTCACGCAGGTTGCATGTTGAACCCTCGTCCCATGGCCACTCAATCGGATTCGCCGGGACGACCCTTAGCCAAGTTACTGGAAGCCAGATCATGAACACGATTGAAATCACCCACCAAGCCAAGAACACCCTGCCGAACAAGCTGTCGCTCGGGACCTCCATCACGGCGGTCGGCATCTACGGTGCCTACTTCGCTCTCGCCGTCATCTACTTCTGGTTCGGCGGCATGAAGTTCACGCAGTACGAAGCAGAAGGATTGGTACCACTCGTGAGCAACAGCCCGCTGCTGGGCTGGCTCTATGACCTGTTCAGCGTGCGAACCTTCTCTACCCTGCTCGGGTTCCTCGAAGTGTCCATCGGTTTGCTGATTGCGGGACGCTTGCTGTCGCCAAAGCTTTCGCTGGTGGGCGGCGCCCTCTCCGCCGGCTTGTTCTTCACCACGTTGAGCTTCATGTTCTCGACCCCCGGCGTGATCGAGCCCAGCGTGGGATTCCCCGGCATCAGCGTTGCACCGGGCCAGTTCCTCCTCAAGGATCTGGGATTGCTCGCCGCGTCCATCTTCGTGGCCGGCCACTCGCTGGCCAGGATCGAATCCCGCTGAGCTTGCCGGAACCAAGGCCTGGGGCACCAAGGTGCTCCAGGCCTTCTCTGTTTCCCCCGAGAACCGCCCCCATTCACCTGCCCTCCGGAAACTCGGCACGAAGTGAATTGCCGGAGCGAAGTTGAGCTGCTAAAAGCGGAATTGCCATTCAGAAAATAGATTCCGCCATGAGCGAAAGTGACAAATCGAATAGCCGCCTCTTCGACCTCGACCTGCTGAGAGCCATCGTCACGGTGGCTGACTGCGGCAGTTTCACCACCGCCGCAACGCGCCTGCATTCCACCCAATCCACCATCAGCCAGAAGATTCGCCGCCTGGAAGAGATGGCCGGGCATCGCCTGCTGGAGCGTGGCAATCGCGACGTGCTACCCACCGACGCCGGCGAGACGCTGCTGGGCTACGCGCGGCGCCTGCTGGCGTTGAACGACGAGATGGTCGAAGCACTCTCCGGTGCCACGGTGGCACTGACGGTGCGCATCGGCGTGCCGGACGATTTCGCCAGCGGACGCACCACGGAGCAACTAGCGGCCTTCAACCGGCGATACCCGCAGGTGAAGCTGGAAGTCACCAGCGGGCTCAGCCGCGATCTCTCTGCCAGCTACGACCGTGGCGAGTTGGACCTGGTGCTTCTCAAGCAGCGTCAGAACAGCCGTGAAGCGGTCGCCTGCTGGCCGGAGAAGACGCGTTGGGTGGACAGCGCCAACAACCCCTGCATCGACCTCGACCCGCTGCCCATCGTCACCTTCCCGCCGCGCGGGGTGTACCGCGACGAGATGATCAGTGCCCTGGAATCCGTGGGCCGTCGCTGGCACATCAGCTTTACCAGTTCGAGTCTCAGCGGCATCCAGTCGGCCATTGCGGACGGCATGGGCATCGGCCTGCTGCCGCTGCGTGCAGTGACGGCGGGGCACGCGGTGGTGGCTAAAAACACGGGGTTGCCCTCGGTCGATGTCTTCGAAGTTGCCCTGCTTCATCGCCCAGCGGCGGACCCGATGGTGCAGGAACTCGCCCGCGTGCTGACACGGGTCCTGGCCCAGGACACTGGGGGCTGAGCGGTGGCCGCGCTCGCATTCGAGAAATGAATACGGCGGATTTCAACATTTAATTTGTGCATGAACTCGCTGCTGGATATGTTGGTTCCCAGCGACGGCCAGCACCCCCGGTGGCGCGCCGATCTGCACGAATTGTTCGCCCTGGCGCCACGCGCCAGGCAGCAAGACAACAATGAGGAAATACCCCATGGCCAAATCCACCTATTACGCGCCGCACGGCGGGCACCCGGCACAGACCGAGCTGCTCACCGACCGCGCGATGTTCACCGAAGCCTATGCCGTTATCCCCAAGGGCGTGATGCGTGACATCGTCACCAGCCACCTGCCCTTCTGGGACAACATGCGCATGTGGGTCATCGCCCGCCCGCTGTCCGGTTTCGCCGAAACCTTCTCCCAGTACATCGTCGAGCTCGCCCCCAACGGCGGCAGCGACAAGCCTGAGCAAGACCCGAACGCCGAAGCCGTGCTGTTCATCGTGGAAGGCGAGCTGAGCCTGACCCTGCAGGGCCAGGTGCACACCATGCAGCCGGGCGGCTATGCCTTCATTCCGCCGGGCGCCGACTACAAGGTGCGCAATACCTCCGGCCAGCACACTCGCTTCCACTGGATTCGCAAGCACTACCAGAGAGTCGACGGCGTACCGCTGCCGGAAGCCTTCGTCACCAACGAGCAGGACATCGAGCCGAAGGTGATGCCGGACACTGAAGGCCGCTGGAGCACCACCCGCTTCGTCGACATGAGCGACATGCGTCATGACATGCACGTCAACATCGTCAACTTCGAGCCGGGCGGCGTGATTCCCTTCGCCGAAACCCATGTGATGGAGCACGGTCTGTACGTGCTGGAAGGCAAGGCGGTGTATCGCCTGAACCAGGACTGGGTCGAAGTGGAAGCCGGCGACTTCATGTGGCTGCGCGCCTTCTGCCCGCAGGCCTGCTACTCGGGTGGCCCGGGTCGCTTCCGCTACCTGCTGTACAAGGATGTGAACCGCCACATGCGCCTGACGCTGAACCAGCCGCACTGATCCACCTCGACGGGAGCCTAAGGGCTCCCGTCGTCGTTTCTGCCTCTGCTGGGAATGATGGGTATCGCTTCGCTCCACCACATCCTACGAATGGGCGCCATGCTGACCGTAGGTTCGCGTAGAGCGCGGCGAAACCCAACGATTGAAGGCCCGCCATGCGTGGAGCCTGGAGCTTCGCATTGTTGGGTTTCGTTCCTCTACCCAATCTACGGAAGCCGGGGAACTGGGAATGATGGGTATCGCTTCGCTCCACCACATCCTACGAATGGGCGCCATGCTGACCGTAGGTTGGCGTAGAGCGCAGCGAAACCCAACGATTGAAGGCCCGTCATGCGTGGAGTCGGGGAACGGCATTAAGGCCGCGCCGGTTACGGTGAGCCGAACATTGCCGTCCAATAGATGCCCGCGTCGCTTTTCGGGTCCACCGCGTAGGCGGCGCCCAGTTCGCGGAACGCAGGGTTCATCAGGTTGGCGCAGTGGCCCGGGCTGGCCAGCCAGCCTTCCACCACCTTGCTGGCGGTATCGAGACCTGCAGCGATGTTTTCACCGATCACCTGGGCGGTGTAGCCGGCCAGCTCCGCACGGTCGCCGGGGGTGCGGCCGTCGCGGTCCTTGTGGTCGAAGAAGTTCTGGTTGGCCATGGCGCGGGTGTGCTCCAGCGAGGCGCCGGCCAGGGTGGCATTCCAGGTCAGGGGGGAGGCGGCGGCGAAGGGTTGCGAACCGCATTGGCGCGCCTGGGTGCGGGCGGTGTTGATCTGTTCCAGCAGTTTCTGCCCTTCCACCTGCCAGTCGCCCAGACCGCCGGCCAGCAGCGGCCGAGCCAACACGATGCGCCAGTCCACGCCCTCACGGCTCACGCCGACATCGACGAACTGCGGGTCCAGCACCACCTGGCAGAAGCTTTCCTGCAGCGCCTTCATGGCTGCCTGTGCGTCACGGGGGCCGGAGAGGTTGATGGCCTGCACATTGACCAGCGGATAGGCCGTGCGCGAGAGCGCTTGCTGCAAGTCGCCAATGCTGCCGGCCGGCAGAATCAGCCGCGGGTCCGGCCTGAGCGGTGGCAGTTCCATGGAAGCCTGGCCGGCGCAGGGCTGTACCTGGCCACGATAGGCGTTGATGGACTCGACCAGCTGCGTCTCTTCGTTCGCCACCGCGGTGCCGGCCAGCACCAGCCCCATCGACAGTGCAGCAAGGCGCAGAACGGATGACATGACCTCCATGGAAACCTCCCTCAAGCTGATTGCGCCCAATGATGCGCGATTCCACCCCATCCTGTGCAACCTCTCGTGGCAATTCAGCGAACGACGCTGATGGGGCTGACCAGCAAGGAGACGGGGCGCACCGGTGGCGGAACACGGGGTTCCGCCACTGGCCTCAGAGCACCTTGACCGCGCGCCCGATGAACTGCACAGGTCCGGTGGGCTTGCCGACGGGGGAGCCGGTGGCGCTCTCCAGGGTCAACTCGAACAACTGGTTGGGTTGCAGCGGCGGCAGTTGGTCGATAGGCACGCGCAGCGGCTGGCCCGGCTTGACCAGTCCGAGGGAGACCGGCCCTTGCCAGTCATCGGCCTTGGTCCAGAACTCCAGCGCCTTGCCAGCCGGAACCTCCACCACACCAAGGGGGATCAACTGGACTTCTGTGGGGCTGCTGGCCTGCACGACCCAGCCCGGCGACTTGTCCAGGGGGGCCACCAGCACGACCAGGTAGGCAGGCGTGTCCAACGGCACCGCGCGGGTCAGCAGCAGTGTTGCCAGCACCAGCGAAAACGCCAGCCCGGCACCCGCCAGCCCCCGCCAGAGCGGCAACAGCGTCCACCAGGATGGCGCTCTGGCGGGTTCGTGTCCGGCACGGTGCCCCAGCTCGCCGATGCTGCGTTCGATCCGATGCCAGAGGTGGGCGGACGGGGTGCAGGGCTCGGCCAGGTTCGTCAGTGGCAGGAGCCGTCGCTCCCAGGCATCCACCGCTGAGCGCAGGGCATCGTCATGGGCGAGGCGGCGCTGCACTTCCTGGCGCTGCTCGGCAGACAGCGTGCCCAGCACATATTCGCTGGCCAGTTCTTCGAGGTCGTCTCGGGCGCCTTCGGTCATCCCATGCACTCCCGCAATGCAGCCAGGCTGCGTTTGATCCAGGACTTCACGGTGCCCAACGGCGCACCCAGCCTGCTGGCGATCTCCGCGTGGGAATAGCCCTCGACATAGGCGTGCAGGATGCATTCACGGCGCGGGGGCTCCAGCCGATCCAGGCAACCGTAGATGCGACCCGCGCCGGTGCTCCATTCGAAAGCCCCAACGCTCTCGCGCAAGTCGTCCCAGGCGCCAGCCGTCTCATCGCCCTGATCGCCCAGGTTCAGTTCACGGGCGCTGTCTCGCATGAAATTGAGGGCCAGGTGGCGGGTGATGCTGAAGATCCAGCCCCGCGCCGAGCCCCGCGCCGGATCGAAACGGGCAGCGTGGGTCCAGATGCGCAGAAACGCGTCGTGGACGATGTCCTCGGCCAGGGCATTGTCCCGCGCGATGCGTCGGGCCACCCCCAGCAATCGCGCCCCTTCCTGTTGGTAAAGCGCCTGCAACGCCTGGCGTTCGCCGCGGGCGCAGGCCCTCAGGCAGCTGTCATAGTCAAATTCGGGTTCGGCCAAATAGTTGCTCCCTGCCTTGTCATCGCGCCGGGAGCCCCCGACGTTGTGTCGGGGGTCCCTGTGGAACGGATAGACCGTCACTTGGCCGTCCAGAATATGTAATCGGCCTGGTACTTCACTATCTCGCGCTTGCCCATGGTCGTGGCGGAGCACTCGGAAGCAGGCGCCACGCCACCCTTCAGGGCGACCCGTTGAATGTAGCTGACACCCTTCATCAGGCCATCGCCAGTCGCAGGGTTGGCCTTGACCAATTGATACGGCAGGTTTCCCGTCCCGGACGGCGCAATCGCCAGTTGGGTGCCGGTAATGCTTGAGCCATCTTGCGCCTGCCAGGTGGCCGGCGGGCCGAAGTAGCTGCCCACCGGCTTGCCGTCGCGATCGTTCAGTACTGCCTTGGGACCGACGAAGGTCCACTCCACCTGGCCCTTGGCATCCACCTTTTCACGGCACTCATAAGTGATCTCGCCGACGCCAGTGGTTTCCAGGGCCACCTTGTTGCCCTCCGGGACCTTCACGGCGTCTGGCAACATGACCTGGGCGAGCACCACTGGCGCGGGCGCCAGCAGGCAGGTGAAGGCAAATGCTGTGGTGAAGCGACGAACAAAGGCTTGAGCGTTCATGAACGGCCCTCCAATGGGGTTTCAGGTCAACAGCCCGGTTGGCTGTTACCTGTACTACCCACGCGCAGGGCAATTGGATGCAGTGCGGAGAAGAAATTTCAGCAATCGGCGACGCGCTCAGTGGCACTCGATCCGGTTGCGCCCAGCGCGCTTGGCTCGATACAGCGCCATGTCGCTGCGCGACAGGCTGGCTTCCGCGCGGGTGTCGGTGGGATGGAGCGCAGCGATACCAACGCTGACCGCCAGCGCCAGGCGCTCTTCGCCATGTTCAACGGGAGAAGCTGACAGTTCGCCTTGCACCCGCGCGGCGAACAACCGCGCCTCGTCGATGGAGACATTGCTCAGCACCACGGCGAACTCCTCGCCGCCCATGCGCCCGGCGGCATCGGTACGGCGCAACTGGGTACGGAGGATCAACGAGAAATGCCGCAGCGCCTGGTCTCCCACGGAATGCCCCCAGCGGTCGTTGATGGCCTTGAAGTGGTCCAGGTCGAACATCAGGATTGCCGCGCTGTAACCCGCTGTTCGCTGCACGCGCGCCAGCTCGGCATCCAGCTGCGCCATGAAGTGCCGGCGATTGGAAAGCTGGGTAAGGGAGTCCGTGGTGGCGAAGACTTGCAGCTCAGCTTCGATCAGCTTGCGTTCAGTGACATCGGTGATGAAGCCATGCCAGAGCACGCCGCCGTCCGCCAGCGGTCGGGGACGTGCGTCCCCCTGGCGCCAGGAAAGGCCGCAACCAGGCAACTGCACGCGGTACTCCAGGTGCCAGGGCGTGAGATCGCGAGCGGAGCGCTCCAGGGAATCGAGGTAGAAGATCAGGTCGTCGGGGTGGATGATGCCGTGCAGCGCGTCGGCGTTCCGGGTCAGTTGCTCCGGCGCCAGCCCATAGATCTCGCGGACGCCGTTGCTGACGTAGGAAAAGAAGGCGCTGCCGTCCAACTGGCGCCGGTACTGGAAGACCATGCCGGGAATTTCGTTGGTCAGGTCGGTCATCAGCGCCGCCGCTTGCTGCATCTTCTCCGAGAGGTTGCGCATGGCGGTGACGTCGGTGGTGGTACCCACCATACGCAAGGGCTTGCCCGCCTCGTCCCACTCCACCACCTTGCCGCGGCTGCACACCCACTTGTAGAGGCCGTCCCGGCAACGCAAGCGGTGCTCCACCTCGTAAGCCTCGGTACGGCCGTCGAAGTGGGCCTGGATGCTGGCCTGCACATAGGCCAGGTCCTCGGGATGGACGCGCGTGTAGCTTTCCTCGATGCGGTTGCCCACCTCGTGATCGGCATAACCCAGCAGCGCTTTCCAGTCGGTGGAGTAGTGGATTTCACCGGTCAAGGCATTGCGGTCCCAGATGCCGGTGCCGCTGCCGGCAATGGCCAGGGCCATGCGCTTCTCGCTTTCCCGAACACGCTCCAGCTCCAGCCGGTCCACCAGCATTCCGCTGGCCAGTTCGGCGAACTCGCGCAGCACCTGCTGCTCTTCAGCGTCCAGATCGCGGGGTTGATCGTGCAGGAGCCAGAGTCGGCCCATCAGGGCGCCATCGGGCGCCAAGAGTGGACAGGCGGCGAGAAAGCCCAGGTCCGGCAAGGCTTGCGCCAGCGCTTCCGGACACCCGTGCGGTTGCTGAAGGAGGTCGGGGATCACCACGGGATCATCCCCACGAAAGCCCGGGGGGAGCGTAACCAGGCCATCGGACAACGCCTGGACGCATGCCGGCCCGGCGCAGCTGCGGATCTGCTGGATGCCACCGGCGCCCGTGGTCATCACGGTGGCCATCACGCCGAACCGGCTCTTGAGCAAGCGGATCAGGTTGTCGAATCGCTCATCGCTCGCGCTATGGGGCGCACTGGAACTACTGGGCAACTGCATTCGGTCTCCGCTCGCAGGGGCCATGGGCGCCATCTGGCGTTGATCAGCCTGGGTACCAGCAATCTATCCATAATGGCCATTAGACGCCAGATTCCCCCGAAGGTCCCTCACGGAACTGACGAGCCGGCTGGCAGCCGCCCCCTCTCCCCAAGTAAAATCCGGCGCCATTTCCCCAAGAACCTGCGAGAGAGCCACCATGGGCGCCCAGTGGAAAGCCAAACCTAAAGAAGCCGCCGCCAACGCCCGAGGGAAGATCTTCGGCAAACTGGTGAAAGAGATCATGATCGCCGCGCGTAACGGTGCCGATCCTGACATGAACCCCAAGCTGCGTCTCGCCGTGCACCAGGCCAAGAAGGCCTCCATGCCGAAAGACACCCTGGAGCGCGCCATCAAGAAAGGCGCGGGCCTTTCCGGCGAAGTGGTCAACTACGAGCGCACCCTCTATGAAGGCTTCGCGCCGCACCGGGTACCGGTGATCGTCGAATGCCTGACCGATAACGTGAACCGCACCGTCGCCGAAGTGCGCGTGCTGTTCCGCAAGGGCCAACTGGGCACTTCCGGCTCGGTCTCCTGGGACTTCGACCACCTGGGCATGATCGAGGCGGAACCTGCCAGCGCCGATGCCGACGTGGAACTGGCCGCCATCGAAGCAGGCGCCCAGGACTTCGAAGCCGACGACGAAGGCGCCACCCTGTTCTACACCGACCCGACCGACCTGGACGCCGTGTGCAAGGCGCTGCCGGACTTCGGCTTCACCGTGCAGTCGGCCAACCTGGGCTACAAGGCGAAGAACCCGGTCAGCCTGTCCGGCGCCGAGTTGGAGGAAGTGGAAGCCTTCCTCGAAGCCCTGGACAACCACGACGATGTACAGAACGTCTATGTCGGCCTGCAAGCCAGCTGATCCGGCAAGCCGCCGGCAGTTCCACGAGGAGCATGCCGGGCAGGCCCGTGACGAAGCGCTGCGCCTATTAGCGCAACGTGACGCCATGGGCCCGCGCTGGCTGGCCTGGGTCGCCACCGAGCTGTATCACCTCAAGCCTTCGGCGTTCGCCAACATGGTGCGCCGTGAGCTGGAACGCCTGAACACGGCCGACCGGCAGTTCGGCCAGGCGTCGAAAGAGGTGCATTGAGCGCACCGCGCCCGTAGGTTGCGGCTGAACGCAGCGAAGCCCAACGATGTGGGAGTCGGGTCTATGCGTTGGGCCGCGCTTCGCTCTACACCAACTTACAGGCGCCGCCTACGATTGGGCCTGCGCCGCGCGCCGCAGATTGAAACCCCAGCCCTGCTGCATCCCCATCGCCGCGACGAGGATGGCCGCCACGCCCACCCACTGCAGCAGTTCGAGCTGGCGGCCGAAGGCGAACCAGTCCACGAAAATCGCCGCAATCGGGTAGATGAACGACAGTGCGCCGGTCAGAGCGGTCGGCAGTTTCTGGATGGCGCCATAGAGCAGCACGTACATCACGCCAGTGTGGATCACGCCGAGAGTCAGCAGGATGGACCAAGTACCGGTGCCCTGCGGCAGACTGGACAGGTTCGCCATGGGTGCCAGCAACAGCACCCCGGTGGTGACCTGGATCAGCGCGATCAGATGTGGTGGCACCCCGCTCAGCCGCTTGATGATCAGCGCGGCAATCGCATACAGCAGCGCCGCGCCCAGGGCCAGGGCAATGCCCGCCAGGTAATCGCTCCCACTCTCACCCTGCCCGCCATGGGCGCTGACGATGGCCAGCATCCCCACGAACGACACGGCCAGCCATGCCAGCTTCTGCAGGGTGATCTTTTCACCGAGGAACAGCGCTGCCAGTCCGACCAGCATGAAGGGCTGGACGTTGTAGATCGCCGTGCCAATGGAGATGGACGCCCGCGAGTAGGAAGCGAACAGCAGCACCCAGTTGCCGACGATGGCCACGCCGCTGAGTACCGCCAGGAGGAAGGTCGCTCGGGTCAGGATGCCGGGGCGCAGGAAGCCCATCGCCGAGCAGATGACGAGCAAGGTCAGTGCGCCGAACAGGCAGCGCCAGAACACCACATCCAGCACTGGCTGCCCCGAGAGCATCACCAACCAGCCAATGGTGCCGGAGATGAGCATGGCGGCGACCATTTCCAACGAACCGCGATGTATTGATTTGTCCATGATGGGCTCCTCTGTGTGGCGCACAGTATGACGAGCCATAACCGGCAGTTTCCATGCGATAGCAAAGGCGCATTTCGCCATCTACCTTTACTATCAAGGCACTTTTATCCGTTTACCTAACGAGGCCGCCATGACCGACGACATCGACCAGTTGCTGATCTCCGCCTTGATGGAAGACTCGCGCCGTTCCCTCAAGGCCCTGGCGCAGATCAGCGGCCTTTCCTCCCCCAGCGTGGCGGAGCGGCTGCGCAAGCTGGAAGAACGCGGTGTGCTCACGGGCTACACGGTCGAGGTAGACCCGAAGGCCTTTGGCTACCAGCTCCAGGCCATCGTCCGCATCCGCCCATTGCCCGGCCAGTTACAGGTGGTGGAACGCAAGATCCAGGACATTCCGGAATTCACCGAGTGCGACAAGGTGACCGGCGACGACTGCTTCATCGCACGGCTGTGCGTGCGCTCCATGGAACAGCTCGACACGCTGCTGGACCGCATCAACGTCTTCGCCGAAACCAGCACCGCCATCGTCAAGAAAACCCCGGTGAAGCGACGACTGCCGCCGATGGCTTGAAAAGTCTTGCCGCACGGCGCTCCGTTGAGGAGCGCCGCCCGGCAAGTTGGTGCCCGGCGCCAACCTGCCAGAGCGGCGTAGCGCGTTACTCGCCCTTCCCCGCCCCCAGCTGTTCCACCAACGCCTTGGCCAGCGCATGGTCGGAGAACGGGTTCTGGCCGGTGATCAACTCGCGATCCACCACCACGTTGGGACTCCAGGCCGTGGCGTAGGCCATGTCGCCGCCTGCGCCCGACATCGCCTTGGCCGGGTAGAAGAGGATGCGGTCGCCGTTGAGGGAGCGTTCGAATACCTGCTCTTCCGGGTCGGCGAAGATGGTCATGCGGTAGCCCTGATAGACCCAGTTGCTCGCCGCCGGCTTCTCGCCACGGGCCAGGGCCGCCTGGTAACTGGCGGGGTCGTCCTGGGCCGAGAGCAACGCAATGGGTCCGTGGCAAATGGCGGCAGTGGGCTTGCCGGCCTGGTGGAAGTGACGCAATAGCGCTCCCACTTCGGGGTTGTTGGCCAGGTCGATCAGCGGCGCGTGGCCACCGGGAATCAGCAACCCGGCATAGCGGTCCAGGTCTCCGGCCAGTACTTCTTGCAGCGACAGGCTGTCGTTCATGCCCGGCAGGCCTTCGACCACCTTCTGGATGCGCTTCATTTCCGCTGCGTCTCCGCCGAAGTACTGCGGATCGATGGAGCGCTCGTCCACGCTCGGCGCGTTGCC
Source organism: Pseudomonas sp. D(2018) (assembly GCF_005502555.1). Lineage (NCBI taxonomy): Bacteria > Pseudomonadati > Pseudomonadota > Gammaproteobacteria > Pseudomonadales > Pseudomonadaceae > Pseudomonas > Pseudomonas sp. D(2018). Next base: position 371,450 of record NZ_SCOK01000001.1, read on the forward strand.
CCTGGGGGTCACCAGTACCAGCGCGTAGCCCGCCTTGAGCAAGTGGTCCGCGGGTACGCCGAACTCGTTGAGGTAGAAGCCGGTGGGGTACTGCTTGCCGTCCTTGAGTGGCAACTGATTCTCGCTGGAAAGCAGCACCAGCACCTCGCCCTTGGGCGCCGCGTTGGCCGTGCCGGCCAGCATCGCGCCGGCAAGGGCCAGCGCCAGGGTGGAAACCTTGGTCATGTTGAATCTCCTGATCAATTGAACGGTGCCACGTCCAGCGGACGGGCGAGGCGTACCTGGGTGGGCGCGGCCAGCCAGTCGGCGGTGGCGGCGCGATACGCCTGGTAATGGGCGCTCTGGCGATGGGCTTCGACGGCAGCCTCGTCGGCGTAGAGCTCGAAGAGGTCGAAAGCCAGCACCTCGCCCTCGCGGATGAACAGGTCGTAACGCAGGTTGCCGGGCTCAGCCCGGGAGCGCTCGACCATCACCCGCAGGGCCCGCTCCACCGCGTCGCGGTGCTCGGGCCTGGGGCTGATGGTGGCGAAGATGCTGAGGGTCATGGGGTCTCCTGGATATCAGCGCGTCAGTGGCCGCCATCCTAGGCAAGGCACTAAGATTCGATAATTCGAAAGCCTTTATTTCTGGCATCCAAAAAATGAATATCACCAAGAAGGACCTGAACCTGCTGCAGGTCTTCCACGTGCTCTACCAGGAACGCAATGCGTCGCTGGCGGCCGAGCGCATGGCCCTCAGCCAACCGGCCTTGAGTCACAAGCTGAACAAACTGCGCCACCAGTTCGGCGACCCGCTCTTCGTCCGCGCCCCTCGCGGTCTCACCCCAACGCCCCGTGCCCACGAGCTGGCGCCGCAGGTGCAGCGCCTGGTGGGCGAGCTGGAAACCTTCTACGAGCTCTGTGATGGACAGGACTTTCTCGGCCGCGCCGAGCGCCTCCATCTCTACAGCACCGACTACGTGGAACAGATGCTGCTGCCGACACTTCTGCCGATCCTGCGCAGCCAGGCGCCGAACCTGGTGCTGGTCACCCACAACACCCGTGGCCAGCTCCCCCGCGACGAGCTGGAGAAAGGCACCTGCGACCTGGCGATTGCCGGCTTCTACACCGACCTGCCAGGCACCTTTCACCAGCAGCGCCTGCTGAGCGAGGACTTCGTGGTCCTGGCCTCCCAAGGCAACGCGCGCCTGGCCAACGGCCTGGACCTGGACGCGTTCCTCGCCTGCGAGCACCTGCTCACTACCCTTACCGGTGACCTCGATGGGCTGATGGATCGGGCCCTGCAGGCCAGGGGACTGAGCCGCCGGGTCGCCGCCGGGCTGTCCAGCTTCATCGCACCGACCCGACTGATTCGCGGCACCGACCTGCTGCTCACCTGCCTGCGCTCACTGGCCGAAGAAGCCGTGGATCGCGACCCCGACCTGCGCATGCACCCGCTGCCGTTGGCATTGCCGCGGGTCGAGGTGATGCAGATCTGGCATGAACGGACCGACGCCGACCGCCTGCGCCGCTGGTTCCGCAAACAGGTCCAGCAGGTGGCCGATTCCATCGCGCGCTGACCCTCGAGTCGCTTCGCGCCTGACCCGGCTCTGGAGTATCGTCGCCAGATCTTGATCACAGAAGGCAGGTGGGCGATGGCAGCCCTGGATGACAACCCGGCTCCGCAGGACGCGACCGGTAACAAGAACGACGGCTCCGCTCCCATTGCACGCAAGGCCGGCACCCGTGGCGATGCCGCCGTGATCGCCACCTTGCTGCCCTACCTCAAGCCCTACACCGGCCGCATCGCCCTGGCGCTGGGGCTGATCTTCGCCGCCAAGCTGATCAACCTCTATGTGCCGATCGCCCTCAAGCAGATCGTCGATGGGCTCAATGTCGAGCCCAGCCTGTTGGTGCTGCCGGTGGCCCTGCTGCTGGCCTATGGCGCCTCGCGTATCGGCGTCACCCTGTTCACCGAGCTGCGCCAGGTGGTGTTCGCCCGGGTCATGGCGCGGGCCTCGCGGCAGATCACCCTCAAGGTGTTCCAGCACCTGCACGGGCTGAGCCTGAGGTTCCACCTGGGCCGGCGCACCGGCGGCGTCGCCCGTGACGTCGAGCGTGGCGGGAGTGCCATCTCCGACCTGCTGGACTGGACGCTGTACACCATTGTCCCGACCCTGCTCGAAGTGCTGCTGGTCACTGCAGTGTTGGTCTGGGCGTACGACTGGGGCTTCGCCTTCATCACCCTCGCCACCCTGGTCGCCTACGGCATCTGGACGTTCGCCATCACCGAATGGCGCACCCGCTACTACCGCGCAGCGGTGGAGGCGGACACCCGCGCCAATGAGCGCGCGGTGGATTCGCTGCTCAACTACGAGACGGTGAAGTACTTCAACAACGAAGCCCACGAGTCGGCACGCTACGACGAGAACCTGCGCCATCTGGAGAACGCCAAGGTCAAGGCCACCAAATCCCTGGCGCTGCTCAACCTGGGCCAGACCTCCATCGTCGCCATGGGCGTCACGGCCATGATGTGGCGTGCCGCCGCGGGCGTCGTGGCCGGCGAACTCACCATCGGCGACCTGGTGCTGGTGAACACCTACCTGCTGCAGCTGTCCGCCCCGTTGTTCATGCTCGGCATGATGTACCGCGAGGTGAAGCAGGCGCTGACCAACATGGAGCGGCTGTTCGGCCTGCTGGACGAGCGCCAGGACGTGCAGGACGCGCCGGGCGCCACCCCGCTGCAAGCCACCCGGCCACGGGTGCGCTTCGAGAACGTGCACTTCGGCTACGACCCGCGCCGGGAGATCCTCCACGGCGTGGACTTCGAGATTCCCCCCGGTGGCACCGTGGCGGTGGTCGGCCATTCAGGCTCTGGCAAGTCCACCCTCGCCCGCCTGCTCTACCGTTTCTACGACATCGATGCCGGGCACATCCGCATCGATGGCCACGACCTGCGCGAACTGACCCAAGGCTCGGTGCGCAGCGCCATCGGCATCGTTCCCCAGGACACCGTGCTGTTCAACGACAGCATCTACTACAACATCAGCTACGGCCGCCCCGAGGCCAGCCGCGAGGAGGTGGAAGCCGCCGCCCGCGCTGCGCATATCCACGATTTCATCCTGCGCCTGCCTGACGGTTACGAAACCCCGGTGGGCGAGCGCGGCCTCAAGCTCTCCGGGGGCGAGAAACAGCGCGTGGCCATCGCCCGCGCCCTGCTGAAGAACCCCGCCATCCTGATCTTCGACGAGGCCACTTCGGCCCTCGATTCCAAGTCTGAAAAGGCCATCCAGACCGCGCTCGACCGCATTCAGGTCGGTCGCACCACCCTGGTCATCGCCCACCGCCTCTCCACCGTGATGGACGCCGACCAGATCCTGGTGCTCGACGCCGGCCGGGTGATCGAGAAAGGCACCCACCGCCAGTTGCTGGACATCGGCGGCAGCTACGCACAGATGTGGCTGCTGCAGCAGCAGGAACCCGAAGCGGACAGCTCGCCTAGCGCCTAGTCCGCAGGATGCGGTTGCGCGCAGCGGTACCCATCTCCGCCAGAGCGCACCTTATTCCTTGCTCTCCAGCACATCCCCCGCCCAGCTCAGGGCGGCCATCACCGTAGGGAACCCGATGGTGCTGGTGAGCACCAGCAGGGTGTGGTGGATATCTTCGGGCGTGGCACCGGCCTCCAGGGCGCGGCGCGTGTGGCTGTGGACGGCACCTTCGGAGTGGATGGCCGCCGCGGCGGCGAGCTGGATCAATTGCAGGCTGCGCTCATCCAGGGGGCCGGTCTGGCGCACCACGGCGCCGAGGGTTTCCACGGCCTGAAAGTAAGCCGGATGCTGCTTCTTGAAGCGTTTGTAGGTGTCGAGATCGTGCTTGCGTTCCATTGTGGCCACCTCGCTTGGGCATGCCCTTACAGCTTAGGCAAGCGCGCCTCGACTATGGTGAATGGACCCGACCCCGCACAGGGAAGACACGCGCCATGCCCAAGACGTGCCGCGACAACTCAACACCTCTGATGCCATGGCCCGTAGTCTGATCGGCATTGTCCTGCTGGCCGTTGCGCTCTATCTCGGGCTGGGAGCGGCGCTCCTGGTCTTCCAGCGCTCGCTGATCTACTTCCCGCAGCCCCGTGCCATCGGCAGTCCCGACCGGTTGCTGATGTTGCCGGTGACCGACGAGCGGATAGCCGTCACCGTGCGTCCGCTGGCCAGCCCCAAGGCGCTGATCTACTTCGGCGGCAATGCCGAGGACGTCTCCCGCAGCCTGCCGGACTTCGCCGAGGCCTTCCCCGACCACGCCCTCTATTTGCTGCATTACCGGGGGTTCGGCGACAGCACCGGCAATCCCTCGGAAGCCGCCATCCTCCAGGACGCCCTGGCTTTGTTCGACAAGGTTCATACCCTGCATGGCGAGGTGGCGCTGGTCGGCCGCAGCCTGGGCAGCGGCGTGGCTATCCAGTTGGCAAGCCAGCGCCCTGCAGCACGGCTGGTGCTGGTCACGCCCTACAACAGCATCCTCGAACTGGCCCAGCGACAGTTCCCCATCTACCCGGTGCGCTGGATGCTCAAGGACCGGTACGAATCCTGGCGCTACGCCCCGGTCATCACCGTGCCCACGTTGTTGATAGTCGCGGAACGGGACGAAGTAATCCCGCGCTGGAGCAGTGAAAAACTCTTCGCCCAGTTCCGCTCGGGCGTGGCGCGGCGGGAGGTGATACCCGGCGCCGGGCACAACGATATCGGCGGCCGGACGGAGTACCTGAGGCTGATTCGCAGCGGGCTTTAGACGCGGGCGGACGATGGGCTGAGCATCTCGATCTCGCGAATCTCGAAGTCGCGCCGCAGGTAGTCCATACGGTTTTCGTGAAAGCGGCGCATGTGTGGCAGTGCGCTGTGGACTTCCAGCGCGGCCCGGCTCTGCCAGACCTCATAGAAGATGAACAGGCTCGGGTCCTGGGCATCACGCAGCATGTGGTACTCGATGCAGCCCGCCTCCGCCCGGCTGGGCTCGACGTAGGCGCGGAACAGTGCCTCGAACGCGTCGGCCTTCTCGGGCCTGGTGTGGGCGTGGAGGATGAAACCGTAGGGTTGGGTCATGGCGATGGCCTCTGGATGGCGTGATTTTTATCAACCCTACCGCAACTAACACATATGAATTAGTGACTTTAAAGCAAGTATCAATTGCACCCGAACGGATTTTTCCGCAGTGGGGTGACCGGTAGTCTGCCGCCACATCAACTTGCGGAGGCTACTGCCATGAAAAAGATCCTGTTGCTCAACGGCGGCAAGAAGTTCGCCCACTCCGATGGCCGCTACAACGCCACCCTGCACGACGCCGCGCTGGCCTTCCTCGACCGCGCCGGCTTCGACGTCAAGGAAACCCAGATCGACGCCGGCTACGACGTTGCCGAAGAGGTGCAGAAGTTTCTCTGGGCCGATGTGGTGATCTACCAGATGCCCGGCTGGTGGATGGGTGCGCCCTGGACCGTGAAGCAGTACCTGGACGAGGTGTTCACCGCCGGTCACGGCAGCCTTTACGCCAATGACGGCCGCACCCGCTCGGACGCCTCGCAGAAGTACGGCAGTGGCGGCCTCATCCAGGGCAAGCAGTACATGCTGTCGCTGACCTGGAACGCGCCGCAGCAAGCGTTCGACGACCCCACCGACTTCTTCGAGGCCAAGGGCGTGGATGCGGTGTACTTCCCCTTCCACAAGGCCAACCAGTTCCTCGGCATGAGCGCCCTGCCCACCTTCCTCTGCGTGGACGTGATGAAGCGGCCGAATATCGAGGCTGACGTGAAGCGCTATGAGGAGCACCTGGCCGAGGTGTTTGGCATTCAGAGCTGATCGGCCGGCCGTAGGATGTGGTTGAGCGAAGCGAAACCCATCAGATGAAATCCAGGAGCGGCGGTTGGAGCTTTCCCGGATTTCATCCGGGCTACTGATTCAGCGCGGCCCTTGGCGAATGAAATCGCCCCTACAGGAAGGTCTTGCCGGCAAAGGCCGCTGCCGCTGCAACGGTCAGCACCAGCAGGCCGATCAGCACCTTGTTCGGCGACTGACGGGCCGCTTCGGTGGGCGCGGCCTGCTTCTGCGCCGCCGCGCGCAGCGGATTGGCCACCGGCTGGCGCCCCATTGGGCGTGGCACGGCGGGCTTGGGGATTTGCGCCACGGGCATGAACAGCGTGGCGTCTTCGTCCACCGCTTGCGGTGCCGCCACCTTGGGGCCGATCACCAGCAGGTTCACCGAACCCATGCGGATCTGGTCGCCGGGCTGCAATACCGCCGTGCTGACTTTCTGCTGGTTGACGAACACGCCGTTGGCCGAAGCAAGGTCCTTGACCTCCAGCACATCGTCCTTGAGGAAGAACTCGCAGTGCCGGCGCGACAGCTCCTGGTCGCTGAAGCACAGTTCGCACTTCACCGAGCGACCGAAGGTGATGGAGCCGGTGACGTGGTACTTCTGCCCTTCGTGCTCCCCTTTGATGACTTGCAGGTACCAGCGCGCCGCGGCTTCGACCTTGGGTCGGGCCTTGGCCGGGTCCACCAGCAGGAGTTCGAGGTTGCCGATGCGCACAGAGTCGTCTGAACGCAGCTGGAAACGCGCACCGATGCGCTCGCCATTGACGAAGGTGCCGCCGGGCGTGCCGCAATCGCTCAGGTAGTACTGGCCGTGGTCCTGCCGGATTTCCGCGTGGAACAGGCTGATCTCCGGGTCCGCCAGAACCAGGCTGTTGCGGCTGTCCTGGCCGATGGTGAAGCGTTCGTCCACCAGCCAGATGGGCGCCTGGCGGTTATCCGCGAAGTGAATCCTGAGCATTGTGGGGTCCTTGGAGGCAGGGCACAGGGCAATGATAGCCATGTGCCTGCTCCCTGACCTTGCTGGAGTTGGCAGTTAGTTGAAAAGGCGGTTCCACAATTTTTTGATGGGGTTGGCCTGCTCTTCCTGACGAGCCTGCGGTTTGGCCGGACGCGCCGTGGCCACCCGCGCCGCCTTGGCCTTGCGCACCCGCTGCTCGTGAACGGCGCGGAGTTCGAGCAGGGTCGGGTTCGTCGGCGCCACCTGCAGGCCGGCGTCGATGTATTCCAGTGCCAAGGCGAACTCGCGCCGGCGATAAGCCTCTTCGCTGTGCTCGACAAAGCGCTGCGCCACCTTCTCCAGCCCGGCCAATGCCTGTTCGTTGCCGGGCGCCAGGGTGAGCACCTGCTGGTAATAAAACACCGCACTGTCCTCTTCCGGCTGAAGCAGGTTGTCCTCGGCCAGGCGCTGTTCGGCCAGCACCAGGAAGTTGGCGACGCGTGCGGCCAGGACCCGCTGCAGGCCATCGCCCGCCTTGGCATTGTCCTTGTCCAGGCGCAGCACTTCGTGGAAGTAGAAGTCGGCGTTGTCCGCTGCCGGCGCCATCAGCTTGCCTTCGGCCAGGCGCTGTTCGCCCAGTTCCAGCAGGTCGGCGATTTTCATTCGTAGTACGACGTAGTAACCACCACCGCTGGAAACGACCAGCAACATCAGTCCGGCCAGGCCCCAGAGCAAGCCACGGTAACGACGGTTTGCCGCCGGCTGCTTCGCCGTCGGGTTCACGGCCACGGCCGGCGCTATGCGGGTGAAATCGAGATCGAGGTCGCACAGCTCGTTCAGGCTGTCCAACAGCACGTGGCAATCGGCGAAGCGCTCGTCCGGGTCCTTGGCCAGCATGCGGTCGATCAGGTGCTGGTAGTCAGCCAGCCCCCTGCGCAGCACGGGCGGGTCCATCTGCACGTGGTTGAGCACGGTTTCGGCGTAGCTGGCTCCACGATAGGGGTTCTCGCCGGTCAGCAGCTCCAGCAGGATCACGCCCAGGCTATAGATGTCGCTACGCGCATCCAGCGCCTGGCACTGGGCTTGCTCCGGGCTGCTGTAGGCCGGGCTGCCGACCGCGACATTGAACTGGGTCAGTTCGCTGTCCAGCTCCAGGTCCTTGGCGATGCCGAAATCGGTGAGCACCGCCGTGCCGTCGTCACGGAAGAGGATATTGGCCGGCTTGATATCGCGGTGTATCAGGCCCTTGCCATGCACCACGGCCAGGGCTCCGGCAATCTGCCGGACGATACGCAATGCCTCCAGCGGCTCCAGCGCCTGCCCCTTATAGCGGCCCAGGTCGCCACCGGAGAGGAACTCCATCGCCAGGTAGTGGCGGCCGTCGGGCAGACGGTCGATATCGTAGATGGTGACGATGGACGGGTGGTGCAGGGAGGCGAGCATGCGCGCTTCCCTGATGAAGCGGCTGGTAAAGGCTTCATCGTCCAGTTTGTCCAGCACCTTCACCGCCACCTTGCGGTTGAGCGATTCCTGGGTGGCGAGGTAGACCTCGGCCATCCCGCCCTTGCCCAGGCGGCCGTGTACGAGGTAGCCGGGTATATCTAGCAGATTGTCGTTCATGGATTCAGGATCTTCGCGATTTGAGCAACCGGCTCAGGAACGAATTCGACCTGTTTGCCGCCACAGTGGTTTCCGACAACGCCAGGCCGATCACGATGCAGGAGATGTTGTCCCGACCACCGGCATCGCAGGCCAGCGCCAGCAAGTGCGCCACCAGGTCGTCCAGGGTTTCCGCACGGGCGCACTGGGCGAGGATCTCGTCATCGGCCAGCTCACCGGTCAGGCCATCACTGCAGAGCAGCAGGAGTTCACCGGGCGCCAGTGCGTCTTTCACACCACCGACTTCAAGGTCCTGGTGTTCCTGGCCAAGGCACTGGGTCACCACATTGCGCTGCGGATGGCGACGAGCCTGCTGCGGACTCAACTCCCCCGCATCCACCAGCGCCTGCACCAGGCTGTGGTCATGGCTGAGCCGAGTGATGCCGTCGACGCCGACACGGTAGGCGCGACTGTCGCCGGCCCAGGCCAGATCGAACATCGCTCCGTCGAACTTCACGGCCACCAGCGTGGTGCCCATGCCGGAGCCCGATGCCGCCGCGACCACGGCGCGATGGGCGGTCTGCACGGCGACGACCAGGTCCTGTTTGGCGGCCACGGCCTCGCGCAGGGCATCGAGGGCCACCGCGCTGGCGACTTCGCCACGCTGGTGGCCGCCCATGCCGTCGGCCACGGCCCAGAGCCCCAGTTCAGGGGCGCACAGCAGCGCATCTTCGTTGTGTTCACGCACGCATCCGACGATGGATTGCGCGGCGTATCCCAGGAGCTCGGACATGGGGTTCCTACTACCGTCCAGCGATGATCCCGCATGATGCGGCCGTCGCCGGGCGCTGTCACCGCCTGGCGCACGAAGTGTTAAGCAATCGAGGGTTTGCCGGGCCATGCAGCCGCCCGCAAGGCGACTATGCTGTTTTCATCGGCTCCGTAATCCAACCGGCTCGTGCAGCCCAGGAGGTGGTAATGGCCATTGAGCGCTTCAAGGCAGGGATGCGCTGATCCATCCACCCTCTCTCGGAGATAGACGCCATGAGCAAAGGTCTCGACTCAAAACGCGAAGCGAAGAAAAAGCCCCAGAAAACCCTTCTGGAAAAGCGCACGGCCAAGCGCGGCAAGAAATCCAGTGGCGGCCTTCTCGGCAGCCATGCGCCGAATCCGTGAACCCTCCCCCGCTGTGAAAACGCCCTCCGAATGGAGGGCGTTGTTTTTTGCGCTTTGCCGACTCTCCAAAAATGGCTGGGCCCGGCGTCGATCAGTGGGTCTTCGTCCCGTGGGCTTGCTGGTCGGCATGGTCCACCGAGGTGATCACCACGTACTTCAGGCGCAGGTCGGCGATGGCGATGGCCAGATTCTTCGGTTCATCGGCATCCAGCGGCTTCGGCCGGCCGTGGCCAACGTCGCAGAAGGGGCAGCGGCGGGTGCAGATGTCGCCCATGATCATGAAGGTCGCGGTACCGCCGGAGAAGCATTCGCCCAGGTTCGGGCAGGACGCCTCTTCGCAGACGCTGTGCAGCTTGTGCTTGCGCAGCACGTGCTTGATGCGGGCCACCTTCTCCGCGCCGCGCAGTTTCACGCCGGTTTGCAAAGGCTGCACACGTGGGCTGGTCTGGGTTTCGGTCATGTTCTTGCTCCGAAGGATCGGGGTTTTACGTAGGAGCGAGCTCTGCTCGCGAACCGCTTCGCGAGCAGAGCTCGCTCCTACCCGTTCAAGGCAGGCGTTCGCCTTCAGCCACGGTAGTAGCGCTGTGGCACGAAGGGGGTTTTCACCACCCGCATGGGCAGGGGTTTGCCACGCACCAGGGCATAGACCTCGGTCTCCAGCGCCGTGTAGCGGCTGTCGAGCGTCCCCATGGCCAGCGGTCCGCCCAGGCTCGGGCCGAAGCCGCCACTGGTGACCTGGCCGATGACCTGCTGTTCAGCGTTGACGATCTGCGTGCCCTCGCGCACCGGCGCGCGGCCGCTGGGCAACAGCCCGACGCGTTTGCTGACAACGCCCTCTTGCTGCTGGGCGAAGATGCGTCCGGCGCCCGGGAAGCCACCCGCGCGCGAACCGTCGGCGCGGCGGGCCTTGGAGATGGCCCAGATGAGGCTCGCGTCTACCGGCGTGGTGTCGGTGTTCATGTCATGCCCGTAGAGGCACAGGCCGGCTTCCAGGCGCAGGGAGTCGCGGGCGCCCAGGCCAATGGGCTGGACTTCCGGTTGGGCCAGCAGGGTGCGCGCCAGGGCTTCGGCCTGGGCCAC